>DAIMYL010000278.1:0-2703 GCA_036734505.1 Steroidobacteraceae bacterium | reverse complement strand
CCGATGCGCAGGCCGTTGCCGCCGCGGTTCTTGCCGGCGCCGCCGGTGTCCGCGATGGTCTCGTAGATGTCGATGCGCAGCGGGAAGTAGCTCTCGAGGAACTCGTTCGGCACGTTGGTGAACGAGGGCCACAGCGAGTGGCCGTCCGGGCCGTCGCCGAAGGGCTTGCCCGGGATGCCGCCGAAGGTGATCTGGTACAGCTGGTACCACTCGCCGTTCTTGTCGTAGCCCGAGTACATGAAGTGCGGGCTGTCGGAGAAGCCGGCGCCGCACATGAAGTCCGGGTTCCCCTGGCCGAGCAGGCCCGCGAGGATGTCGAAGATGCGGCCGAGCGCGTGGGTGCGGCAGGACAGCGCTGCGGGCTTGAGCGGCTTGAGCAGCGTGCCCGGCGGGATGCGCACCTCCATGAGGTCGTAGAACCCGTCGTTGAACAGGATCTGCGGGTCGAAGACCATGATCATGTAGATGCCGGCGAACATCTTGAACATCTCTTCGTTCAACAGGAAGTTGATCGAGGAGATCGACTGCGGGTCGGTGCCCGTGAAGTCGAAGATGCACTTGTCACCCTCGCGCCACATGGCGCACTTGATGCGGTACGGGCCCATGTTGAGGCCGTCGTCGCAGATGTAGTCCTCGAAGAACTGCTTGGTCTCCGGGACGTTCTGGCGGATGAGCGCCCGCATCGCCCGCTTGTTGCGGTCGAGCATGGCGTCCATCGCCGAGTAGAACACGTCGTCGCCGAAGCGCTCGGCGATCTCGACGCAGCGCGCCGCCGCGGTGCGCAGCGCCGCGGTGATGGCGTTGAAGTCCGAGAGGTTCCAGTGCGGCAGACGGCAGTTGTGCAGCACGACGCGCAGCACATCCTCGTTGAGCTTGCCGGCCTTGTAGATCTTGGTGGGCGGCACGACGATGCCGTCCTCGTAGATCGTGGTGCCGTCGGTCGGGAGCGACCCCGGCACCTTGCCGCCGACATCGGTCATATGACCGAACATCGCCGACCAGGCGATGATGCGGCCCGCACGGTAGATGGGCATCAGCATGAGCCAATCGTTGGCGTGGCTGATGGCGCCGTTCACGGAGTACGGGTCGGAGGTGAGGAAGATGTCGCCCTCCTCCACCGTGCCGTCGTAGCCCTGCATGAAGCCCCAGATGAACGAGCCGAACTGGCCGACGACCATCTTGCCTTCGGTGTTGGCGATCATCGGGAACTCGTCGTGCTGCTCGCGGATGCCTGGCGACATCGCGGTGCGGAACAGCACGGTGTCCATCTCGTAGCGCGCGTTGCGCAGCGCGCTCTCGATGATGTCGATGGTGACGGTGTCGACCTTCGTCTTCTTGAAGGCCTTCTTGTTGCGCTGGATGATGGTTGCGGGCATGGACTTACTTCCTCTTGCCGGCGGCCTTCTTGGGCGCCTTGTAGTTGTCCGGGTAGATCAGGATGCAGCTCGACTTGTCGACATGGCCGGTGTGCTTCGGCAGGATGACGGTGGTCGAGTCCATCTCCATGACGATGGCGGGGCCGCGCACCTTGTTGCCGGCCTTCAGCTTCGCGCGGTCGTAGACGATGGCGGTGACGTCCTTGCCGTCCATGAACGCCTTCTGCTTGCCGACCACCGCGGCCTTCGGATCGGTGCCGCCGGCCGGGAGCGGCTGGCGCTTGATCTTGATGCCTTGGCCCTGGACGGCGGCGCGCAGCGTGACGAGCTCGTGCTCGAGCGGCAGCGCGAAGGTGAACAGGCGCTTGTGCTCGGCGTCGAACTTGTCGGCGACGGCCTTGAGCCCCTTCTTCTGCAGTTCCGCGAGGTCGACCTCGACCGTCAGGCGCAGACCCTGGCCGTGGTAGCGCAGGTCGACCTGGTAGGCGGTGGTGATCTCGGACTTCTTCACGCCCTCGGCCTCGAGGCCCTTGGACGCGTCGGCGGCGAGCGCCTTCAGGATCTTCTCGATCTCCTTGGCGCTCGTCTCGCTGAACTTGCGCACATACGTGCGGGCGCGCTCGTCGCGCACCGCGGTCGTGGCGTCGCCCAGCGCGCAGAGCACGCCGGGACCCGGCGGGATGATCGACGGCCAGGAGCCGAGGAGGCGGGACAAGGCGTTCGCGTGGAGCGGACCTGCGCCGCCGAAGGCGATCAGCGCGTAGTCGCGCGGGTCGTAGCCCTGCTCGACCGACACGAGGCGCAGCGCGCCGACCATGTTCTCGTTGACGATGTTGTAGATGCCCTGCGCGGCCTGCTTGGTGTTGAGACCGAGCGCATCGCCGACCTTCTTGACGGCGGTGTTGGCGAGCTCGCGGTTGAGCACCATGTCGCCGCCGAGCTTCTGCATCTCGGGCAGATAGCCGAGCACGATGTTGGCATCCGCCACGGTCGGCTCCGTGCCGCCGCGGTTGTAGGCGGCGGGACCCGGGTCGGCGCCCGCCGACTGCGGACCGACGCGCAGCGCCTTGGTGAGCTCCGGCACATGGGCGATCGAGCCGCCGCCCGCGCCGACGGTGCGGATGTCGACCGAGGAGGCGCGCACCGTGACGTCGCCGACCGTCGTCTCGCGACGCAGCCGCGGCTGGCCGCCCTGGATGAGCGCGACGTCCGTGGAGGTGCCGCCGACATCGACCGTCAACAGGTTCGGGAAGCCCGCCTGCACCGCGACCCACAGCGCACCCGTGACGCCGCCCGCGGGGCCGGACATCAGCAGGTTGACCGGGTA
>DAIMYL010000277.1:0-2720 GCA_036734505.1 Steroidobacteraceae bacterium | reverse complement strand
GCGACGCCCGCCACCTGCGCCTCGACGCGCTCGCGCACCGCGGCGACCCGCGCGGGGTCGGTTGCACGCGCCCGCGCGAAGAGATCGGGCAGCTCCACCTGCTCGACGCTCATGCCGGTGAGCCGCGCGAGCAGCGCCGGATCGTATTCGCAGGTGTCGAAGCCGTCCGGATGACGACCGACCACGGTGATCTTCGAGTCCGCGAGCGTGCCGAGCACGCGGGCCGCGGCGGCATCGGCCGCGGCGGTGCGGGCGGCTGCAGCCGCATCGCCCGCGGCGGCGGCGGGCAGCGCGGCGGCCGAGGCCGGCAGCGCCGCGGGACGCGCGAGCGCGCGCAGGCTCTCGCCGATGCCGGGCGCGTCCGGGTCCGCGTATAGCGAGCCGTGCGCCACATCCGCGCGGCCGAGCGCATGCGCCGCGAGGTTGAGGCCGCAGTAGGCGTTGAGGCGCAGACGACCGCCGATGCGCGGCTCGGGCAGCGCCCAGACCGCGAGCGGCACCTTCGCCTCGCGCGCGAGCTTCACGGTCATCGTGGCGTCGGTGAAGGTCACCTGCAGGATCAGCAGCAGGTCGATCGGACCGGCGTCGGCGATCTCCGCCACCGCCTGCTCGGCGGCGGCACGGTCGAACAGCAGACCGCGCGGCCCCACCGTGCGGATGCCGGCCGCCTCGAGCGCCGCGAAGGCGCGCTCCTTGGTCGCTTCCGCGAAGGGCACATCGAAGGTCGGTCGGGCGAGCACCGCCACGCCATAGGTCAGCATGTCATCGTCCTCCTCAAGCCCCGAACCCGGGGTACACATGGCGGAAGGTCGCATCCGCCGGCGTCACGCGTGCGCCCTGCGCGCCGTAGCAGGCGTGCGCGTGCCAGGGCGTCGCCGATGCGTCGGTCAGCGCGTTCAGGCCGCGCATGTATTCTCGGGCCTCGCCGCGCAGTCCGTCACGGATCGCATCCCAGTCGGGGAACTGCGTGAAGGCGCGCGCCCAGATCGCCCGGCCTGCGAGATAGCCGGAGGCCCCCGCGCGGTAGGCATGGGTCAGCACGCGGCGGAACTCCTCCATGCCGGCGCCCGCCGACAGCATCACCCAGGGCCGGCCGGCCGCCTGACCGAGCGCGTCGAACCAGCGCTGCGCGTCCTCCCAACCGGGCTCGCCGACGCCCGGCACCTGCGCGGCCGGCACCGGGCTCTCGAGCTTGAAGAGGTCGACGCCGAAACGCGGATCGGCGAAGGTGCGCACGCTCTCGATGACGAACTCCGGATGCTTGCCCTGCATCTCGATGTAATCGCGCGTCTGCGCGGCGTCGGAGGCGAGCGGATAGACCAGCAGCTCGAACACGAACGGGATGTCGTAGCGCGCGCAGGCCTCGCCGATGCGCTGCGTGAAATCCTGCTGTGCGCGGCACACCGCGGGGTCGGCGTCGGGCCGGTACCACGCGAGCACCTTCACCGCGTCGCCGCCCGCGCGCTTGATCTTCTCGACCGACCAGTCGTCGATCTCGGACGAGAGCCGACCGCCCGGCGTCTCCCTGAAGATCGAGTCCTCGAGCGTCAGGATCATGCCGCGCGAGGCGTCGAGCATCGTCACGCCGCGCGGATAGGCGTAGTGCGGATCGAGCAGCATCGCCGACGACTCGCCCTGCAGTTCGCGGATCAGCATCTCCTTGAAGCCGGCGACATCCTCCCACGGCGCTTCGGCCGTGCCGCGCTTGGCACGGATCGGGTTCTTGATCGGCGGCCGTTGGTCGACCGCGGTCATCTTGAAGCGCCCGGCGGCGTCCGCCATGCGGCGCATGCCCCGGTATTTTCCAGCTGAAAGGTCCAAAACGTCGTCCTCCTTCAGGCGCCGCCTGCCGTCGACGACAGCAGCGCATCGCGTTCCGCGCGCGTCGGCGCACCCGCGCGCCCACCCGGGCGCGTCACCTTGATCGCCGCGGCGGCCGAGGCCGCGCGCACCGCGGCGCTCTCGTCGAAGCCCTCCGCCAGCGCCAGCGCGAACGCGCCGTGCCAGACATCGCCGGCGCCGAGCGTGTCCACCGCCGTCACGCGGAATGCGGGCGTACGCGCGACCGCGACCTCGCCCGCCGCGCCGACCGCCGCACCGGGACGGGCCACATGCAGCACGCCCTCGGCGCCGAGCGTCACCGCGCACCAGGCGCCGGTCTCGCGCGCGATCCGCTGCAGCGCCGCGGCGCAGGCATCGGCATCGAGCGGTGAATCGGCCGCGAGTCCGAGATGGTCGCGCAGCCCGGGCAGCGAGAACGCGACATGCGTGGCCGCGTCCGGCAACGGCGAGCCGGGCGGCAGCGGCACATCGGCGTCGAGCACGGCGGGCAGGCCGGCCGCCTTGGCCCGTGCGAGCATCAGCGCCGCGCCCTCGGGCCAGCGCACATCGGCGAGCACCGCATCGACGCCCGCGAGGTCGACCTGCGAGAGCCACGCCGGATCGGCGGGCATGGCAGGGTCGGTGTGGTTGACGATCATGCGCTCGCCGAGATCGTCGACCACCACCGCCGAACGCGAGGACGCACGCCCCGCGAAGCGGCGCAGCTGCGCGCAATCGACGCCGTGGCCATGCAGTTCCCGCTCGATCTCGTCGGCGACCGCGTCATCACCGACGCGCGCCGCGAGCCGCGCCCGGCCGCCGAGGCGCGCGATGGCCACCGCGGCCGTCGCCGCCGGACCGCCGCCGACGCTGGTGAAACCCGTGGCGCGGTTCTTCGA
>DAIMYL010000276.1:0-2723 GCA_036734505.1 Steroidobacteraceae bacterium | reverse complement strand
AGCTGGCGCACGCGGTCGGCGGTGATCTTCTCGGGCTCGACCTGCACCAGCACCGGCTCGTTCATGTGCTCGTAGGCGAGCTCCAGCACGCGCTGCGACAGCGTCGCCGAGAACAGCATCGATTGACGACGATCGGGCGGCGGCAGCCGGCGCAGCATGTAGCGGATGTCGGCGATGAAGCCGAGGTCGAACATGCGGTCCGCCTCGTCGAGCACCACCGCCTGCGCCTCACGCAGCTCGAACACATGCTGCTTGTAGTAGTCGATGATGCGGCCGGGCGTGCCGATGAGCACATCGACTCCGCCCTCGAGCTCGCGCCGTTGTTTCTCGTAGTCGACGCCGCCGAACACGACGGCGAGCTTGAGGCCGGTGTGCTGGTTGAGGACCTCGGCGTCCTTGTGGATCTGCACCGCGAGCTCGCGCGTCGGCGCGATGACCAGCGCGCGGATGGCGGTGGCGCCGCGGGTGGGCGGCGCGGGTTTCGCGAGCAGGTTCTGGAAGAGCGCGACCAGGAAGGCTGCGGTCTTGCCGGTGCCGGTCTGCGCCTGGCCTGCGACATCGCGGCCGGCGAGGGCGTGGGGCAGGGTCTGCGCCTGGATGGGTGTGCAGCGCACGAAACCGGCGTCCTCGATGCCTTGCATCAAGGGCGGGGCGAGTTCGAGGGCCGAGAAGGTGAGGTCTGAAAGATGGGTGTCGGACATTTCGTACCAGCAGGGTGAGGTTGACGGGGACGCTTGCAAAAGGACCGCGGATTGGCTAAAAATGCCGACCAACGGGCGTTCTGCCCCCGAGTCATCCTCTCTTTCTGGTAAGCCCAGAGGCACGAAACAACAATTTTCTGCGGCGCTATTGTAACCATTTGGCGGCCAATCCGTACGGCGTTCAGCCGCGAGCCCGCCCACCGGCCCCCTCGCCCCCTTTTCAGACCCTCAACACTCCCTGACGGAGGTTTACCCGCGTGAGCAGCCCTCACATCCTCAACACCTCGGACGCCACCTTCGCGACCGACGTCCTCAAGTCCGACAAGCCCGTCCTGCTCGATTTCTGGGCGGAATGGTGCGGCCCCTGCAAGATGATCGCGCCCATCCTCGATGAGCTCGCGCCCGCCTACGAGGGCCGACTGCGCATCGCCAAGATCAACATCGACGAGAACCCGCAGACGCCGGCCAAGTACGGCATCCGCGGCATCCCCACGCTGTTCCTGTTC
This sequence comes from Steroidobacteraceae bacterium, assembly GCA_036734505.1. GTDB lineage: Bacteria > Pseudomonadota > Gammaproteobacteria > Steroidobacterales > Steroidobacteraceae > UBA964. Next base: position 1,516 of record DAIMYL010000276.1, on the reverse strand, counting down.
AAGAACGGCACCGTCGAAGCGCAGAAGGTCGGCGCGGCCTCGCGTTCGCAGCTCGCGGCCTTCCTGGACAGCCACCTGTGAGGGGCGGTTACCTCGGCAACAAGGGCGGCGGCGGCGGACAGCGCCAACGCGGCCCGCGCCACGGCAACCGTGACCCCAACCGTGGCGGCGGCGGTCGCCACGGCAACGTCGCCGGGCCGATGATGGACGAGGGTCCGATCGACCACGCCCCGTTCATCGAGACCGGCGAGGACGCCGAGATCATCAGCGCCGAGGAGCTCGCCGCCTCGCGCAAGTCGATGAACCTGACGACGCTCAAGTCGATGCCGATCAACAAGCTGGTCGAGCTCGCCGCCAAGTACGGCGTCGAGAACATGGCCCGCTCGCGCAAGCAGGACATCATCTTCAGCCTGCTCAAGGCGCACGCCCGCCAGGGCGAACACATCTACGGCGACGGCGTGCTCGAGATCCTGCAGGACGGCTTCGGCTTCCTGCGCTCGGCCGACGGCTCCTACCTCGCCGGCCCCGACGACATCTACATCAGCCCCGCGCAGATCCGCCGCTTCAACCTGCGCACCGGCGACAGCATCTCGGGCCTGATCCGCCCGCCGAAGGAAGGCGAGCGCTACTTCGCGCTCACCAAGGTCGGCGAGATCAACTTCGACTCGCCCGAGAACGCGCGCAGCAAGGTGCTGTTCGAGAACCTCACCCCGCTGCACCCGACCAAGCGCCTGAAGCTCGAGCGCGGCAACGGCTCCACCGAGGACCTGACCGCGCGCGCCATCGACCTCTGCGCGCCCATCGGCAAGGGCCAGCGCGGCCTCATCGTCTCGCCGCCCAAGGCCGGCAAGACGATGCTGCTGCAGAACATCGCCACCGCCATCACCGCCAACCATCCCGAGGTCTACCTCATCGTGCTGCTCATCGACGAGCGCCCGGAAGAGGTCACGGAGATGCAGCGCACCGTGGCCGGCGAGGTGGTCTCGTCCACCTTCGACGAACCCGCCGCGCGCCATGTGCAGGTCGCCGAGATGGTCATCGAGAAGGCCAAGCGCCTCGTCGAGCACAAGAAGGATGTCGTGATCCTGCTCGATTCCATCACCCGCCTCGCGCGCGCCTACAACACCGTGGTGCCGAGCTCCGGCAAGGTGCTGACGGGCGGCGTGGACGCCAACGCGCTGCAGCGCCCGAAGCGTTTCTTCGGCGCCGCGCGCAACATCGAGGAGGGCGGTTCGCTCACCATCCTCGCGACGGCGCTGATCGACACCGGCTCGAAGATGGACGACGTCATCTACGAGGAGTTCAAGGGCACCGGCAACAGCGAGATCCACCTCGACCGCCGCATCGCCGAGAAGCGCACCTTCCCGGCGCTCAACATCAACCGCTCGGGCACCCGCAAGGAAGACCTCATCACCGACCCGGGCGAGCTCGCCAAGATGTGGATCCTGCGCAAGCTGCTGCACCCGATGGACGAGCTCGCCGCCATCGAGTTCCTGCTCGACAAGATGAAGGACAC
>DAIMYL010000275.1:0-2727 GCA_036734505.1 Steroidobacteraceae bacterium | reverse complement strand
GGCTTGTGGATGAAGCCCGGCATGATGCCGATCTTGCACTCGCCCGGCGTGATGACGCCCGGGCAGTTGGGGCCGACGAGCTTCACGCCGGTGCCGGCGAGCGCGGCCTTCACACGCACCATGTCGTTCACCGGGATGCCCTCGGTGATGCACACGACGAGCTCGACCCCGGCATCCGCCGCCTCGAGGATGGCGTCGGCGGCGTAGCCCGCGGGCACATAGATCATGCTGGCGTTCGCGCCGGTGGCGCGCACCGCGTCGTGCACGGTGTCGAACACCGGCCGGCCGAGATGCTGGTCGCCGCCGCGGCCCGGCGTGACGCCGCCCACCACCTGCGTGCCGTAGGCGATGCACTGCTCGGAGTGGAAGGTGCCCTGCTTGCCGGTGAAGCCCTGGCAGATGACGCGGGTGTTCTTGTCGACGAGGATGCTCATGTTCGGATCCGTTGTTCTTTGTTTGTCGTGGGGCGCGTCGGTCGCGGCGCGCAGCGCGCGGCGGCGACGGCCTTCTGCGCGGCGTCGGTGAGGTCGGCCGCGGCGGTGACCTTGAGGCCGCTCGCCGCCAGCATCTCGCGCGCCTTCTCGGCGTTGGTGCCCTCGAGGCGCACCACCACCGGCACCTTGACGCCGACGTTCTTCACCGCGGTGATGACGCCCTCGGCGATCAGGTCGCAGCGCACGATGCCGCCGAAGATGTTGACGAGGATCGCCCGCACCTTCGGGTTGGAGAGGATCAGGTTGAACGCCGCCGTGACGCGCTCGGCGGTGGCGCCGCCGCCCACATCGAGGAAGTTCGCCGGCGTGCCGCCGTGCAGCTTGATGAGGTCCATGGTCGCCATCGCGAGCCCCGCGCCGTTGACCATGCAGGCGATGTCGCCGTCGAGCGAGACATAGTTGAGGTCGTGCTCGCTGGCCTTGAGCTCCATCGGGTCCTCCTGCGAGGTGTCGCGCATCTGGGCGAGCACCGGCTGGCGGAACACCGCGTTGGCGTCGATGTTGATCTTGGCGTCGAGCGCGACCAGCTTGCCGTCCTTGGTGACGATCAGCGGGTTGACCTCGACGAGGCCGGCGTCCTTCTGCATCACGAGGTCGTAGAGCGCCATCGCGATCTTCTGGAACTCGGCGATCTGCGCGCCCTTGAAGCCGAGCGCGAAGGCCATGCGGCGGCACTGGTAGGGCTGCAGGCCCGCGGCCGGGTGGATGTCGACCTTGGTGATCTTCTCGGGCGAGTGCTCGGCGACCTCCTCGATGTCCATGCCGCCGGCGGCCGAGCCGACCATCGCGATGCGGCCCTTCTCGCGGTTGAGCGTCAGCGACAGGTAGATCTCGCGCTCGATGGCCGAGCCGGACTCGACATAGACCTTCTCGACCGGCAGACCCTCGGGACCGGTCTGCTTGGTGGCGAGGCGCGTGCCGAGCATGGCCGCGGCGGCGGCGCGCACGGCGTCCGTGTCGCGGGCGAGCTTGACGCCGCCCGCCTTGCCGCGGCCGCCCGCGTGGACCTGGGCCTTCACCACCCAGATGCTGCCGCCCAGCGCCACGGCGGCGGCGACCGCCTCGTCCGGGGTGGCCGCGACACGCCCGGTCGGGACCGGGATGCCGTAGGCGGAGAAGACTTCCTTCGCTTGATACTCGTGCAGATTCATTCGGAGCGCCCGTGGTCTGTGGACTACACTCTCCATTGTCGCGGAAACCGCGGTCCGAGGGAACCATGCCGATCGAACCTGCCGTCCTGATCGCAGCCGCGGCGCTGCTCGGCCTCGTGGTGGGCAGCTTCCTCAACGTGGTGATCCATCGTCTGCCGCGCATGCTGGAGCGCGAGTGGCACGCCCAGTGCGAGGAGCTCGCCGGCCGCGAGCCCGTTGACGGGCCCGCCTACAACCTCATCGTGCCGCGCTCGCACTGCCCGGCCTGCAAAGCGCCGGTGCGCCTGCTGCATCTCGTGCCCATCGTCGGTTGGCTGCTGGCGCGCGGCCGCTGCGCCGCCTGCGGCGCCGCGGTGTCGCCGCGCTACCCCATCGTCGAGGCGCTCACCGCCGCGTTGTTCGCGCTCGCCGCCATCAAGTTCGCTCCGGGGTGGCCGCTCGTGGGCGCGCTGCTGTTGGTCGCGTTCCTGGTCGCGCTCGCCTTCATCGACCTCGACACGCAGTTCCTGCCCGACCAGCTGACGCTGCCCTTGCTTTGGGCGGGCCTCGCGATGAGCCTTTTCTTTGGTCCTGGCGGCGGAACGACGGGCCTCGGCGCGACCGGCGGCGGCCTGCCGCCCGCGCTCGCCGACGCCGTGCTCGGCGCCATCGCGGGCTACCTCGTGCTCTGGACCGTGCACCAGGTGTTCCGTCTCGCCACCGGCAAGGAGGGCATGGGCTACGGCGACTTCAAATTGTTGGCCGCGCTCGGCGCCTGGCTCGGCTGGCAGGCGCTGCTGCCCATCGTGCTCATCGCCTCGGTGGCGGGCGCGGCGGTCGGCGTCGTGCTGATCGTCGGCCGGGGCCGCAGCCGCGAGCACCCCATCCCGTTCGGCCCCTTCCTCGCCGTCGCCGGCTGGATCGTGTTGATGTGGGGCGATGCGCTGCTGCCCGCCGCGCTGCGCGGCTTCGGCGGCTGAGCCCGTGACCGCGCCCTCCCCCTTCCGCATCGGCCTCACCGGCGGCATCGCGAGCGGCAAGTCGCGCGCTGCGGAGGTGTTCGCGCAGCTCGGCGTGCCGGTGATCGACAGCGACGTCATCGC
>DAIMYL010000274.1:0-2731 GCA_036734505.1 Steroidobacteraceae bacterium | reverse complement strand
ACGGCATGCGCAGACGCTCACCCATCCAGACGGCGGTGTTCCCGGTCGCGGGCCGTGGCACGCGCTTCCTGCCGGCGACCAAGGCGAGCCCGAAGGAGATGCTGCCGGTCGTCGACAAGCCGCTGATCCAGTACGCGGTCGAGGAAGCCCTCGCCGCCGGCGCGCGTCGTCTCGTGTTCATCACCGGCGCCTCGAAGCGCGCCATCGAGGACCATTTCGACTCCGACCAGGAGCTCGAGCAGCTGCTCGAGCAGCAGGGCAAGTCGGACCTGCTGCGCCAGCTGCGCAGCGTGCTGCCGAGCTATGCCACCTGCATCTACATCCGCCAGCCGGCGCCGCTCGGCCTCGGTCACGCGGTGCTCTGCGCGCGGCCGGCGGTGGGCGACGAACCCTTCTTCGTGCACCTCGCGGACGATCTCATCGACGCCGAGCAGCCGGTGCTCGCGCAGATGGCCGAGGTGTACGCCGAGCGGCAGGCGAGCGTGATCGGCTGCCAGATCGTGCCGCGGGCCGAGACCGGCAAGTACGGCATCGTCGCGGCCCAGGGCCGCGGCGACACGCGGCGCATCCACGGCATCGTCGAGAAGCCGCGGCCGTCCGCGGCGCCCTCGACGCTCGCGGTGGTGGGGCGCTACCTGCTCACGCCGCGCATCTTCGAGCACCTCGAGCGCATCGGACGCGGTGCGGGCGGCGAGATCCAGCTCACCGACGGCATCGCGCGCCTGCTGGGCGACGAAGCCGTCTACGCGCACCGGTTCGAGGGCACGCGCTACGACTGCGGCAGCAAGCTCGGTTATCTGCAGGCCACGGTCGACTACGCGCTCGCGCACCCCGAGCTCGGGGGCGCGTTCCGCGCCCACCTGCGACGGGTGGTCTCAGGCGGACGCCCGTCCTCCGCTCAGGGTCGGCCCAAGAAGAGGTAATACGCCCGGCGTCCGCCCTCGCCGAAGCCCACCGCGAGGTACAGCGGTCCGAGGGCGGTGTCGGCCGCGAGGAAGAGCGAGCTGCCGACGATCCACCGGTCCTCGAAGTCGATGCGCGCCGCGCGCGCCGAGATCGTGTTCAGCTGTTCGGCGGCCCGGCCGAGCTCCAGCGAGCCGCCGGCATAGAAACCCTTGGCCGCCGCGCCACCGCCGCCGAGCTGGTACGCGTAGACGGACCGCGCGAACGCGACGCGGTTGGCGAGCACCTCGCGTTCGGCGTTGCCGGAGAGGTTCTGGAAACCGCCGAGCGAGAACGCCTCGACCAGCGGCAGATCGCTGCCGAAGGCCGTGCCGTAGCGCGCCGCGAAGGCGAGGCTGTGGCGGTCGCGCCCGAACGCCTGCTGCAGTTCGATGCCGCCCTTGCGGTACGCGAGGTCGTCGTCGAACACCTCCAGCGTCTGCTCGAGGCCGACGGTCGCGTACAGACCGCTGCGCGGGAATTCCCAGTCGTCGAGGCGGTCGATGGTGTACCGCAGCAGTCCCACGTTCGCCACGGCGGTCTTGTCGCCGAGGTCGACCCCGCTCTCGCGGCGCTGGTCGTACCAGGAGCGCTGCAGGCCGAACTGGATCTCCGAATCGGTGAAGTAGCGGCTGCGGATGCCGAGCCCGGCGCGCAGCACGGAGTTGCGGTAGGTCGCGGCCGCGTCCTGGTCGAGGTAGAGCGTGTCGACCCGGCGGCGGGCGTCCAGATAGGCGCTGCCGAGCCAGCGCCGCTGCAGGTCGATGGGTTGCAGCAACTCGGTGCGGAGGCCCATCAGGTCGCCGAGCGCCACCGAGGCGCGCCACTCGAGGCCCTTCTTGTTGAGCCAGGTGGCGCGCAGGTCGCCGATGACGTTGAAGCCGCTGATGCCTTCGAGGTTGGTGCTGAGCGAGGTGCCGAAGCGCAGGTAGTTCGGCCCCCAGCTCTTCTCCCGCGGTTCGATGATCACGGTATCGGCGCCGCTACGCGACTCGGTGCGCAGCGTCACCTGCTCGAAATCGTCCGTGGCGTAGAGCGCCTCGACCGCATCCTCGACGACACGCTCCGGCGGCGAGGTCTGTCTCACGGCCTCGAACACCGCCTGTACGCTCTGCGGGTCGACATGCTTCAGGCCGTCGGTCTTCACGACCACCGTCGCCGGGCCACCCGTGTCGGGGATGCGGCGCGGCAGCTTCGCCGTACGCCAGGCCTGCCATTCGGCGTCCGGGACGGCGAACGCGGCGAGACGGTCGGCCACCTTGCGGGCCGCACGCTCGCCGATCGCGACCGTGGTCCAGGCCTCCTTGAAGTTCGCGGCGCTGTAGTCGCCGAGCTCCGGCGTGATCAGCAGGTCCTGCGGCCCGAGCTGCGCGAGCGAGGCGTTCACGTTCTGGTCGGTGAGGATGTTGATCATCTGCGCGGTGACGCCGACCAGCGACTGCACCTGCTCGCGCGGCATCAGGGTGGTGCCGAGGTTGACCGCGATGACGCGTTCCGCCCCGAGCCTGCGCGCGATGTCGACGCCCAGGTTGCGCACCAGGCCGCCGTCGACCAGCAGCCGACCGTCGATCTCCTGCGGCGCGAACGCGCCCGGCACCGACATGCTGGCGCGCACGGCGGCGTTGAGGCTGCCCTTGTCGAGCACCACCATCTGGCCGGTGGCGATGTCGGTGGCGATGGCCCGGTAGGGGATGGGCAGCTCGTCGAAGGAGGCGCGGGTGACGGGCGGGCCGAGCAGTCGCTGCAGGAAGCCCTCGAGCTGCTGGCCGATCACCGCGCCGCCGGGCAG
>DAIMYL010000273.1:0-2737 GCA_036734505.1 Steroidobacteraceae bacterium | reverse complement strand
TCGATGTCGGTGGTGCCGGCGAGCGCGTAGGCGACGACCAGCGGCGGCGAGGCGAGGAAGTTCATCTTCACCTCGGGGTGCACGCGGCCTTCGAAGTTGCGGTTGCCGGAGAGCACCGAGGTGGCGATGACATCGCCCGACTTCACGGCGGCCGAGATCTCGGGCTTGAGCGGGCCCGAGTTGCCGATGCAGGTCATGCAGCCGTAGCCCGTGACATAGAAGCCCGCGGCCTCGTAATCGTCGAGCAGCTGCGCCTTCTTGAGGTAGTCGGTGACGACGCGCGAGCCGGGCGAGAGGCTGGTCTTGACCCAAGGCTTGGCCTTGAGTCCCTTCTTCGCGGCGTTGCGGGCGAGGAGACCGGCGCCGAGCATGACGGAGGGGTTGGAGGTGTTGGTGCAGCTGGTGATGGCGGCGATGAGCACCGCGCCGTCGCGCACCTGGTAGCCGGCCTCCGCACCACCCGCCGTCACGGCGCCGACGCCGCTCGCGGACGGGTTCTTCTTGGCGCGCTCGGCGGACATCTGCTCGAGCGTCTTGCGGTAGACCTGTTTGAGCTGCGTGACGGGCACGCGGTCCTGCGGGCGCTTGGGGCCGGCGAGCGAGGGCACGACTGTCGACATGTCGAGTTCGAGCACATCGGTGTAGTCGGCGGCCGGCGCGCCGTCGTAGCGCCACAGGCCCTGTGCCTTGGCGTAGGCCTCGACCAGTGCGACCTGTTCGCTGGAACGGCCCGACAGCTCGAGGTAGCGCAGCGTCTCTTCGTCGATGGGGAAGATGCCGCAGGTGCTGCCGTACTCCGGCGCCATGTTGGCGATGGTCGCGCGGTCGGCGAGCGGCAGGTGCTTGAGGCCGTCGCCGAAGTATTCGACGAACTTCTCGACCACGCCCTTCTTGCGCAGCATCTCGGTGACGGTGAGCACGAGGTCGGTCGCGGTGGCGCCCGGCGGCAGCTGGCCGGTCAGCCTGAACCCGACCACCTGCGGGATCAGCATCGTCACGGGCTGGCCGAGCATCGCGGCCTCGGCCTCGATGCCGCCAACGCCCCAGCCGAGCACGCCGAGACCGTTGACCATCGTGGTGTGCGAATCGGTGCCCACCAGCGTGTCCGGGTAGGCCTGCAGCCGACCGCCGTCGCGGTTCTCGAACACCACGCGCGCGAGATGCTCGAGGTTGACCTGGTGGACGATGCCGGTGCTCGGCGGGACCACCTTGAAGTTGCGGAACGCCGACTGGCCCCAGCGCAGGAACGCATAGCGCTCGCCGTTGCGCTCGAACTCGATGCGGGTGTTGCGGCCGAGCGAGTCGGCGGTGCCGTAGTCGTCGACCTGGACCGAGTGGTCGATGACGAGCTCCGCGGGCGCGAGCGGGTTCACGCGCTGCGGGTCGCCGCCGAGCTTGGCGACCGCCTCGCGCATCGCCGCGAGGTCGACCACGCAGGGAACGCCGGTGAAGTCCTGCATGATGACGCGCGCCGGCGTGAAGGAGATCTCGTGGTCGGGGGTTCCCTTGGCGTCCCAGCCGAGCAGCGCGTCGATGTCGGACCTCGTCACGTTGACGCCGTCCTCGAAGCGCAGCAGGTTCTCGAGGAGGATCTTCAGCGAGAAGGGCAGGCGCGCGACCTTGTCCTTCGGCAGCGCCGCGAGGCTCCAGATGTCGTAGGAGCGGGCGCCTACGCTTAGCGTGGTGCGCGCCTGATAGCTGTCCGTCATGTCAAACCCCCGGATCGGCGGAAACCTTGATGAATCGGACGATTATATCGACTCGATCGCCGCCCCGCCCAGACAGCGCTCGCCGTCGTAGAGGACGGCGAACTGGCCGGGCGTCACCGCGCGCTGCGCCGCATCGAACCGCAGCTCGAGCCCCCCGTCGTCGCGTACCTCGACCTCGCAGGGCTGGTCTGCCTGGCGGTAGCGGATCTTCGCCGCGCAGCGGAAGCGGTCGGTGGTGTTCGGAGCGAGCCAGTGCGCGCGCGCCGTGACCAGGGTCCGCGACATCAGCAGAGGGTGGTCATGTCCCTGCACCACGACCAGCGCGTTGCGCCCGGCGTCCTTGCGGGCGACATACCAAGGAGCTTCCGCCCGGCCCCGCAGGCCGCCGATGGCGAGTCCGGCGCGTTGACCGAGCGTGTGGAAGGCGAGACCGCGGTGCTGTCCGAGCTCGATGCCCTGTTCGTCGACCACGGGTCCGGGCGCGTCCGGCAACCACTGCGCGAGGAACTCGCGGAACGGGCGCTCACCGATGAAGCAGATGCCGGTGCTGTCCTTCTTGTCGTGCACCGGCAAACCCGCTGCGCGCGCCTTCGTGCGCACCTCTGCCTTGGTCAGTCCGCCGAGCGGGAACAGCGCCGCCGACAGCTGCGCGCGGTCGATGGCGTGCAGGAAGTACGACTGATCCTTGGCGCGGTCGACGGCCTTGTACAGTCCCGGGCCGTCCGCGCCGTCGACGCGACGCGCGTAGTGGCCGGTCGCGAGGTGCGTGGCTCCGAGCCGGCGCGCATGGGCGAGCGCGACGCCGAACTTGATCTCACGGTTGCAGAGCACATCCGGGTTCGGCGTCCGGCCGGCGCGGTGCGCGGCGAGGAAATCGTCGAACACCTGCCGACGGTATTCCTCGGCGAAGCCCACGCGGTGCAGGACGATGCCGAGCTCCTTGCACACCGCGCGCGCGTCCTGGAAGTCCTGCGCCTGGCTGCAGTAGGCGTCGTCCTCGTCCCAGTTCGCCATGAACAGCGCTTCGA
>DAIMYL010000272.1:0-2750 GCA_036734505.1 Steroidobacteraceae bacterium | reverse complement strand
CGCTCGCGGCGCTCTCCCTGCCGCTGCGGCGGCTCGATGTCTGCCCGCAGTGCCGTGCGGAGCTGCATGTCTGCAGGCTCTGCGTCGATTTCGACACGCGCGTCGCCAAGCACTGCCGCGAGCCGACCGCCGAAGAGGTGCGCGACAAGGAGCGCGCCAACTTCTGCGACCACTTCAAGCCGCGGGCCGGTGCCTACATCCCCGAGGACCGGGCGGCGGTCGACGCGGCGCGCGCCGAACTCGAGCGGTTGTTCGGCAAGCGCTAGCCGCCCGTAGCCGAAGCGACCCGACCGCGGCCCTGTTGCTTGGCGCGGTACATGGCCGCGTCGGCGCAACGCAGCAGTCCGTCGCAGTCGAGCCCGTCGGCGGGGAAGGCGGCGATGCCGACGCTGACCCCGACCTGCCGCCCCTCGCCGGCCAGCCAGATCGGCGCCGACAGCGCATCGAGGATGCGGCGCGCCACGATCCGCGCGGTGGCGGCATCCGGCAGATCGCGCAGCACCACCGTGAACTCGTCCCCGCCGATGCGGGCGACCGTATCGGATTCTTTGACACAGGCGCGCAGACGCTGCCCGATCACGGTCAGCATCCGGTCGCCGGCCTCATGGCCCAGCGAGTCGTTGACCGCCTTGAAGTCGTCGAGGTCCAGATAGAGCAACGCGCCGCCCGGTGCGCCGTCGCGTACGCGGCGCAGCTCCCCGCCGAACCGCTCCCGGAACAGCAGGCGGTTCGGCAGCCCGGTCAACGCGTCGTAGTGCGCCTGTCGGTAGAGCCGCTCCTCGCGCTCATGCCGCGCCACGGCGAGCGACAGGCGTTGGCCCAGGTTGTCCATGGGTTCGTCCAGCGACGCGTCGATCGGCGCGCCGTCGAAGAAACCGACGCCCAACATCGCGACGCGCCGCGACTCGAACATCACCGGCCGGACCCGGAGCGTGCGGGCACCGAGCGAGCGCAGCACGGCCGGCACGGGACCGGCGCGCGGCTCGGTCGGGTCGACACCGCGCTCTTCGGTCAGCGTGCGTCGCAGGATGGCATCGTCCTGACGCATGTCGATGCGCAGGTCCCAAGCTCCCGGCACGGCGGCCGAGGGCAGTGCGATGCAGGTGACATCGCCTCGCAGCGTCGGCTGCATGCGGTCGAGCAGCGCCTCCACCACGGTTTCGAGGCCTGCGCCGGCCAGGATGAGCTGGTCGACCGCGGCCAAGGCTTGCAGCGCCGAGAGCCGCTCTCGCAGTTCGATCAGGTGGGCTTCGACCAAGACGGGTCCTCCGGGGCACAGTCCGCCGCGGCCCTCACGAAGACTGCCGTCCGGACACGGGCGGAGCAAGGGGGGGAATGCGGTTAGACTGACCACGGATGTTCACCCGAAAGCCCGTCCTGCCGGTTAGGACGCACGTCACAGTTCCATGATCCCGGGTATCGGCGGCCGGGATCCCGCGGCGCCCCGGCTGCCGGTCTGGCTGCTCATCGGCTGGGTCGGGCTGGTGCTGAGCGCCTCGCTCTACCCCTTCGACTGGGACTGGGAGCGGCTGCTCGCGGGTCTGCGGGACGGCCTGCCGCGACTGCAGGCTTGGACCCCGCCCTCGCGCCGCGACACCGTGGTCAACCTGCTGCTGTATGTCCCTTTCGGCCTGCTGGGCGCGCTGGCCCTCGACGCCCGGGGCCGGGGGATCGGCCGCGTCGTCTGGCCCGTGCTGGGCGCCGCAGCGCTCTCGCTCGCGGTGGAGATCGCGCAGCACGCCTTGCCGCCGCGCGATCCGGCGCTCTCCGACTGGGTCTTCAACACCGTGAGCGCCGCCGTGGGCGTCGGGCTGGCGGTCGTCTGGCGCATCCTGCCCCACAGCCGCTTCGGGGTCGTCCGCGACCCCTCGACCGGACGCGGGACGCTCGATGCGGGAGCGGCCCTCGGCGTCCTCGCGGCGTTGTGGATCGCCGCGCATCTCGCGCCTTTCGTGCCGCGGCTGCGCCCTGGCCGCGTCAGCGCCGCCCTCGAGGCCAGCCTCGCGCTGGAGCTCTCACCGAGCCGGGTCATCGCGTGGTTCGCCTGCTACCTCGTGCTCGCGGCCGGACTACGCGCAGCGGTGCGCTGGCGTTCGTTCTGGAGCGCCTTGCTGACGGCGACCGTCGCCTCGCTCGGCCTGCGGTTGTTGTTCGTGGGGCAGCAGCTTTCGCCTGACGAGGTCCTGGGAGCGCTGATCGCGCTGCCGACCGTGGCGCTGCTGGGGATGGGTCGCCTGCGGTGGGATCCCACGCCGGTGTTCCGGTCGGCCTGCCTCGCCGTGCTGGCGGCCGGTCTTTGGCCGACCGCCGCGACCGTCGCCGATGTGGGCGACACGGCATGGCTGCCGTTCGCCGAGCTGACGGGCGCCGCGTCCGACCCCGGCTCGTTGCCCGCCATCGAGCGGCTGTTCCTCGGCATAGGCCTCGCATGGCTCGCCTGGAGCAGCCGCACCCGGCGGCTGGCGCCCCTGTTGATCGCGTTCATGGTCGCGGCGCTGGTCGAGTTCCTGCAACAATGGGTGCCGGGCCGCCTGCCCGACACCACGGATCTCGCCGCGCTGCTGATCGGCGCCGCGTTGGTGCAGGCGGCGCCACCACCCACGCGTCGGCCCTGAGACATAGGCCACGAGACGAGGAGACGCCGTCATGAACAAGACCGTGCTGCGATGCCTGTTCGGTTTCATCCTGCTGTCGTTGCTGGCGTTCACGACCTTCGCCAGCTTCCAGCAATCGTTGCTCGACTGGCAGGG
>DAIMYL010000271.1:0-2753 GCA_036734505.1 Steroidobacteraceae bacterium | reverse complement strand
ATCCACCGCCTACACCCAGTATGTCCGATTCGGCGCCACGCCTCACGCCCCGCGCGGCGCCGGCCAATGCCGCGTCACATGCACCAGCGCGAGGATCCACAGCGACCCGTCGCGGGTCTCGTAGACCAGGCGGTAGTGCTCGTGCACGAGGTACTCGCGCGTGGCGACGACCCGGCCCGCCCGCCCTTTCAGGGGCTGGTACCCGAGCCGCTGCGCCGCCGACGAGAACCGCTCATCCACGCGGACCGCGTCCAAGGGGTCGCTCGCTGCGTTGAACTCGAAGATGTCCTCGCGGTCCCGTTGCGCCTCGAGCGTCCAGACGACATTCATGGCTTGCCCCTCATCCGTTCCCGCCTCGAGGCGAAGCGCGCCTCGATGTCCGCGGCGGCCGCACAGCGCCCCGCCGCCGCCTGCGCCCGCGCCCGCTCCACCTTGGCGGACAGGAACGCTGCATAGTCGTCCACCCGCTGATGCCGGTCGATGTACTCCCGCATCAGGTCCCGCACCACCTGCGAGGCTGTCCGGTCGTTCGCCCGTGCGGTCGCCGTGAACGCACGCCGCAGACCCGGCTCGAGCTTCAGCGTGAACACCGCCTCCTTGGGTACCGCTTCCTTGGGCATGGTCGCCTCGCTTGCGCCCGATGAGATTAGGACGCCCGGGCCGGTGCGGGTATCGGTCAATCCGTTGCGTTCGTGCAGATATGCCGGAGTTGCGAACCCGCCTGCCCGAGGACCTGCATGCGAGCCCCTGGCCGCGTACCTGTCGCGCCGTATGTACCAGGTACTGACGAAGTACTAACGCATTCACAGTGCGCCGCCGCCGCCGGCCTAGCCACGGCGGCGGCCAGCTGAAGCGCTGGGCGTCACCGCCGCCACCGCCGCGGGAGTAGCGTATCGGGTCCTATTGGCATTGATAAAAGACTAATAAAGGCCAATTATCGGATGATAGTGTTACCGGTAACGCAATCTGGCGCCTCTCAATCCCCCGTCATCAGCTCCGCCGCCTCCGCGATCGACATCGCCAACCCCGGCGCCGTCCATAACCTTCCAATATCCGCCCTTGTCCGGGCCAACCCGGACGAGCCGACCGGCCTCGCGCAACTTGCGGATCGCGCGCTCGACCGCGCTGACCGACTTGCCCAAGCGCTCCGCCAGTTCCGGGATGGACAGCTCCGGCGCATCACGCAGCAAACCCAAGATGCGCTCGGGTGTTTTCCCCGGCGTTTTCCCCGGCGTTTTCCCCGGCGTGTCCTGACCGCTCCCCGCCCGGACCGCCTCCTCCAGACTCTCCTCGATCGCCGTCAGAACGAACTCGATGAACCCCGAGCAGTCGGTCTTCGCATCGGCTGCAGCCAACTGTTCGTAGTACGCCGCCTGGCGCTGCTTGATCACGGTCTCCACCGGCAGGTACGCCAGCACTGGCTGCCAGCGGCTCAAGATCAAGCTCTGCCACAGCCGCCCCATGCGACCGTTGCCGTCGCTGAACGGGTGGATGAACTCCAGCTCATAGTGGAACGCCGCCGAGGCGATCAAGGGATGCGCGTCCGTATCGGCCAGCCACTGCAACAGGTCCTGCATCAGCCGCGGCACCTGACTCGCCGGTGGCGCGACATGGATGACCTTGTCGCCCCGCATCACCCCCACGCCGCCGTGCCGCCACCGACCGGCATCGTCCACCAGCGTCGCCATCATCACCGCATGGGCCGCCAACAGATCCTCCACCCGATCGACCTGCCACCGCCCCATCGACTCATACGCCGCGAACGCGTTCCGCACTTCCTGGATCTCGCGCGGCGAACCGAGGACCACCTTGCCCTCCAGCACCGCCGTCACCTGCTCCAGCGTCAGCGTGTTCTGCTCCACCGCCAGCGACGCCTGGATGCTGCGGATACGATTGCCGCGCCGCAGCTCCGGCCGTAGGGAGCCCGGATTGATCGCCTTCCACGCGCCCAAGAGTTCGGCGATACCGGTCATCGCCTCGGTCATGCGATGGGTCAGCTGGAACGGTGGGTGGTAGGGTTTGTTCATCGCGTCATCGCGGACCTGTGACCATGAGCGATTATCCTTCAATAAGGAAGCGATGAATCTGGGCAAACCACCCCATTAAGCGCAGCCTTGCACCTACCGTGACCACACCCCCCTCCCTCTACACCCGCCTCCTGCTCCCGCGCCTGATCGACTGCGCCTGCGGTCTTGGGGTGGTGAGCCGCCAGCGGGCGCGGGTGGTGCCGCGTGCGCGGGGCCGGGTGCTCGAGATCGGCATCGGGACGGGCCTGAACCTCGCGCACTACGACCCGGCGCGGGTGAGCCACATCGTGGGGGTGGACCCCGGCGTCGAGATGCACCCGCTCGCCCTGCGCCGCGCGCGCGAGGCGGGCCTATCGGTCGAGCTGATGCCGCTCTCCGCCGAGACGCTGCCCGCGCCCGAGGCGAGCTTCGACAGCGTGGTGTGCACCTACAGCCTCTGCACCATCCCCGACCCCGCCGCCGCGCTCGCCGAGATGCGCCGCGTGCTGAAGCCGGGCGGGGAGCTGCTGTTCTCCGAACACGGCCGCGCCCCCGACCCCCGCGTGCGCGCCTGGCAGCGGCGCCTGCAACCCGTCTGGACCCCGCTCGCCGGCGGCTGCCAACTCGGCCGCGACATCCCGGCGCTGCTCGCCGCCGCGGGCTTCACCGCCGAACTGCACTCGCGCTACCTGCACCGCCCGCACTTCGCGGGGTACCACTATTGGGGGTGGGCGGGGAGGGGGTGAG
>DAIMYL010000270.1:0-2766 GCA_036734505.1 Steroidobacteraceae bacterium | reverse complement strand
CCGCCCTCGCCCTTCAGCCACTGGAACACCAGCCCGGCGATGTAGATGCTGAAGGTCGGCGGCGTGTTGAGCATGGACCCTTCACGCGCCATCACGCCGTAGTCCCAGATCGGGGGTGTCGCCGGTCTCGCCTTGCCGATCAGGTCGTCGCGCACGATGACGAGCACGAGTCCCGAGGGCCCGATGTTCTTCTGGGCGCCGGCGTAGATGAGCCCGAAGCGCGCGACATCGATGGGCTGCGAGAGGATGCTCGAGGAGAGGTCCGCGACCAGCGGCACGCCGCCCGTGTCCGGCACATAGGGGAACTCGACGCCGCCGATCGTCTCGTTGGGCGTGTAGTGGACATACGCCGCGCCCGGCGTGCAGCGCAGCGACGAGGCCTCAGGAACGGTGGTGTAGCCCGAGGCGGCTTCGTCGGCGATGACGCTCACCGCACAGAACTTCCGCGCCTCCGCGATGGCTTTCTTGCCCCATACGCCCGTGCAGACATAGTCCGCGGTGTCGCCGGCCGCGGTGAGGTTCATGGGGATGGCGGTGAACTGCGCCGTCGCGCCGCCCTGCAGGAACAGCACGCGGTATCCGGCGGGCACGCCCATCAGATCGCGCAGGTCGGCCTCGGCCCGCTCCGCGAGCGCCACGAAGGCCTTGCCGCGGTGGCTGACCTCCATGACCGACATGCCGCTGCCCTGCCAGTCGAGCAGCTCGTCGCGTGCACGCTCGAGCACGGGCAGCGGCAGCGCCGAGGGACCGGCCGCGAAGTTGAAGACACGCAACGAAGGGACTCCGGAGGCGGCGCCGCGCGGCGCGCGCAGTGCGTGCCCGCAGGGGGGGCGGTCGGGGCTCCCTCGCCCGCGGCCGGCGCATCGAGGGGCTCCGTGCCTTCCGGCAGGTCTTCCTCGCCGCCCAGCGAACCGATGGCCTCGACCCCTGCGAGCCGCTCGCTCTCGTCGAGACGGATCAGGCGCACGCCCTGGGTGTTGCGTCCGAGGATGGAGATCTGGTCGACCCCGGTGCGCACCAGCGTGCCGGTCGAGCTGATGAGCATGATCTCCTGCCCGAGCTGGACCTGCAGCGCAGCGACCGTCGCGCCGTTGCGCTCGGTGGTCTGCAGCGCGATGACGCCCTGCCCGCCGCGGCCGTGCACCGGGAAGTCTTCGAGCGGCGTGAGCTTGCCGTAGCCGTTCTCGGAGGCGGTGAGGATCAGGCCCTCTCCGACCACGACGAGCGAGATGAGCTGCTGACCGTCGGCGAGACGGATGCCGCGCACGCCGGTGGCATCGCGGCCCATCGGCCGGACCTCGTCCTCCGCGAAGCGGATCGCCTTGCCGTCGCTCGCGACGAGGATGATGTCGCGCTTGCCGTCGGTGAGGCCCACGCCGACCAGGCGGTCGCCGTCGCGCAGGTCGACGGCGATGATGCCGGAGGGGCGCGGACGCGAGTAGGCCGACAACGGGGTCTTCTTGACGGTGCCGTGGCTCGTCGCCATGAACACGAAGTGCTCGTCGTCGAACTGCTTGATCGGCAGCACGGCGTTGATCTTCTCGCCTTCCTCGAGCGGCATGAGGTTGACGAGCGGTTTGCCGCGCGCACCGCGCCCCGCCTGCGGCAGCTGGAACACCCGCAGCCAGTAGACGCGGCCGCGGTTCGAGAAGCAGAGCAGCCAGTCGTGCGTATGCGCGACGAACAGCTTGTCGACCCAGTCCTCTTCCTTGACGGTCGTCGCCGCCTTGCCGCGACCGCCCCGGCGCTGCACCTGGTACTCGGTGAGCGGCTGGCTCTTGGCGTAGCCGGCGTGGGAGATGGTGACCACCACATCCTGCGGCTCGATGAGGTCCTCGGTGGCGAGGTCGATGTGGTCGCGGTTGATCTCGGTGCGGCGCGCGTCGCCGTACTCGTCGCGGATGGCGACGAGCTCGTCGCGGACCACCTCGCGCAGGCGCTCGGCTCGGGCGAGGATGTCGTCGAGGTCGGTGATGCGGGCGAGCAGCTCGGCGTACTCGCCGATGATCTTGTCCTGCTCGAGGCCGGTGAGACGGTTGAGGCGCATCTCGAGGATGGCCTGCGCCTGCTCCTCGCTGAGGCGATAACCGGTGCCGTCGTGCTGCAGGCCGAGCGCGGCGGCGAGCTCGCGGGGCCGGGTCGACACGCCGTTGGCGCGCGCGAGCATGGCGGGCACCGCGCCCGAGTTCCAGGTGCGATCCATCAGACCGGCCTTCGCCTCGGCCGGCGACGGCGAGGCCTTGATCAGGGCGATCACCTCGTCGATGTTGGCGAGCGCGACCGCGAGACCTTCGAGCAGGTGGGCGCGCTCCCGTGCGCGCGCGAGGTCGTACACCGTGCGCCGCGTCACGACCTCGCGGCGATGGCGCAGGAAGGCCTCGAGCATCTCCTTGAGCGACAGCAGCTTCGGCTGCCCGTCGACCAGCGCGACCATGTTGATGCCGAACACCGTCTCGAGCGGCGTCTGCGCGTAGAGGTTGTTGAGCACCACCTCGGCGTTCTCGCCGCGGCGCAGCTCGATGACGATGCGCATGCCGTCCTTGTCGGACTCGTCGCGCAGACCGTCGCTCGCGATGCCTTCGATCTGCTTGTCGCGGACGAGGTCCGCGATGCGCTCGATGAGCCTCGCCTTGTTGACCTGGTACGGCAGCTCGGTGACCACGATGGCCTGGCGGTCGCCCTTGCTGCCCGCCTCCTCGAAGTGGGTGCGGGCGCGGATCGACAACCGGCCGCGGCCGGTCTTGTAGGCGGTGGCGATCTCTTTGG
>DAIMYL010000269.1:0-2767 GCA_036734505.1 Steroidobacteraceae bacterium | reverse complement strand
CCCATGAACAGGTTGATGAACGCCGTCAGCAGGATGAAGAGCACGAACAGCGGCAGCGCCGACAGGCCGAGCGCCTTCAGGGACTCCGCGCCGTTGACCGCCATGATCAGCCCGAGCTGCGTCCAGTTGAAGAACGCCACGAACTGCGCGGCGAAGAACACCAGCACGAGATAGCTGCCGAGCGTCGTCATGCTGGCGCTCATGCCCTTGATGACATCGCTGTCGCTGCGCACCGTGCCTGCGCCGACGCCGTAGGCGATGCCGAGCGCGATCCCGATCACGAAGATGAGCGCGACCACGCCCGACATGAGCGGCGACTTCAACAGGTCGCCGGTGTCGGCGTCGCGCAGGAACCCCGCACCCGGAAGGCTGCCGACGGGCAGCGCGGACCACACGATCAGCAGGGTGAGGGCGAGCAGTGTGACGCCCGCGAAGCGCAGGCCACGGCGCTCGGCCGTCGAGAGCGGCGCGCCCATGGCGGCATCGGCGGCATCCGCCTGGAACACGCCGTCCGGGAAGCGCTTGGCGGTGAACTTCTCGGTGACCCACCAACCGAGCAGCGTGATCACCGGCGTGGAGAACGCCATGAAGAACCAGTTGGCGGCGGGGCTCACCTCGTAGGTCGGGTCGACGATGCGCGCCGCTTCCTGCGAGAGGCCGGACAGCAGCGGGTCGATGGTGCCGATCAACAGGTTCGCCGAGTAGCCGCCCGACACGCCGGCGAAGGCCGCCGCCATGCCGACGATGGGATGCCGCCCCGCCGAGATGAAGATGAGCCCGGCGAGGGGGATCAGCAGCACATAGCCGATCTCGCTCGCCATGTTGGACATCACGCCGGCGAACACCACGATCGGCGTCAGCAGGCGGCGCGGCGCCGACAGCACGAGCTTGCGCAGCGAGGCGGCGATCAGGCCGGAGTGCTCGGCGACGCCGATGCCGATCATCGCCACCAGCACCGTGCCGAGGGGCGCGAAGCCGGTGAAGTTGGTCACGAGGTTGGTGAGGATGCGGTGCAGGCCCTCGAGGCTCAGCAGGTTCACGGCGCTGACGGTCTTGCCGGTGGTCGGGTGCTGCACCTCGAGGCCGGCGAGCGAGGCGAGCCACGATGCGACGATGACGAGCAGCGCGAGCAGCGCGAACAGCGTCGCCGGATGGGGCAGGGCGTTGCCGCCGCGCTCGATGGCGTCGAGGATGCGCTCGAGGCGGGTGTTGGTCGTCTTGTCGGTCGTGTTCATGATCCGCTCGCTGACAGGCGTCGTGGCTTGAGTCCCGCCGCACGCAAGGTCTCTTCGACCTGCGCGGTATGCGCCGCGTCGCGGGTCTCGATGGTGAAGTCGAGGTCGGCGGCCTTGGCCGACACATCGAGGAACAGCCGGTGATGGGTGACATCGATGATGTTGCCGCCCGCCTCGCCGATGAGGCCTGCGATGCGGCCGAGCGTGCCGGGCAGGTCGGTGATCTCGAAGCGCAGCGTGACGAGCCGCTGTTCGCGCACCAGCTGGCGCTGCAGGACGATGCCGAGCAGGCGGGTGTCGATGTTGCCGCCGCAGAGGACGATCCCGACCTTGCGGCCGCGGAAGCGCTCCGGGTGTGTGAGCAACGCCGCGAGGCCGGCCGCACCCGCGCCCTCCACCACTGTCTTCTCGATGGCGATCAACAGGCTGATGGCGTTCTCGATGTCGGCCTCGTCGACCAGCAGGATCCCGCGCGCGTGCTCGCGCAGGATGGCGGAGGTGATGCGGCCCGCGTTGCGCACCGCGATGCCCTCGGCGATCGTGGTGGTGCCGCACTCCAAAGGCTGATCGTTGAGCAACGCGTGCATCGAGGGGAAGGCCCGCGTCTGTACACCGAAGACCTCGATGTCCGGCCGCGTCGCATGTGCGGCCACCGCCATGCCGGCGAGCAGACCGCCGCCGCCCACCGGCACGCATAAGCAGTCGATCGCCGGCTGGTCCTCGAGCATCTCGAGCGCGACCGTGCCCTGGCCGGCGATGACCGCCTCGTCGTCGTAGGGGTGCACCAGCACCAGGTCCTCGGCGGCGACGAGTTCGTGCACCTTGAGCTCGGATTCGGCGAGGTGCTGGCCGTGCAGCACCACGCGCGCGCCGAGCTGCCGCGTCTGCTGCACCTTGATGAAGGGCGTCGAGACCGGCATGACGATGGTCGCGGGCACACCCATCCGTTGCGCGTGGTAGGCCACGCCCTGCGCGTGGTTGCCCGCCGACATCGCGATCACGCCGCGTCTTCGCTGCGCCTCGTCGAGCGACAGCAGCTTCACCAGCGCACCGCGCTCCTTGAAGGAGGCGGTGAACTGGTGGTTCTCGAACTTCAGGAACACCTCGGCGCCCGCCATCGCCGAGAGCGTCTCGGACCGGAGGCAGGGCGTGCGGACGATGCGGCCGGCGAGCTGCGCAGCGGCCTTGCGGATGTCTTCGACGGTGACGGCCATGCGTACATGATACCTTTGGACACCGCCGTCATGACCTCGCCCTCCGAATCCTCCCTCCAACGCTGGCGCCAGGGCACGCTCGCCCCGTTCCGGCACCGCGTCTTCGCCCTGTTCTGGTGGGCGGCGCTGATCTCGTCGTTCGGCAGCCTGATCCAGACCGTCGGCGCCTCCTGGCTGATGGCCACCATCGCCCCCTCGCCGGACATGGTCGCGCTGGTGCAGACCGCGGGCACGCTGCCGTTCTTCTTCCTGTCGCTGGTCGCGGGCGCCTTCGCCGACACCCACGACCGGCGCATCGTCATGCTGGCCTCGCAGGGG
>DAIMYL010000268.1:0-2778 GCA_036734505.1 Steroidobacteraceae bacterium | reverse complement strand
TCGGCGGTCGGGGAGGGCGTCGGGGAGCGGCTCACGCCGGTCGACCTGCCCCCCAGATGGTTCCTGGTCATCCACCCCGGCGTGTCCGTCCCGACCCGCGATGTCTTCCAGGCGCCGGAACTGCGTCGCGATTCGCCGCGGCTGACGGTGCCGCAGCTGCTGTCCGGGCCCGGCCACAACGACTGTGAACCGGTGGTGCGGGCCAGGGTCCCGGAGGTCGCCGAGGCGCTCGACTGGCTGGGCCGCCATGCCCCGGCGCGGCTCACCGGCACCGGCTCCTGCCTGTTCGCGGCCTTCGACAGCGCCGCCGCCGCCGAGCGGGTCGCGGGAAGGGTCCCGGACCGCTGGCGGGCGTGGGTGGCCCGTGGGCTGGCGACGAGCCCAGACCCCTGAATTGACAGGCAATTCCCCCCTCCGCACAATACCGCCCCTTTTGGCGTCCGGGGTGCCGCCAAATCGGCTGGGGTGTCGCCAAGTGGTAAGGCAGCGGGTTTTGATCCCGCCATTCGGAGGTTCGAATCCTTCCACCCCAACCATCCGATCGTCGCCGACGGTCGGCGCGTGATCTTTGGAGGCCCGCTTGGACAGCCAGACTCTGGCGCTCTTCACCGGCAACGCGAACCCCGCGTTGGCGCAGGACATCGCGCGGCACCTCATGGTGCCGCTCGGCCGCGCCGTCGTCGGTCGCTTCAGCGACGGTGAGGTGAACGCCGAGCTGATGGAGAACGTGCGCGGGCGCGATGTGTTCCTCGTGCAGCCGACCTGCCCGCCGGTCAACGACCATCTCATGGAACTGCTGATCATGGCGGACGCCTGCCGCCGCGCCTCCGCGCGCAGCGTCACCGCGGTCGTGCCCTACATGGGCTACTCGCGCCAGGACCGCAGGCCGCGTGCGACGCGTTCGGCGATCTCGGCGAAGCTCGTCGCCAACATGATGTCGGGCGCGGGCATCTCGCGCGTGCTCACCGTCGACCTGCACGCCGAGCAGATCCAGGGCTTCTTCGACATCCCGGTGGACAACGTCTACGCCTCCCCGGTGCTGCTCGGCGACGCCTGGAAGCAGGGCTACAAGGACATGATCGTGGTGTCGCCCGATGTCGGCGGCGTGGTCCGCGCCCGTGCGCTCGCCAAGCGCCTCGACGATGTCGAGCTCGCGATCATCGACAAGCGCCGCCCGCGCCCCAACGAATCCAAGGTGATGAACATCATCGGCGAGGTCGCCGGCAAGTCCTGCGTGCTGATCGACGACATGGTCGATACCGCCGGCACGCTGTGCATCGCCGCGCAGGCGCTCAAGGACGAGGGCGCGGTGCGCGTCGTCGCCTACATCACCCATCCGATCCTCTCCGGCAGCGCCGTCGAGAAGATCTCCAAGTCCGCGCTCGACGAGCTGGTGGTCACCGACACCATCCCGCTCTCGGCCGCGGCCCGTGCATGCCCGCGGATCCGCCAGCTTTCCGTGGCGGGTCTGCTCGGCGAGACGATCCGGCGCATCAGGGACGAGGAGTCCGTGAGTTCGCTGTACGTCGATTGAGCCCGTCCTGGTCGCGGGACGGGTCCCTTTGATCCAACTGGAGCCATAGAGATGAAGATGTCATTCGAACTCGCCGCCGAGTTCCGCAACGACGAAGGCAAGGGTGCGAGCCGCCGCCTGCGTCGCGCGGGGCGCGTGCCGGCCATCATGTACGGCGGCAAGCGCGATCCGCGCGCGCTGTCGCTCGACCATCAGAAGCTGCTGACGCTGGTGGAGAACGAGAAGTTCTACTCCACCATCATCGGCGTGAAGGTCGAGGGCGAGGTGCAGCCCGCCGTCGTCAAGGACCTGCAGATGCACCCGGCCGAGCCGCGCGTGCTGCATGTCGACCTCCAGCGCGTGCTGCCGGACGAGAAGATCCGGCTGCGTCTGCCGATCCACTTCAAAGGCGAGTCCGTGTCGCCGGGCGTCAAGCTGCAGGGCGGCGTGGTCTCGCACCGCATCGCCGACATCGAGGTGCTGTGCCTGCCGAAGGACCTGCCGGAAGAGATCGTGCTCGACCTCTCGAAGATGAAGAACAACGAGAGCAGGTCCATCTCCGACATCGCGCTGCCGGCGGGCGTCGTGGCGACCGCGGTGCTGCAGGGCAAGGACCAGGTCGTGGTCTCGATCCACAGCCCGCGTGCCGAGGAGCCGGAGACCCCGGCGGCCGAGGCGGCTGCCGCGACGGCCGAGGCCAAGCCGGCCGAAGCGAAGAAGGAAGAACCGGCCAAGAAGGACGCAGGCAAGAAGTAAGCCCGCGTCCCCGCGAGCCACGGCGCAGTGCGCCCATGCGGAGGCCGCCCTCGAGGCGGCCTCCGTGTTTCGCGGGTCCGCGCGGACGAGGAGGCTCCCCAGGTGTCGGCGACGAACATCAGGCTGGTGGTGGGACTCGGCAATCCGGGCGACAAGTACGCCCGCACCCGCCACAACGCCGGTTGGTGGTTCGTGGAGGCGTTGGCGCGCCGCTACGGCGGCGTGTTCCGCGCCGAACCGAAGCTGCAGTCGGAGATGGCGCGCGTGCGCGTCCCCGCCGCCCGCGGCGACACGGTGGAGCTATGGCTGCAGAAACCGACCACCTTCATGAACCGCAGCGGCGGCGCGGTCGCGGCGGCCAGCAATTTCTACAGGATCGCGCCGACCGAGGTGCTCGTGGTGCATGACGAGCTCGACCTGCCGGCGGGCGTCGCGCGGCTCAAGCAGGGCGGCGGCCACGGCGGCCACAACGGCCTGCGCGACACCAGCGCCGCCATCGGCGCGGACTA
>DAIMYL010000267.1:0-2780 GCA_036734505.1 Steroidobacteraceae bacterium | reverse complement strand
CGGTTGAGCTGCGAGAGCGCGATGACCGGCACGCGCAGCTCCTTGGCGAGCGCCTTGAGGCTGCGCGAGATCTCGGCGATCTCGGTGGCGCGGTTCTCCTTGTTGCCGGGCACCTGCATCAGCTGCAGGTAGTCGACGACCACGAGGCCGAGACCGTGCTCGCGGTGCACGCGGCGCGCGCGGGCGCGCAGCTGCGTCGGCGTCAGCGCCGGCGTCTCGTCGATGAAGATCTTGGCCTCGGACAGCTGCCCCGCCGCGCCGGTGATGCGCGGCCAGTCGTCGTCGCCGATGCGGCCGCTGCGGATGTCGCCGAGGCTCACGCGGCCGACCGAGGACAGCATGCGGGTCATGAGCTGCTCGGAGGGCATCTCCATGGAGAAGATCGCGACCGAGGCCTTCACGTCGCCCTTGAGCGCCGCGTACTCGGCCATGTTCACCGCGAAGGTGGTCTTGCCCATCGAGGGGCGACCCGCGACGACCACGAGGTCGCCGGGCCGCAGACCGCCGGTCTTGCGGTCGAACTCGTCGAAGCCGGTCGGCAGGCCGCGCAGGCCGTTCGGGTTGTTGTGCCACTCGTCGATCTGGTCGATGAGCGCCGGCATCAGCGACTGCACCGACAGCGCGCCGTCGCGCTTGCCGCCCGTGCCCTGCTCGGCGATGGCGAAGACCTTGGACTCGGCGATCTCGACCAGCTCGCGCGCGGTCTCGCCCTCGTTGTTGAAGACCGAGGCCGCGATGTCGGCGCCGGCCTGCAGCAGCTGGCGCAGGAGCGAGCGCTCGCGGACGATGGAAGCGTAGGCGCGGACGTTGGCGGCGGTGGGCGTGTCGCGCACCAGCGCGCCGAGATAGGCGAGCCCGCCCGCGTCGGCGAGCTTGCCGTTGCGCTCGAGCTGGCCGCTGACGGTGACGGCATCGGCGGGCTTGCCGCCGGCGGCGACGAGACCGATGGCCTCGAAGATCAGACGGTGGTCGGGACGGTAGAAATCGACGTCGCTGAGCATGTCAGCGACGTCGTCCCAGGCACGGGCGTCGAGCAGCAGGCCGCCGAGCACGGCCTGCTCCGCCTCGATGGAGTGCGGCGGCGTGCGAACGTCTCCGCCGCGCGCGCTCACGGGGCGTCAGTCCTCGGCGCTGATCGTGACCGGCAGCTGCACGTCGATGTCGGTGTGCAGATGCAGCACGACCTGGTGGTCGCCGACGGTGCGGATCGGGCCGTTGGGCAGGCGCACTTCCGAGCGCGCGACCTTGTGGCCCTGCGCGGTGCAGGCGTCGGCGATGTCGGTGGTGCCGACGGAGCCGAACAGCTTGCCCTCGCTGCCCGCCTTGGCGGAGATGCGCAGCGTGAAGCCCTCGAGCGCAGCGGCACGGCCCTGCGCGGCGGCGAGCTGGTCCTTGGCGATCTTCTCGAGCTCCGAGCGGCGCGCCTCGAACTTGGCGACGTTCGCGGGGGTCGCGAGCGTGGCCTTGCCCTCGGGCAGCAGGAAGTTACGGCCGTAGCCGGACTTGACCTTCACTCGGTCGCCGATGTCGCCGAGGTTGGCGACCTTGGTCAGCAGGATGACATCCATGGCGTGCCCCCGGTCAGTGCTGGTCGGTGTACGGCAGCAGCGCGAGGTAACGCGCGCGGCGCACGGCCACGGCGAGCTGGCGCTGGTAGAACGAACGCGTGCCGGTGATGCGGCTCGGCACGATCTTGCCGGTCTCGGTGATGTAACCCTTGAGCGTCGCCAGATCCTTGTAGTCGATCTGCTTGACGTCGTCCGCGGTGAAGCGGCAGAACTTCTTGCGACGGGTGAAGCGGCCACCGCCGCCTTGCTTGTCTCTCATGTGCGTGTCCTCTCGCTTACGGCTCAGCCGGCGTCGCCGACCGCGTCTTCGTCGCCCGACTCGTCACGGCGCCCACGGCGCGGACGGTCGACACCCTCGCCACCGGCCTCTTCCTCGGCGGCGCGCGCCATCGGCGAAGGCTCGGTGACCGGGCCGTCCATCTTGACGACGAGGTGCCGCAGCACCGCGTCGCTGAAACGGAACGCGCCGGTGAGCTCGGCCAGGGTCTTCTGGTCGGTCTCGATGTTCAGCAGGATGTAGTGCGCCTTGTGGACCTTCGCGATCGGGAAGGTCAGCTGCCGACGACCCCAGTCCTCGACGCGGTGGATCTGCCCGCCGCCCGTGGTGATCATCGACTTGTAGCGTTCGAGCATGGCCGGAACCTGCTCGCTCTGGTCCGGATGGACCAGAAACACGATCTCATAGTGCCTCATGTCGTCTCCTTGTGGATGAAAGCCGCCCGGAGAAGCAGGTCCGGTGCGGCAAGGAAGTCCCCAAACGGGGGCGCGGACTATAGCCAAAGCCCGGGGGACGGGCAAGCCTGACCGCCGGCCCTAGCCGCCCCGCTGGCG
The DNA here is from genome assembly GCA_036734505.1 of Steroidobacteraceae bacterium. Lineage (GTDB taxonomy): Bacteria > Pseudomonadota > Gammaproteobacteria > Steroidobacterales > Steroidobacteraceae > UBA964. Next base: position 381 of record DAIMYL010000267.1, on the reverse strand, counting down.
GACGGCCTCATAGAGCAGCATGCCGGCCGCGACCGACACGTTGAGGCTCTCGACGGCGCCGAGCGAGGGCAGCCGGACCATCACATCGCAGTGCTGTCGGGTGAGCTGACGCAGACCCGTCCCCTCGGCGCCCATGACGAGGGCGACCGGACCCGAGAGGTCGGCTTGGGCGGCAGCCTGCGAGGCCTCGCCCGCGGCGCCGACGACCCAGAGACCGGCGTCCTTGAGGTCGCGCAGGCAGCGAGCGAGGTTGGTGACCACCACCACCGGCGTGGTCTCCGCGGCGCCCGCCGCGACCTTGCGGACCGTGGCGTTGAGCTGCGCGGCGCGGTCCCGCGGGATGACGACCGCGAGGGCGCCGCAGGCATCGGCGGTGCGCAG
>DAIMYL010000266.1:0-2815 GCA_036734505.1 Steroidobacteraceae bacterium | reverse complement strand
CGGGGCCGCCCGACTTGACGGCCATGTTGATGTCCTTGGCGATGCGGGCGAACTGCTTCGCCATGCGGTTCCACCGCGCGAACATCGTGTGCTTGCGAACTTCGAATATGCGTCCCATGCGCGCATGGTAACCGCCCCGGGTGAGGCGCGGCTATCGCCTCCGGTCAGGGCGCCCTCGGCGCAGCGGCAGGCGCGGTCGTCGAGGGCGCGGCCGGCGCCGCCGTCGCGGCCGGCGCCGCCGTCGCCGCCGTCGCGGCGGGCGCCGGCGTGCCCGGTTGGTCGCGTTCGTAGCCCTGCATCGCCGCCTGCTCGGCGCGCTTGGTCATGACGACGATGCTGATGCGCCGGTTGATCGGATTGCGCGGGTTCTGCTTGTCGAACAGGATCGCCGAGGAGACGCCGACCACGCGCGCGATCTTGTCCTCCTTGAGTCCGCCCGCCACCAGAGCACGCCGCGCCGCGTTGCCGCGGTCGGCCGAGAGCTCCCAGTTGCTGTAGCCGTTGCGGGCGCCGCCGGCGTAGGGCGTGTTGTCGGTGTGACCGGAGATGCTGACCCTGTTCGGCACCGAGTTGAGGTACGGTCCGAGCTCGCCCAGGATGCGTGTGGTGTAATCTTTGAGCAGCGTGCTGCCGAGGTCGAACATCGGCCGGTTCTTGGTGTCGATGATCTGGATGCGCAGCCCTTCGGGGGTGATGTCGAGCAGCAGCTGCTCCTTGAAGGGCTTCAACGCCTGGCTCTTCTCGATGGCGTCGCTCAACTGGTCGTGCAGCGAGTTGAGCTGGCGCTTCTCCATCGCCTCGGCGAGCTTGCGTGCCTTGGCCTCCTCGGGCGTCTCCTCGCGCTGCGCTTCCTTGAAGTCCTCCATCACGCGGCCGAGCATCGGCTGCATCTCGGGTCCGGCGCGCGGCGCATCCATCGCGCCGCCGAGGTTGATCGCGCTCGTGCTCGAGCCCCCGGGGCCGGTCTGGCCGGGCGCGGGCTTCGTCGAGTCGCCGTCCTGCATGCTCGGGTTCTTGAAGTACTCGAAGATCGCCGCGCGCTGCTGCGGGTCGGCGGTGGCGACCAGCCACATGACGAGGAAGAACGCCATCATGGCGGTGACGAAGTCGGCGTAGGCCACCTTCCACGCACCGCCGTGGTGGCCGGCGGCGATCACCTTCTTGCGTCGGATGATGATCGGACGGGCTGCCCCGTCCTTGCCTTTGGGAGGGTTCGCCGCCATGGGCTCCCCTTACTCCGCCGCGCTCTTGGGCTTGCCCTTGAGGTGCGTCTCGAGGTCGGTGAAGGTCGGGCGCACATCCGCGAACAGCAGCTTGCGCGCGAACTCGACCGCGACCTGCGGCGGATACCCGCGCACGCTCGCCACCAAGGCCATCTTCACGACCTCGAAGGCCTTGCCTTCCTCATGTGCGCGCACCTCCATCGCCGCGGCGATCGGCCCGACGAAGCCGTAGGCGACCAGGATGCCGAGGAAGGTGCCGGTGAGCGCCGCACCGACCTTCATGCCGATCTCGGCGTTGCTGGAGCCCTCGATGGCGGCCATGGTGTTGATGATGCCGAGCACCGCGGCCACGATGCCGAAGCCCGGCAGCGCGTCGGCCACCTTCTGCACCGCATGGGCCGGTTCGGCGGCCTCCTTGTGGTGGGTCTCCAGTTCGTAGTCGAGCAGGCTTTCCAGCTCGTTCGGGTCCAGGTTGCCGCCGACCATCAAGCGCAGGCAGTCGGTGATGAACTCCAGCATGTGATGGTCGGCCAGTATCCCGGGGTACTTGTTGAACAGCTCGCTCTTCGAGGGGTCCTCGATGTCCGCTTCGATGGCGAGCAGGCCCTCCTTGCGGGCCTTGACCAGCAGGTCGAAGACCAGCTTCAGCAGGTCGACATACGAGTCACGGGTGTAGCGCGGCTTCTTGAAGAGCGCGACGGCGCCCCCGAACGACGACTTGACCACCTTCACCGAATTGCTGGTGATGAAGGCGCCGAGCGCCGCCCCGATGATCACCACGATCTCCGACGGATGCCAAAGGAGCAGCAGGTCGCCCCCGGCCATCAGGAATCCGATGGCGACCGAAAGCAGGACGATGACTGAGCCGACCATCGCGATCATGGGAGACGCTCTCGGGGACAGGTTGCAGTGGGCCTGTCCCGGTAACGGCCCGCGCCGCGCGGACTTTAATTAATCTGGGTTGAGCGCCCCCTGTGACGCAGTCCACAATGTCGGCCGTCCCGCCGGTTCCAGGAGCCCCCCCCCATGTTCGACCTGTCCGTCTATCTCACCGGTCTCGGTGTGCTCGTCGTGTTCGCCGCAGCGGGGTGGGCGTTGTCGGTGGTCCGCAGCAATGTCGACCATGTCGACAGCCAGTGGTCCTTGATGTTCCTGTTCGCCATGCTGGCCTACGCCGGGACCGTACCGGAGACGCAGCGCGGTCGCCTCGTCCTGGTGCTGGTCGCGATCTGGGCGATCCGGCTTTCGGTCTACCTCACGGCCCGCAACTGGGGCCACGAGGAGGACCGCCGCTATCAGGCGATCCGCCGCCGCAACTCACCCGGGTTCGCCTTCAGCAGCCTGTACCGGGTGTTCATCATGCAGGCCGTGTTGGCCTGGCTCATCTCGCTGCCGTTGCTCGGCGCCGCGCTCGGCCGTACCGAGCTCGGTTGGCTCGACTGGGCGGGCGTGGCGCTGTGGGTGGTGGGCTTCGTGTTCGAGTCGGTCGGCGACTGGCAGCTCGCGCGCTTCAAGCGCGACCCGGCCAACGCCGGCAAGGTCATGGACCGCGGCTTCTGGCGCTGGACGCGCCACCCGAACTACTTCGGCGA
>DAIMYL010000265.1:0-2822 GCA_036734505.1 Steroidobacteraceae bacterium | reverse complement strand
GGCGGCGGTGGCACCCCCAGCGCCCAGGCCGCCGCCACGCCGCCCGCGCCGCCCGCGCCGCCCGCCGCGGCGGTGCCGACGCTGCCCGCCACGCCCTTCGGCTACACCGACGCCGACATCGCCCTCCCGCTGCAGTTCCGCTCGCTCGGCGCCGCGCCGACCCCTCCGGGCGGCGCCCCCGCCCCCCCGGCGCTCGACAACACCCCGCCGGACAACCGCGTCACCAACGCGGGCGCCACGCTCGGCCGCGTGCTGTTCTACGACAAGCGGCTGTCGGTCAACGACACCATCGCCTGCGGTTCCTGCCACCGGCAGGCCAACGGCTTCGACGATCCGGCCCGTTTCAGCGTCGGCTTCCAGGGCGGTCGCACGCCGCGCCATTCGATGGCGCTCGCCAACGCGCGCTACTACACGCGCGGACGGTTCTTCTGGGATGAGCGCGCCGCCACGCTCGAGGCGCAGGTGCTGCAGCCCATCCAGGACTCCGTCGAGATGGGCATGACGCTGCCGCAGTTGACCGCCAAGCTCGGAGCCGTCGATTTCTACAGGCCGCTGTTCACGGCGGCGTTCGGCGACCCCGCGGTCACGGAGGACCGCATCGCGCGGGCGCTCGCGCAGTTCGTGCGCTCCATCGTCTCCTACCGCTCGAAGTTCGATTCGGCCTTCGTCAACGGCGCGCCCGATTTCCCCGGGACCTTCACGCCGGCGGAGCTGCAGGGGCAGCAGCTCTTCACCGGCCGCGGCCGCTGCGCCCTGTGCCACACCTCGGTCGCGCACATCGGCGATGGCCTGCGCAACAACGGCCTCGACGCCGCGACCGTCGACGCCGGCGCGGGCAACGCGCGCTTCAAGGTGCCCTCGCTGCGCAACATCGCGGTGCGTGCGCCCTACATGCATGACGGGCGCTTCGCCACGCTGCGCGAGGTCATCGATTTCTACGACAACGGCGTGCAGCCGCATCCGAACCTCGATCCGCGCATGACCGGCCCGGGCGGCACGCCGCTGCGCCTCAACCTCACGCCGGTCGAGAAGGACGCGCTCGAGGCCTTCCTGCGCACGCTCACCGACGACGCGCTGCTCACCGACCCCAAGTTCTCCGACCCCTTCCCGCGCTGAGCCCGCCTCTGTTCTAATGCCGCGGCCATGGACACGGCCCGCGACCTCACCCGTTACCGCAAGCACTGGGCGTCCCGATTCGGGACCGCTCCGTTCCTGCCCATGACGCGCGCCGAGATGGACGCGCTGGGCTGGGATTCCTGCGACATCATCGTGGTGACGGGCGACGCCTATGTCGACCATCCGAGCTTCGGCATGGCGATCGTCGGGCGGCTGCTCGAGTCGCAGGGTTTCCGGGTCGGCATCATCGCGCAGCCGGACTGGCAGAGCGCCGACCCGTTCCGCGAGCTCGGCAAGCCGAACCTCTTCTTCGGCATCACCGCCGGCAACATGGATTCGATGGTCAACCGCTACACCAGCGACCGCCGCATCCGCAGCGATGACGCCTACACGCCGGGCGGCGAGGGCGGCCGCCGTCCCGACCGCTCGGTCATCGTCTACGCGCAGCGCGCGCGCGAGGCCTTCCCCGGCGTGCCCATCGTCGTCGGCGGCATCGAGGCGAGCCTGCGCCGCATCGCCCACTTCGACTACTGGTCGGAGAAGGTGCGCCGCTCCATCCTGCTCGACGCCAAGGCCGACCTGCTGGTGTACGGCAACGGCGAGCGGCAGATCGTCGACATCGCGCACCGGCTCGCCGCGGGCGAGGCGATCGGCGACATCACGGACCTGCGCGGCACCGCCTTCCTGCGCCGCGCCGTGCCCGAGGGCTGGGTGGAGGTCGACTCGACGCATCTCGATGCGCCGGGGCCCCTGAACCCGCCCGTCGATCCGTATGCGATGGACGACAACGGCGGCACGCGCGCGGCGACGGCCGCCAAGACCGCCGACGCCGGCGGCGATGCCGCGCCCGCCGAGACGGTGGTGAAGTTCGTGCGCCGCGTGAAGAGCGTCGACCGCTCGCGCAGCGTCATCCGCTTGCCGTCGTACGAGCAGGTGGTGGACGACCCGGTGATGTACGCCCACGCCTCGCGCATCCTGCACCTCGAGGCGAACCCCGGGAACGCGCGCGCGCTCGTGCAGCGGCATGGTCTCTCGGAGGTCTGGCTCAATCCGCCGCCCATCCCGCTGACCACCGCGGAGATGGACCACATCTACGAGCTGCCCTACCAGCGGCGGCCGCATCCCGCCTACGGCGACGCCGAGATCCCGGCGTACAAGATGATCCGCTTCTCGATCTCCATCCAGCGCGGTTGCTTCGGCGGCTGCAGCTTCTGCTCGATCACCGAGCACGAGGGCCGCATCATCCAGAGCCGCTCGGAGCGGTCCGTGCTGCGCGAGATCGAGACCGTGCGCGACACCGTGCCCGGGTTCACCGGCGTCATCTCGGACCTCGGCGGGCCGACCGCCAACATGTACCGCCTCGCCTGCAAGAGCCGCGAGATCGAGAGCGCCTGCCGCAAGCCGTCCTGTGTGTTCCCCGGCATCTGCCCGAACCTGAACACCGACCATGCACCGCTGATCGAGCTCTACCGCAAGGCGCGCGCGCTGCCCGGCATCAAGAAGGTCTTGATCGCCTCGGGCGTGCGCTACGACCTCGCCATCGAGTCGCCGGAGTATGTGAAGGAGCTCGCGCAGCACCATGTCGGCGGCTATCTCAAGATCGCGCCCGAGGCGATCTCCGAGGGTCCGCTCTCGAAGATGATGAAGCCCGGCATCGGCACCTACGACCGCTTCAAGGAACTGTTCGACCGCTATTCGAAGGAAGC
>DAIMYL010000264.1:0-2823 GCA_036734505.1 Steroidobacteraceae bacterium | reverse complement strand
CGCTGCACCGCGACGATGATCGTGCCCGGACCGCCGTGCACGCCGATGGCGGCGCCCATGTCCGTGAAATCGCAGCGTTCGACGATGTCGGGCGGCAGCGCCGCCAGCAGCAGCTCCTGGAACCTGCGGCCCGCCTCGGGGCGGTTCGCATGCGCGACGAGCAGCCGCAGCTTGGTCTGCGGCGTGCCGACGGCGCGGCGCGCGACATAGCGCGCGAAACGCTCGATGCGGCGATGGTTGCCGATGAGGCCGCCGCCCGCCTTGACGCGGCCGTCCGGGAAGGTCCGCAGGATCACGTTGAGGCGCAGCCAGCGCGCGATGCGGCCGACCACGGCCGGCACGCGTCCGCCGCGCACCGCGAAATCGACGCGTTCGAGCATCGCGAAGGTGGAGGTGCGGTCGCGGGCCGCGGTCGCGACGGCCATCACCTCGTCGAATGACTTGCCCTCGGCGGCGGCTTCGGCGGCGGCGATCGTCACCAAGGCTTCACCCACCGAGGCGTTGAGGCTGTCGACCACGCCCACCTTGCGCCCCTCGGCGCCGACGCGCTGCGCCGCGAGCACGGCGGCGTTGTAGGTGCCGCTGTGCCGGGCCGTGAGGTTCACCGAGACGATGGACTCGAAGTGCGAGGCGAGGAACTCGAAGATGCGGCGGAAATCCCCGGGCGGCGGCTGCGAGGTCTTCGGATGCTCCGGGTTGCGCGCGAGCTCATCGTAGAACTCCGCCGAGGTCATGCTGACCTTGTCGAGGTAGGACACGCCGCCGAAGTGCACGCGGGCCGCGACCATGTGGATGCCGAGGCGTTCGGCGGCGTCCTCGGGCAGATCGCTGCCGGAGTCGGTGACCACGACCACGCGCTGCGTGCGACGGTGATGCGCGGCGCCCTGCTGCATGCGCATGTCGTCCGCCTTCTGCCCCTGCACGGTCCCGAAGCCGCCCGCGAGCCGGAACACCGTTTCGGGATCGTCGCAGTGGATGTGCACCTTCGCCTTGCGCGTGCTGCCGCTGACGACGAGGCTCGCACCCGCCGTCCCCATCGTCTCGCGCAGCGCGCGCAGGTCGATGACGCCGCCCTCGCGCGCCACCACCAGGCACTCGGTGCAGAAGCGGAAATCCTGGTCGGCCGAGACGGGCGCCGTGCCGGCCATGGCCTCATCGCCCATGTGCTCGGCGCCGACATGGACCGGCGCCCGGGCCACCGCCATCTCGCCGGTCTGCAGCCAGCGCAGCATGCCTTCGAGGACCTCGACGAAGCCGAGCGCGCCCGCGTCGACCACGCCGGCGGCGCGCAGCTCCTCGAGCTGGCCGCGGGTGCCCTCCAGCGCCGTACGCACGCGCGACATCGCGCCGGCGAACAGCGCCGCGAAATCCGTGGCGGTCGTCTCGGCGCGCAGCGCGTCGGCGAAGGCGCGCAGGACGGTCAGGATGGTCCCCTCGCGCGGCTGCTGCAGCGCGTCGCGCGCGTAGGCCGCGCCGGCGCCCGCCGCGTCGACGAACTCCTTGATGCCGAGCTTCGTGCGCTGCGCTGCGCCGTCGCCCAGGCCGAGCAGGAACTGCGCGAGGATCGCCCCGGAGTTGCCGCGTGCGCCGTCGAGCGCCGCGTCGGCGGCGCGGGCGAGCAGCTTGCCGGCGTCGGCCTGCGGTTCGCGGTCGAGCGCGGCCAGCACGGCGGCGAGCGTCATCGACATGTTGGTGCCGGTATCGCCGTCGGGCACCGGAAAGACATTGATCTTGTTCAGATGGTCCGTCCGCTCGAACAGCCGGTAGATGCCGGCGCGCAGCAGCTCGGCGAGCTGCAGGCCGTCGAGTTCGAGGATCGGGGCGGGGAGTACGCGCGCGTCGGTCATCGTTCAGGGCTCGAGCCGGACCTTGAAATCGCTGCCGCGGTGGTCGAGCACCACGCCGTCGGCGTCGATGCGCTCGACCCGCAGACCGTTGGCGGCGACATCGCCCTCGCGCAGCCGTTGGCCGTTGAGGAACACGAAGCGCTTGCCCGGATCCGCATCGTAGACATGCAGCGACACCTGGGACTCGGGTACGGCGTCGCCGGCGGCGAGCAGATCGTCGCGCGAGCGGGCCGGGGCGGTCGGTGTCGGGTCCGCCTGTGAGGCCACGGCCTGTGTCGTGGCGGCGGCGGGAGGCGCCACGCCGACGCCGGAGGAGGGGCGTCTCGCCGCCGGGGTCAAGGACGGCACCGCCGCCGAAGCCGTCGGGGCTGCGGAGCCTGCGTCCGCCGGTGCGCCGCCCGTGGACGCCGCGGGCACCGGTGCCGGGACGGGTGATGCCACACCCGGTACGGCGACGACCGGCGTCACCGCTGCGCTCCGCTCATCACGCAGCAGCACATAGAGCAGCGCCAAGAGGTTCAGGCCGAGCAGCAGGCCGAGCGCGAGGAACCACGCCGGGAAGCGGCGGCGCGTGGCGGCCGCGCGAGCATCGAACATCGCCGGATGTTCCTGGCGCAGGCGCGCGTTCTCGGACTTGCGGAGCGCGTCGAGGATGAATGACATGGCTGCGCACGGCGGCGGTCGCCGGCTACCCCCTTTGATGGCCGCGGATCAGCGTGGGCGAGTATTGCACGGTCCGGGCGTGCGCGGCATAGTCCCGCGCATCGTGCAGTCCGGTGCCCAAAGTTGGCCGCGGCGGCCGCTGCCGGCGGTCGGATCGGCGGCCCCGCATGCGTCGCCGCGACCGGACGGTGGCGTCGCATTGTGGCTCGCGCAGCTGGACGATTTCGACGCGGACGCCTTCGTCGCCGTGCTCGACGCCGCCGAGGCGACGCGCGCAGCGGCCATCGGCGATGACGATGCGCGCCGCCGGTTC
>DAIMYL010000263.1:0-2839 GCA_036734505.1 Steroidobacteraceae bacterium | reverse complement strand
CCGCCGGCCGCGCCGTCCGCCTAGCCCCCCGGACGACGATGCGCACGCTGGACGACTGGCTCGCCTACCAACAGGCGCAGCACCCCCGCGACATCGACCTCGGCCTCGAGCGGGTCGGCGCCGTGGCGCGTCGTCTCGGGCTGCTGCCCTGGGCGCCGCCGACCGTCATCGTGGGCGGCACCAACGGCAAAGGTTCCACCACCGCCTTCCTGACCGCGCTCGGCTGCGCCGCGGGGCTGCGCACCGGTACCTACAACTCGCCGCATCTGCAGCGCTACAACGAGCGCGTGTCGGTCGACGGCGAGCCGGTCGACGACGCGACGCTGGTCGAGGCCTTCGAGCGCATCGAGGCGGCGCGCGAGGGCGTACCGCTCACATTCTTTGAATACGGCACGCTCGCCGCGCTGCTGGCGTTCCGCGCGCACGGCTGCGGCTTCGTGGTGCTCGAGGGCGGTCTCGGCGGCCGGCGCGACGCCACCAACATCGTCGACGCCGATGTCGCCGTGCTCTGCTCGGTCGGGCTCGACCACACCGATTGGCTCGGGCCGACGCGCGAGCACATCGGCCGCGAGAAATCGGGCATCTTCCGCGCCGGTAGGCCTGTGGTGCTCGGCAGCGCCGACATGCCGCAGAGCGTGGGCGAGGCGCTGCGCACGCTCGGCTGCGAGGCGCTGTGGCCGGAGCGCGATTTCCATGTCGACATCGTCGCCACGGGCGGCGATCGCGCCGCGGCGCAGGGCGGTTGGCACTGGCACGGCAGAGGCGCTTCGCTCGCCGGTCTGACCCTGCAGGACCTGCCTGCGCCGGTGTTGCCCGGCCCGATCCAGTACCACAACGCCGCCGCGGCGATCGCAGCGTTCACCGCGCTCTGTCGCCGCCGCTCCGAGCTCGCCGGCGCGATGCCGACCGCTTCCTCCGCGGCGGCCGAGGGTGCGGTCGCCATCGCCCTGCGCAGCGCGCGCCTGCGGGGCCGTTTCCAGCGCATCAACGAGTGGCCCGCGGGCGGTCCCGAGTGGATCCTCGATGTGGCGCACAACGCCGAAGCTGCGCAGGTGCTGGCGGAGGCCTTGTCGGCGCAGCCTGTCGCCGGGCGCACCTTCGCGGTCGCCGGCATCCTGCAGGACAAGGACGCAGCCGCGATCGGCGCTGCCCTGCAAGGCGTGATCGACGGCTGGGTGCTGGTCGGTCTGCCCGGCGAGCGCGGTGGCGATCCCGAGGCCCTGCGACGACGGCTGCCCGAGACCTGCCGCAGCCTCGCGCTCGCGCCCGATGTCGAACACGGCTGCGGCGCGGCGCTCGCCTTGGCGCAGCGTGGCGATCGCATCGTCGTGCTCGGTTCCTTCCTGACGGTGGGTCCGGCGCTCGATTGGCTTGGGCTATAATCCGGGCTTGGACACCGCACTGCGCAATCGCCTCACCGGCGCCGTCATCCTGGTGCTGCTCGCGGTGTTGCTGCTGCCCGAACTGCTGACCGGCTCTGGCCGCAACCCCGCGCCAGCCCCTGCCGCCGACCCGGGTTCGGGTCCGCCGCGCCAGACCTATCAGGTCGACCTCTCCGGCGACGCCACGGCACCCGCCGGCGCCACCGCCGCCGCCGTGCCCGTCCCGACACCCGGTCTGAACGATGTCCCGGTCGAGCTGCCGGTGCCTGCCGCGCCGACCGCCGCGCCGACCGCCGCGCCGACGGCCGCGCCGACGGCCACGCCGCCTACCGCCACACCCGCCACGCCGCCGGCGCAAGCTGCGCCCGCTCCCGTTGCGCCGGCGCCGTCCATCGCCCGAGCGCCTACCGCGGCGCCTGCGGCTGCGCCGCCTGCCGCTCCCGTCGCGTCCACGACACCCCCCGCAAACGCCGCGTCTGCCGTGCCGCCCCCGCAGGCCTCGGCTGACGGCCGCAAGTATTTCGTCCAGGTCGGCACCTTCGGGACCCGGGAGCGTGCCGAGGTGCTGCGCAGCGATCTCGCGCGCCGCCGCTTCGAGGTCTCCATCAACGAGACCGCGCGCGACACCAAACGCTTCTACCGCGTGCGGGTCGGCCCCGTCGCCGACCGCGAGGCGGCGGAGGCTTTGGAGGTCCGGTTACGGCCGTTGGCGCCCGACCGGGCGATCGTGGCGGTGCCCTGATGGTCGTCCGCAGGCCGCGTCGCGATGCGCAGCGGGCTTGCGGTACACTTCGCGCCCTCGCTCCGGCGGGAGGTCCGCAGTGACACCCTTCGATTACGCGTTCATCGGCATCTTGTTGGCTTTCGCGGCCGCAGGGCTCGCGCGGGGGTTCGTCAGCGAGGTGCTCGGCATCATCGCGTGGGTCGCCTCGATCTGGGCGTCCATCCGCCTCGCCGATGCCTTCGAGCCCTTCGTGCACTCGTTCACCGACCAGCCCACCGCGCGCTGGCTGCTCGCCAGCGCGAGCGTCGGCATGATCGTCTTCCTCGTCATCGCCGTCGCGGCGCATCTCATGACGAAGACCATCAAGGCGTCGTTCGTGGGGCCGCTCAACCGCATGCTCGGTCTGCTGTTCGGCGCCGGCAAGGCGCTGATCATCATCGGCGCGCTGACCTTCATCGGTCTGCAGTTCGATCTCGCCAAGCAGGAGTGGTGGAAGAGGTCGCACCTCGCGCCGGTGGCGCTGCATTCCTCGATGCTGCTCGACCGGATCGTGGGTTTCGACTCCCTGCTCAAGGGCGACCGCAAGTTCGAGATGCCGGAGGCGGTCAAGGAAGCGGAGGACCGCGCCCGGCAGCTCATGCAGGACATCCGCGACTCAAACGCGGCCCCGTCGCCACAGGAGCAGTGACCCATGTGCGGCATCGCAGGCATCGTCGGCACCTCTCCCGTCAAC
>DAIMYL010000262.1:0-2852 GCA_036734505.1 Steroidobacteraceae bacterium | reverse complement strand
GTGATGCACGACCGTCGCGATGTGCTGAAGCTGATCGGGGGCGGGGCGGTGGTCGCCGCGACCGCGCCGCTCGCGGGTTGCAGCGGGGTCGGGGTCTCGCAGGAGGCGCGCGGGCCCTGGCGAAAAGCCGGCCAGTACGACGATCCGCGAAAGCGCGCGCTGTCCTACGCGCTGCTCGCGCCCAACCCGCACAACCGCCAGCCGTGGCTCGTGCGCCTCGAGGGCGCGGATGGGCTCATGCTACAGGTCGATCTCGCGCGCCGGCTGCCGGCGACCGACCCCCTCGACCGCCAGATCGTCATCGGCTGCGGCGCGTTCCTGGAGCTGCTCGCCATCGCCGCGGCCGAGGAGGGCTACCGCGCGGACATCGTCGCCTTCCCCGATGGCGAGGACATGAAGACCCTCGACGCCCGCCCGGTCGCACGGGTGACGTTGGTCGCGGGCGCCGGTCAGCGCGATCCGTTGGCCGCCCATATCCTCGCGCGGCGCTCGAACAAGACGGTCTACGAGCCGCGTGAGGTCGCCGCGGCCGATCTGCAGGCGCTCGCCGATGCAGGTCGGGCACCGGGGATCACCTCTGTGACGACCGCGGAGGCCGGGCTCGTTGCGCGACTTCGCGATCTCACCTGGCGGGCGCATGTGAAAGAGGTCACGACTCCGGCAGCCAACCAGGAGTCCGTCGATCTGATGCGTATCGGCGCCCGTGAAGTGGCCGCGAACCCCGATGGCATCGGACTCGAGGGCGGGATGATCGAGTTCGCGCGGCGTGTCGGCATCGTCAGCCGCGCGAACCTCGCCGACCCGACCTCCACCGCGTTCAAGCAGGGACTCGATCTCTACGAGAGGATGGCGATGTCCGCCCGCGCCTTCGGCTGGCTCTGCAACGACAACCGGTCGCGGGGGGATCAGCTCGCCGCCGGCCGCGCGTATCTGCGCATGAACCTCAAGGCGACGGCGCTCGGGTTGGGCGTCCATCCCTGGAGCCAGGCGCTGCAGGAGTATCCGGAGATGGCGGCGCTCTACCAGGAGGCGCGTGCGCTCCTCGGCGGCGGCGGGACCGTGCAGATGTTGTACCGTATCGGGTATGCCCAAGCGATCGGACCGACGCCCCGCCGCGGACTCGAGGCCCACCTCGTCTGACACCTCGGACGAGGAGCTGCTGTTCCGGTTCTTCACCGAGATCGGGATCATCCATCAGCTCGCGAGCTCGGCCTTCCAGCGCATCCTGCCGCATGGACTCACCGACGCGCAGTTTGCGGTGCTCAACCATTGCGTTCGGATGGGCGACGACAAGACGCCGGCGCAGCTCGCCGACATCCTGCAGGTGACGCGCGGCACGCTCAGCAGCACGCTCGCACGGCTCGAGGCCAAGCGCTTCATCCGCATGGTGCCGGACGCGGTCGACGGCCGCTCCAAGCGCGTGCTGCTCACCGCCACGGGGCGCAAGGCCCGCCAGGAGGCGATCGAGGCGGCATGGCCGCTGCTCGAGCGCGTCAAGACCGCGCTGCCACGACGCGACGCCGAGAGGCACCTGCCGGCGCTCGAGGCGCTGCGCGGCTGGTTGGACCGCAACCGCGACGTCTGACGCGGCCGACGATTTCTTTGCGAATCTTTGCATGCGGCGTCACCGCCGTCGGTCGTGTGCTGCGCGATACTCCTGCGATGAAAGCCATGTACGGGGCCCTGCTGGTCGTATGGTCGATGTCCGCTCTCGCGGGATGCGGCGGCGGGGGCGGATCCAGCCCCGTGGCGCCGCCTCCACCGCCCGCGCCGCCGCCGACGATCTCGGCGTTCGCCGCCGCGCCCGCCAGCATCACGGCGGGGCAGTCGTCCACCCTCTCGTGGACGGTCAGCGGCGCGACCGGTCTCAGCCTCGACAACGGCATCGGCTCGGTCACCGGGACCAGCACCCGCGCCGTGTCGCCCACGGCGACGACCACCTATGTCCTCACCGCGACCAACGCCGCGGGCAGTGTCACCGCGTCCACGACGGTATCGGTCGCGGCGCCGGTCGGGCCGTATCCGGCGGGCTTGAGCGATGCGTCGCTGCAGGCGGGCGGTCTCACGCGGCAGTACCGGGTGCATGTGCCGCCCGGCGTCACCACGGCGCCGGTCGCGCTCGTGTTGGTGCTGCACGGCGGCGGAGGCGAAGGCCTGAACGTCGCCAACACCGGCGCGCATCCGTTGTCGGTGTTCCGCAGCGTGGCGGACCGCGAAGGTTTCGTGGTCGTCTATCCGGGCGGCCTACCGGCGCGCGACGGCAACGCCGGCTGGTCGGATTGCCGCGCCGACAACGAGATCGCGGGCGACGCCGACGACATCGCCTTCCTCGATGCGCTCATCGCGCGGCTGCGCTCCGAGTACGGTCTGCCCGCTTCCAAGGTCTTCATGACGGGCGGTTCCAACGGCGCACAGATGACCTATGCCTACGCCATCGTGCGCGCCGAGAACATCGGCGCGATCGCCGCCGGCAGCGGCAACCTGCCGCAGACGCCGAAGGCGGGTGCCTGCAGCGGTACGCCGTCGCGCCGCATCCCCGTGCTGATGACCCATGGCACCGCCGATACGCTGATGCCCTACGGCGGTGGTTGTGTCGCCAATCTCGGGGGTGCCTGCAACCGCGGCCGCGTCATCGGCGCGGAGGCGACCCGTGACCGCTGGCTCACCCTCAACGGGTTGATGGGCATCGTTCCCGCGCAGTCGACGGTGGAACTCGACACCTCCGACGCGGGGCCCGCGAACCGCTGGGTCTATGCGGGCACGGCGCCGGTCGAATGGTGGCGTCTCGACGGCGCGGGACACACCGCGGCGAGCCGCAGCGTGCTCGTGGCCCCGTCCAGCGTCAGCGGCGT
>DAIMYL010000261.1:0-2862 GCA_036734505.1 Steroidobacteraceae bacterium | reverse complement strand
TCGACAAGATGCAGGAGCTGATCCCGCGGCAGATGTTCGAGGTCGCCGTGCAGGCCGCCATCGGCACCCATGTCATCGCGCGCGCCACGGTCAAGGCGCTGCGCAAGAACGTGCTCGCCAAGTGCTACGGCGGTGACATCAGCCGCAAGCGCAAGCTGCTCGAGAAGCAGAAAGAGGGCAAGAAGCGCATGAAGCAGGTCGGTTCCGTCGAGATCCCCCAGGAGGCCTTCCTCGCGGTGCTCAAGGTGGGCCGCAAGTGAGCACCCTGCTGGCGGTGCTCGCGTTCTGGGGCTCGCTGCTCGCGCTGCCGGTCACCGTCGCCTGCGTCGTCGACGACTGGTTCCTGCGGCCCAAGCGTCAGCTGGCGGCGCCTGCGGGCGCGACGCCGCCCGACCCGCCGCTGATGCGCGCGCTCTACGCCGCGCTGCCGTGGCTGCTGATCCTCTCGTTCTACCGGTTGGTGACGGTCGAGAACGCGGATTTCAGCCTGGTGTTCGTGCTGCTGTCGGCGCTTTCCGGGTCGGTGCTGCTCGTCGAGCGGCTGTGGCTCAGGCGACGGCGCGATGCGGCCGCGCGCGCCGCAGGGCGCGACCCCGAGAAGGTCGAACTGCCGGGCACCGTCGACTACGCACGCAGCTTCTTCCCGGTGCTCACGGTGCTGCTCGTGGTGCGCTCGTTCCTGTACGAGCCGTACCGCATCCCGTCCGACTCCATGATGCCGACGCTGCTCGACGGCGATTTCATCCTCGTCAACAAGTACGCCTATGGGCTGCGCTGGCCGGTCATCAACCGCAAGTTCGCCGACATCGGCGGTCCGCGTCGCGGCGATGTCGCCGTGTTCCGCTATCCGCCCGATCCGAAGGTCAACTATGTCAAGCGGCTGGTCGGCATGCCGGGCGACCTGGTCGAGGTGCGCGACGACCGGCTGATCATCAACGGCGAGCCGGTGCCGCTCGAATCCAAGGGCCGATACGCCGACGGCTGCTACCTCAACATGCGCATCTCCGAGGAGACCCTCGACGGTCGCAAGCACCAGGTGCTGCATTGCCGGACCTCGGACTACCTCACCGTGCCGCCGCTCGGCGCCTGTGACCGCGAGATCCCCTACGGTTACCTCTGCAACGAGGCGACCGCGGGCGTGAGCCCCGATCTCGGTGATGCGGTGATGCGGGTGCCGGAGGGCAAGTACCTCATGGTCGGCGACAACCGCGACAACAGCGCCGACGGCCGCGTCTGGGGCTTCGTCGACGAGTCGCAGCTGGTGGGGCGGGCGAGCGCTGTCTGGTTCAACTGGGACCTGCAGCGCTCGGGCGGACCGAAGTGGTCCCGCATCGGGACGCGCATCGAGTGACACGCGTGGCCGCGTCATGGCCTGTCCGTTGGGTGCGCGAGAGCCTCGCCGTCGAACCCGGCGATCCCGCGCTCTACGAGGCGGCGCTCACCCACCGCAGCGCTTCCGGCCGCAACAACGAGCGGCTCGAGTTCCTGGGTGATGCGGTGCTGAACCTGGTCGCCGCCGAGATGCTCTACCGCCGCTTCCCGGACTCGTCGGAGGGCGATCTCAGCCGTCTGCGGGCGAGCCTCGTGAGCGAAGGTCCGCTGGCCCAAGCGGCGCAGTCGCTCGCGCTCGGTGATGAGCTGCGGCTCGGCTCGGGCGAACTCAAGAGCGGCGGGTTCCGGCGCGAGTCCATCCTCGCCGATGCGCTGGAGGCGCTGATCGGCGCGGTGTATCTCGACCGCGGTCTGGACGCGGCGCGTGCGCTCGTCGAGCGCCTGGCGGAGCCGCTGGTCGCGGCGCTGCCGGCGGCCGACGACCTCAAGGACCCGAAGACGCGGTTGCAGGAGCGCCTGCAGGGCCGCGGCCTCGCGTTGCCGACCTACACGGTGGAGCGGGTGAGCGGTGAGCCCCACGCGCAGCATTTCGCGGTGCGCTGCGAGGTCGCGGCGCTCGGCATCGCCACCGACGGCGAGGGCTCGAGCCGTCGCCGCGCCGAGCAGGATGCGGCGCAGCGGCTGCTCGACCTTCTGGAGGACGCATGAGCGCGCCCGGCGGAGCCGCCGTGTTCCGCGCCGGCTTCGCGGCGCTGGTCGGGCGCCCGAACGTCGGCAAATCGACGCTGCTCAACGCGCTGGTCGGCGAGAAGGTCTCGATCGTCACGCCCCGTCCCCAGACCACGCGGCACCGCATCGTCGGTCTCGTCAACCGGCCCGATGCCCAGATCGCCTTCGTCGACACGCCCGGCCTGCATTTCGGCGGACAGCGCGCGCTCAACCGTGCGATGAACCGCGCCGCCGCCGCCGCGCTGGTCGACGCCGATGTGGTGGTGTTCGTGGTCGAGGCGCTGCGTTGGACGCCGGAGGACGAGGCGGTCATGCAGCGCATCCGCGACGCCGGTCGGCCCGCGATCGCCGTGGTCAGCAAGGTCGACAAGGCGCGGCCGCGCGAGCGGCTGCTGCCGTTCATCGCGGAGCTCGCGGCACGCCACGCCTTCCGCGCGGTGGTGCCGGTGTCGGCGCCGCGCGGCGACAACCTCGAGCCGCTGGTCGCGGCCATCGCGGCCGAGCTCCCGGAGTCGCCGCAGCTCTTCGACGAGCAGGACCGCACGGACCGCGACCTGCGGTTCCGCATCGCGGAGATCGTGCGCGAGAAGCTCACGCTGGAGCTCAACCAGGAGGTGCCGTACGGCATCGCCGTCGAGGTCGAGAAGATGGAGGAGGAGGACGGTCGGCAGCTCGTCCACGCCGTCATCTGGGTCGACCGCGAAGGCCAGAAACCGATCGTCATCGGCGCCGCCGGGGCGCGCCTCAAGCGCGTCGGCAGCTCGGCGCGCCGCGAACTCGTGCAGCTGCTCGGCCAGCGCG
>DAIMYL010000260.1:0-2881 GCA_036734505.1 Steroidobacteraceae bacterium | reverse complement strand
GTCGAGATGGACGGCTTCGAGGGCAACGAGGGCATCATCGTCATCGCCGCCACCAACCGTCCGGATGTGCTCGACCCCGCGCTCCTGCGCCCGGGCCGCTTCGACCGCCAGGTCGTGGTGCCGCTGCCGGATGTGCGCGGCCGCGAGCAGATCCTCAAGGTCCACATGCGCAAGGTGCCGGTGGGCGACGATGTGAAGCCCGCGCTCATCGCGCGCGGCACGCCCGGTTTCTCGGGCGCCGACCTCGCCAACCTCGTCAACGAGGCGGCGCTCTTCGCGGCGCGCGCCAACAAGCGCATCGTCGGCATGGACGAGTTCGAGCGCGCCAAGGACAAGATCATGATGGGCGCCGAGCGCCGCTCCATGGTCATGACCGAGGAGGAGAAGCGCATGACGGCCTACCACGAGGCCGGTCACGCCATCGTCGGCATCTCGGTCCCCGAGCATGACCCGGTCTACAAGGTCACCATCATCCCGCGCGGCCGCGCGCTCGGCGTGACGCAGTTCCTGCCCGAGCAGGACCGCTACTCCATGAGCAAGCGCCGCATCGAGAGCGCCATCGCCACGCTGTTCGGCGGCCGCATCGCCGAGGAGATCATCTTCGGCGCCGACGCGGTCACCACCGGCGCCTCGAACGACATCGAGCGCGCCACCGATCTCGCGCGCAGCATGGTCACAAAGTGGGGCCTGTCGGACCGGCTCGGTCCCTTGACCTACTCCGAGGAGTCGGGCGAAGTCTTCCTCGGTCGGCAGGTCACGCAGACCAAGCAGGTCTCCGACGAGACGGCGCACGCCATCGACCAGGAGGTCCGTCGCGTCATCGAGAGCAACTACCAGCGCGCCCGCGGCATCCTCGAGACCCACCTCGACAAGCTGCACGCCATGGCCGACGCGCTCATGAAGTTCGAGACCATCGACGACGGCCAGATCAAGGACATCATGGCCGGCCGTCCGCCGAGCCCGCCCTCGGGCTGGGACGACGCCGTTCAGAGCGGCCCTTCGGATCCGACCGGCACCGGACCGCGTCCGGCGCCGGGCATCGGTCCCGCGGCGGGCGAGGGCAGCGCGGGCTGAGACCCCGGTGACCTCGCTGACCCTGGCCGGCGGTCGGCGGCTCGATCTCGCCGCGCCCGCGGTGATGGGCGTGCTCAATGTCACGCCCGACTCCTTCTCCGACGGCGGCCGGCACCATCTGCTCGATGATGCGCTGCGCGCCGCCGACGCGATGCTGGCCGCGGGTGCGGTCTTCATCGATGTCGGCGGCGAATCGACCCGCCCCGGCGCCGCGCCGGTCAGCGCCGAGGAGGAACTGCGTCGGGTGCTGCCCGTGGTCCGTGCGTTGGTGACCCGAGGCGCGCTGGTCTCGCTCGACAGCAGCAAGCCCGAGGTCATCCGCCCCTGCCTGGATGCAGGGGCGCATCTCGTCAACGATGTCCGCGCGCTCGGCCTGCCGGGCGCGTTGCAGGCCGTCGCTGCGAGCGATGCCGCCGTCTGTCTCATGCACATGCAGGGCGACCCCGCCTCCATGCAGCGCGACCCGCGTTACGCCGATGTGGTCACCGAGGTCGGCGGCTTCCTCGCGGCGCGGGTCGCCGCGTGCGTCGCCGCAGGCATCCGCCGCGACCGGCTGCTCGTCGACCCGGGTTTCGGTTTCGGCAAGACCCTCCAGCACAACCTCGCCCTGCTGCGCGGCCTGCCGCAGGTCGCCGAGCTCGCCGGCGGTCTGCCGGTGCTCGCCGGGCTCTCGCGAAAATCCATGATCGGCGCCCTGACGGGTCGCCCGGTCGGCGAGCGCCTCGCCGGCGGTCTCGCGCTCGCGATCGCCGCGGTCGAGGGCGGAGCGCGTATCATCCGCAGCCACGATGTCGCCGAGACGGTGGACGCGCTGAAGGTCTGGCAGGCCTTCCGCGGCGCCGGTCCGGCCGGGGAGGGGTGAAGTGGCGAGGAAGTATTTCGGCACCGATGGCGTCCGCGGCAAGGTGGGTGAGCCGCCGCTGACCGTCGATTTCGTGCTGCGCCTCGCGAGCGCCGCGGCCCGCGCGCTCGCCCCGGGCGGCGGCAAGGTGCTCATCGGCAAGGACACCCGCCTCTCGGGCTACATGTTCGAGGCGGCGCTCGAGGCGGGTTTCGTCGCCGCCGGCATGGATGTGATGATGATCGGCCCGCTGCCGACGCCGGGCGTCGCGTTCATGACGCGCCACTACGGTTGCCGCTTCGGCGTCGTCATCAGCGCCTCGCACAACCTCTACGAGGACAACGGCATCAAGTTCTTCGACGCCGAGGGCGGCAAGCTCTCGGATGCCGACGAGATGCGCATCGAGGCGGAGCTCGAGCGCGGCCCGGTCACGCTCGAGTCGAACGGCCTCGGCCGCGTCGTCCGTGTCGACAAGACCCGCCGTGCGTATCAGGAGTTCTGCATGGCGACGGTGCCGCAGGGCGTCACGCTGTCGGGCATGAAGATCGTCGTCGACTGCGCGCACGGCGCGGCCTACAAGGTCGCGCCCCGCATCCTCACCGATCTCGGCGCCGAGATCGTGCCGATCGGCTGCTCGCCGAACGGCCGCAACATCAACATCGGTTGCGGCGCGATGGCGCCGGAGCTGCTGCAGCTGACCGTCACGGGCATCCGCGCCGATGTCGGCATCGCGCTCGACGGCGACGGCGACCGGTTGGTGATGGTCGACCACCTCGGCCGCAAGGTCGACGGCGACCAGCTGCTCTATGTCATCGCGATGGCCAAGCACGCGGCCGGAACGCTGCAGGGCCCGGTCGTCGGCACCCTGATGACCAACCTCGGGCTCGAGCGCGCATTGCGGGCCAAGGGCATCGGCTTCCGTCGCGCCAAGGTCGGCGACCGCTATGTGCTCGAGATGCTGCGCGA
>DAIMYL010000259.1:0-2904 GCA_036734505.1 Steroidobacteraceae bacterium | reverse complement strand
TCTGAAGGAAGCCCCGTGCCGGTGATGACCGCGCGCGCCCGCAGCGGCGGCGCGCGCCCGCAGCGGCTTCAGTAATCGATGCCCACCACCACGAACCGCCGCACGCCCCCGGGCGTCTCCACCGCCACCTCGTCATCGAGGTGCTTGCCGAGCAGCGCGCGTGCGAGCGGCGAGTCCATGCTGATGTACTGCGGGTCCATGTCGAACTCGTCGGGGCCGACGATGCGGTGGCGGCGCTCCGTGCCCGCGTCGTCCTCGAGCGTCACCCACGCGCCGAAGAACACGCGCCGGCGGTCGCTCGGCGGCGCGGCGACCACGGTCATGCCGTCGAGGCGCTTGCGCAGGAAGCGCACGCGCGAATCGATCTCGCGCAGGCGCTTCTTGCCGTAGGTGTACTCGGCGTTCTCGGAGCGGTCGCCCTGCGCCGCGGCCTCGCTCACGGCCTGCGTCACGCGCGGTCGCTCGATCCGCCACAGCTGGTCGAGCTCGGTGGCGAGCCGCTCGTGGCCGTTCGGCGTGATGAACTTGGAGCCGGGCGTGGAGGGCGGGCGGTAGCGGGACATGGCGTGCGCAGCATACCGGGCGACAGGCCATCGGGCGGAGGGCGTGTCACCGCGACGATCGTCCGGCGGAGGTCGGTGGCGGCCTCCCCTCGGTCAGCATTGAATTAAATGGCGCATCAGCGGTCGAAGCGCGGGTGAGACCCTACCGCCCCGCGGCGGAACGGGTCAAAATCCGGCGTCCGGGTTGCCCGGGGATTCCGCAATTTCGAGGAGTAGACCCATGCGTTCGATCCGTACAGGCTTGGTGATGGTCGCGGCCCTGCTGCTCGGCGGCTGCGGCTACAACACCCTGCAGACCCAGGACGAGGCCACCAAGGCCGCCTGGTCCGAGGTGCTCAACCAGTACCAGCGCCGCGCCGACCTCATCCCGAACCTCGTGAACACGGTGAAGGGGTATGCCGCGCAGGAGGAGAAGGTCCTGGTGGGCGTCACCGAGGCGCGCGCGCGTGCGACCTCCATCCAGCTCACGCCCGAGATGCTCAACGATCCCGAGGCGGTCAAGAAGTTCAACGCGGCGCAGGGCGACCTGTCTTCGGCGCTCAAGAGCCTGCTGATGGTCACCGAGAACTACCCGCAGCTGAAGTCCGACCAGAACTTCCGCGACCTGCAGGCGCAGCTCGAGGGCACGGAGAACCGCATCACGGTCGCCCGCAACCGCTACATCCAGACGGTGCAGGAGTACAACGGCACGGTGCGCAAGTTCCCGTCCAACCTCACCGCGATGGTCTTCGGCCATCAGGTCAAGGCCAACTTCACGGTCGAGAACGAAGCGGCCATCGCGCGTCCGCCGTCGGTGGACTTCAACGCCCCGGCGCCCGCGCGCTGACGCCCTGATGGCACCACGCCCGGCCACGCCGGCCCGGCATCGCGCCGCGCCGCGCGTCGCGCCGCTCGTCGCACTGCTCGCCGCGCTGGCCTTCGGGCCGGCGTCGGCGCAGTCCGCGGCGCAATCGGGCCTTCAGCCGATCCCGGCCTACTCGGCGCGGGTGGTCGACACCGTCGGCCTGCTGCAGCCCGACGAGAAGGCGCGCCTCGAGGCGAAGCTCAAGGCTTTCGAGGAGCGCAAGGGCTCGCAGGTCGCGGTCCTCATCGTCGACACCACGCAGCCCGAGGAGATCGAGCAGTACTCGATCCGCGTCGCCGACGCCTGGAAGCCCGGGCGCAAGGGCATCGACGACGGCGCGATCCTCATCATCGCCAAGCAGGACCGCCGCATGCGCGTCGAGGTGGGCCGCGGCCTCGAGGGCGCTTTGACCGACCTCGTGTCGCGACGCGTCATCGACGAGACGGTGCGGCCCGCGTTCCGCGCCGGCGAGTTCGGCGCCGGCATCGAGGCCGGCGTCGACCGCATGATCGGCGTCATCGACGGCGAGCCGCTGCCACCGCCCGACCCGCGCTGGTCGGGTGACGGGGGCCTCGAGGTGTCGGGTGGTCACCCCGCCTTGATCGTCGTGCTCGCCATCATCGGTGGGATCCTGTTGCTGATCTCGGCGTCGCTCGGGCGGCTGATCCCATCCTTGTCGACGGGCGGCGTGCTCGGCGTGATGATGTTGCTGTTCTCCGCCTCGCTCGTCACGGGGATGCTGTTCGGTCTGTTCGGCATCATCCTCGGCATGGGCAAGGATTCCGGACGCGGCAACTACTACTCCCGCGGCTCTTGGGGCGGCGGTTTCGGCGGCGGCATGGGCGGCGGCGGCTTCGGCGGCGGCATGGGCGGCGGCGGTTTCGGCGGCGGCGGTGGCGGTGGCTTCGGGGGCGGCGGCGCCTCGGGAGGTTGGTGAGATGGACCTGCGACGCTGGTGGCGGCACCTCACCACCTTTCCGGCCTACACGCTGAGGCGGTTCACGCCGGCGACCCTCACCGCGATCGAGCAGGCCATCGCCTCGGTCGAGGGACGGCATGCCGGTGAGATCCGCTTCGCCGTCGAGACCGCGCTCGACACGCGCTCGCTGCGCGTCGGCATCACGCCGCGCCAGCGCGCGCTCGAGGTCTTCGGTTCGCTGCGCGTGTGGGACACCGAGCGCAACAACGGCGTGCTCATCTACCTGCTGATGGCCGACCGCGATGTCGAGATCGTCGTCGACCGCGGTCTGTCGGCGCGCGTGCCGGATGCGGCGTGGGAAGAGGTCTGCCGCGCCATGGAGGCGCACTTCCGCGAGGACCGTTGGCGTGAAGGGGCGCTCGCCGGCATCGAGGGCGTGGCGGCCCTGTTGGCGCAGCATTTCCCCGCCGAGGGCGGGGACCGCAACGAGCAGCCGAACCGGCCCGTCCTGCTGTAATCTCTGCGCCCATGTCGGCGCTCCGCATCTCCGTCGTCCGCACGCTGCTGGCGGGGCTCGT
>DAIMYL010000258.1:0-2910 GCA_036734505.1 Steroidobacteraceae bacterium | reverse complement strand
GCGAACGGGTCGATGGGGAAGGGGACGGGATCGGCGCCCGGACGCCGCAGCGTCGCTGTCGCGAGGTCGATATCGATCTCGACGCCGGGGTTGGCGAGCAGCCAGGCGTGCGTGGCCTCATCGACCACGACCGGCAGCAGCCCGTTCTTCAATGAATTGTTGCGGAAGATGTCGGCGATACCGCTGCTCACGACGGCCTGGAAGCCGTAGTCGAGGAGCGCCCAGGGCGCGTGCTCGCGTGAGGAGCCGCAACCGATGTTGCGGCCGGCGACGAGGATGCGGCAGCCCGCCGATCCCGGCTTGTTGAGCACGAAATCGGGGTTCGGCGCGCCGTCGGCGCCGTAACGCCAGTCGGCGAACAGCTGCTTGCCGAGACCCTCGCGGGTGGTGGTGGTCAGGAATCGCCCGGGGATGATCTGGTCGGTGTCGATGTTGGTCGACGGCATCACGACCGTGCGCGAGCGGATGGCGGAGATGGGTTGCATGTTCGGGTCCCGGTCAGCCGTTGAGGAACTCGCGCGGGTCGGCGACCTTGCCGCGCACCGCAGACGCGGCGGCCGTCTCCGGACTCGCGAGCAGCGTGCGGGCGCCGATGCCCTGGCGGCCTTCGAAGTTCCGGTTGCTGGTGCTGACGGCGTATTCGCCCTTGGGCACCGTATCGCCGTTCATGCCTAGGCACATGGAGCAGCCGGACTCACGCCACTCGGCGCCCGCGCTGCGGAAGACCCCGTCGAGGCCCTCGGCCTCGGCGGCGCGCTTGACCTCCTGCGAGCCGGGCACCACCAACATGTGCACGCCGCGAGCGACCTTGCGACCGCGCAGGACATCGGCCGCGGCGCGCAGGTCGCTCAAGCGCCCGTTGGTGCAGCTGCCGACGAACACCACGTTGACGGGGGTGTCCTGGATGGCCGCGCCGGCCTGCAGACCCATGTACTTGAGCGCGGCATCGAACACCGGATCGCCGCGTTGGTCGGGCACGCTGCCGGTGATCGGCGCGACCATGCCCGGGTTGGTGCCCCAGGTGACCATGGGCTCGAGCGCGGAAGCATCGATCCCGACCGTGCGGTCGTAGCTCGCGCCCGCATCGGAGGGCAGCGCACGCCAACGGGCGAGGGCGGCCTCCCAGGCCGCGCCCTTGGGTGAGCGCGGTCGGTCCGCGAGGTAGGCGTAGGTGGTGTCGTCGGGCGCGATCATGCCGGCGCGAGCGCCGCCCTCGATGGACATGTTGCAGACGGTCATGCGCTGCTCCATCGACATCGCGCGGATGGCCTCGCCGCGGTACTCGAAGACCTGCCCGGTTCCGCCGGCGACGCCGACCTTGCCGATGATGGCGAGGATGAGGTCTTTGGGCGTGACGCCCGCACCGAGCCGGCCCGTCACCTCGATCGCGCAGGTGCGCGGCTTCTTCTGCAGCAGGCACTGCGTCGCGAGCACATGGCTCACCTCGGTGGTGCCGATGCCGAAGGCGAGGGCGCCGAACGCACCGTGGGTCGAGGTGTGGCTGTCGCCGCAGACGATGGTGCTGCCGGGACGCGTCAGACCGAGCTCCGGTCCGATGATGTGCACGATGCCCCGCCGGGAGTCCTGCAGGCCGAGCAGCTCGATGCCGAAATCGGCGCAGTTGCGCTCGAGCTGGCGGATCTGCTGCGCGGCCGACTCGATGGAGATCGGTGCACCGCCGAACACCTGCTCGGTACGGGTCGGCGTCGCGTGGTCCATGGTGGCGATGGTGAGGTCGGGGCGGCGCACCTTCAGCCCGCGCTCACGCAGCACCGTGAAGGCCTGCGGCGTCGTCACCTCGTGGGTGAGATGCAGATCGATGAACAGCACCGCCGGCGTATCGGGCGTCTCGGGGACGACCTCGTGGGCGGACCAGACCTTCTCGAACAGCGTGCGGGGCGTCGCCATGTCAGGCCACCGCCTGCGCGCGCTGCGACTGTTCGATGCGGTTGATGACCTCGAGGAAGGCACGGGTGGCCGACTCTACGATGTCGGTCGTCGCGCTCGCACCGCGGTAGCTGCGGTCCCGGAAGTCGACATAGACCACCGCCTCGCCCTGCGCGTCCTCGCCCTCGGAGAGGCTGCGCAGTTCGAACTTGCGGAGGGTCGGGTTGAGCCCGGTCGCGTCCTCGATCGCCTTGAACACCGCATCGACCGGACCGGCCCCCGTCGCGCTGCGCTCGACCCGGCGTCCGTCTGCATGCTGCAGCGCGATCACGGCCTCGCCGACGCCGCCGCCCTTGGATGCGGTCTGCAACCCGGCGAGCGTCCAGGGCCCGTGGTCGCCGCCCTCGGAACGGAGCACCAGCGCCTCGATGTCGCCGTCGAACAGCTCCTTCTTCTTGTCGGCGAGGACCTTGAACTCCTCGAACACGCGCGCGAACTCCGCGTCGTCGAGCTCGAAGCCGAGCTCCTTGATGCGCTCGCGCAGCGCATGCCGGCCGCTGTGCTTGCCGAGCACGAGGTTGGAGCGCGTGAGCCCGACATCCTGCGGCCGCATGATCTCGTAGGTGCTCGCGTGCTTGAGCATGCCGTGCTGGTGGATCCCCGACTCGTGCGCGAACGCGTTCTCGCCCACGATCGCCTTGTTGCGGGGGATGGGCATGCCGGTGATGCTCGAGACGAGCCGCGACGTCGGGTAGAGCCGCTCGCTGTGGATCCCGGTGCGCGCGTTGAAGAAGGTCTCGCGCGTGCGCAGCGCCATCACGATCTCCTCGAGCGAGCAGTTCCCCGCCCGTTCGCCGATGCCGTTGATGGTGCACTCGACCTGGCGCGCGCCGTTCACCACCGCCATCAGGCTGTTGGCGACGGCCATGCCGAGGTCGTCATGGCAGTGCACCGACAGCCGCGCCCGGTCGATGTTGCGGACGTTCTTGCGCAGGTAGCGGAACAGCTCCGCGAACTCGTGCG
>DAIMYL010000257.1:0-2915 GCA_036734505.1 Steroidobacteraceae bacterium | reverse complement strand
GAGGAAGGTGCGCTTGCGGCCGACGCGGTCGCCGAGGCGGCCGAAGATGACGGCGCCCAACGGGCGCACCGCGAAACCCGCGCCGAAGGTCGCGAGGCTCGCCAGCAGCGCGGCGGTCGCGTTGCCCGGCGGGAAGAAGAGCACGCCGAAGAAGGTCGCGAGGCTGCCGTAGAGCAGGAAATCGTAGAACTCGAACACCGTGCCGGTGGAGGCGGCCACGATGACGCGCGGCATGGGCGTGCGGCGGAGCGGGGTCTGGGGCGTCGGGTTGCCTTGCATCGTCGCATTGTAGACTGCGCCCATGAGCACGCCGAGACGCGGATACATCGACGGTCCCACCGGGCAGATCCACTGCCGGCGGATGGGCGAGGGCGGAGAGCCCGTGCTGCTGCTGCATCAGTCACCGCTGTCATCGACGCAGTTCGATGCGGTGCTGCCGCGGCTCGCGGCGCAGGGGTTCGATGCGCTGGCGCTCGATCTGCCGGGCTACGGCATGTCGGACGAGCCGCCGATCGGCGCGACCCTGGAGGACTACGCGGGGATCATCCCGGCGGCTTTGTCGGCCATGGGGTGGGCACGCGCGCATCTGGTGGGCCACCATAGCGGCGCCGTGCTCGCGGCTGTGTACGCGGCGTCAGGTCCGGCGGCGCTCGACCGGCTGGTGCTGAACGGCTTCCCGTTGCTCGGCGAGGCCGAACGCAAGCACTTCGCCACCTTCCACTTCGGCCCCAAGGACCCGAAACCCGACGGCTCGCACCTGCTCGTGGCGTGGGAGAACCGGCTGCGTGCGACGCCGGGATGGACCGACCTGGCGCTCATGCACCGCTACACCGTCGAGGGGCTGCACCGCGGCGGCAGCAACTGGCGCATGTTCCCCCTGGTGATCGCGGCGGACATGGAGGCGGTGCTGCGGCGGATCGAAGCGCCGACGCTGCTCTTCACCAACACGGGCGAGGACCTCTACGACTCGACGCGCCGCGCGCATGCGCTCCGCCCCGAGGAGTTCGCCTACGCCGAGCTCGAGGGCGGCACCCACGACATCATCGACGAGCAGCCCGAGGCCTGGACCCGCGTGGTGACGGAGTTCCTGCGCGGCGTCAGGCGGGCTTGAGACCCCGGTCCCCGTCCTCGAGCCCGCAGGCGTAGAGCGTGCGCTCCGTCGGGCCGCTCTCCTCGCGCACCGAGTCGTAGCCTTGCAGCTTGGCCTCCAGGCGCTTCGGGGTGATCTCGAACCAAAGATAACCACGGTGTTCGCCATCGGCGAACGCGACATCCTTGCCCGCCCGCTGATAGGCCTCCATCACCCGCTTCGGCGGCGGACCGGAGGAGATCGAGGTGGTGACGAGCTCGCTCATCACGATCGGCGAGGCGGCGTCGTAGCTGCGGCGGCGCTGGTCGGCGGCGATGAAGGCATGGATGTCACCGCCCAGGATCAGCGGGTTGCGCACGCCGCTGCCGGCCACCGAGTCGAGCAGTCGCTGGCGCGCGGCGGGGTAGCCGGCCCAGCTGTCGTTCCAGTGCAGCGTGCGCGGCCCTGGATCCTCGTCCACCAGCGTGAACACCATCCCTTGGGCCATGAGATCCCAACGCGCCTGTGGTCCGCGCAGGCGTGCATCCAGCCAGCGCTCCTGTACGGATCCGAGCAACGAGCGCCGCGGATCGTCCCACTCGGGGCACTCGTCGGTGTAGACCCGGGTGCCGCCTTTGCGCGGAGGTTTCGGACAGGCCTGTGGCGAGCGGTGCTGACGGGTGTCGAGCATGTGCAGCGTCGCGAGCGGTCCCAGCGAGATGCTCGCGTAGAGCGCGGCGTCGGCACCGCGCGGCTTGGCCGCGCGCGGCAGCGGCATGTGTTCCCAGTAGGCCCGATACGCAGCCGTTCGCCGCGCGGGGAAGCCGTCCTGTTCGCCGGGGTTCTCCGATTGCAGGCCGGCGTAGTCGTTGTCGACCTCATGGTCGTCCCAGGTGACGAGCCACGGGCAGGCCGCGTGCGCGGCGCGCAGATGCGGATCGCTGCGGTACCAGGCGTAGCGCAGGCGGTATCCGTCGAGCGTCGCGCACTCGCCGGGGTCATGCTTGCGCACCGGATTCCCCGAGCCGCTCTCGTAGATGTAGTCGCCGAGGTGCAGCACGAGGTCTACGCCGCGCGCAACCATGTCGCGCCAGGCGTGGTAGAAGCCTTGCTCGTAATGCTGACAGCTCGCCGTGCCGATGCGCAGCCGGTCGGCCATGTCGCCGGGCGCTGCGGCTGTCCAGGTACGACCGACGGGGCTCAGCGCGTCGCCGGCGCGGAACCGATAGAAATACGCGCGGCCGGGTCGCAGTCCCGAGACCTCGAGATGGACGGTGTGGGCTTCGTCGGCGAGGGCGACCGTGCTGCCGCTGTGCAGGCGTCGCGTGAACGACTCGTCCTCGGCGATCTCCCAGCGCAGTTCGAGGTCGTCGAGACCTGCGCCGCCGTCGGGTGAGAACGGCTCCGGCGCGAGCCGGGTCCAGAGCACCATGCCATCCGGGCGCGGGTAGCCCGATGCGACACCGAGCGTGAACGGGTCGCGCGAGAAGCGCGCCGGGCGGGCGCGGGGCCTGGCAAGCGCCCGCGGCAGGCCGAGCGCGGTGAGCGACCCGGCGACGCCGGCGCCCGCCAGCGCGGAGCCGAGGAACCGGCGGCGCGTCGTCATGTGCGGTGTGGCGTCACTTCTTGACGGCGCCGAACACGCTCTGCAGCAGCTTGCTCGCCTGGCCGAGCGGGTCCTTGCGGATGGCGCGCTCCTCCTCGGCGATCATCAGGAACAGCCCGTCGAGCGCCTTGCGGGTGACATAGTCCTCGACCCGCGCATCGCGCGAGTCGATGGCGCCCAGGCGCGCGGCTTGCCCCGCGAACTGGTTGTACTGCTTCGAGAGCTCGGAGCGGTCGGTGG
>DAIMYL010000256.1:0-2915 GCA_036734505.1 Steroidobacteraceae bacterium | reverse complement strand
CGAAGTTGCTGTTGTTCGAGACGATGGTCGTGACCTCGCCGTCGAAGCGCTCCTGTTCGCGGTAGGCGTTCATCCACGCGCCCGACTGCTTGCCGACGCGCGCGTACGGGTCGAAGTACCAGAGGCCGATGTGCCGGCCGGCGAGGTCGCGGACCTCCCACACGGCGACATCCGGGTGGTACACGGGCACCGTGCCCGGCGTCAGCGGCTTGAAGACGAGACCGAAGAGCTCCTTGGCCACATAGAACATGCCCTCGCGCAGCTTGTCGAGCTGCAGATAGGGCTTGAGCTGGTCGGAGTCGAGGTCGTACTTCGCCTTGCGGACCTTCTCGGCGTAGTAGCGGTAGTCCCAGGGTTCGACGGTGATCTTCGCGCCCTCGGCGTCGGCGACCTTCTGCATGTCGGCGACCTCCTCGCGCACGCGCGACACGGCAGGCTTCCAGACCGCCTCCATCAGCTCCATGGCGCGCTCCGGGGTGCGCGCCATGGTGTTCTCGAGGCGCCAGTGCGCATGGGTCGGGAAGCCGAGCAGTCGCGCGCGCTCGGCGCGCAGCTGCAGGATCTCGCCGATGATGGCGTTGTTGTCGCGCGCATCGCCGTTGTCGCCGCGGTCCACGAACTCGCGCCACACCTTCTCGCGCAGGTCGCGCCGCGTGGAGTAGGTGAGGAAGGGCTCCACCGAGGAGCGCGTGTTGGCGACCACCCATCTGCCCTTCTGGCCGCGGCGCTCGGCGTCGCCGGCGTAGCCGTCGCGCAGCGACCCGGGCAGGCCCGCGAGGTCGGCCTCGTCGGCGAGCAGCGTGTAGCGGCTGCCCTCGTCGCCGAGCAGGTTCTGGCTGAAGCGGGTGAACAGCCCCGCCAGGGATTGGTTGATGGCGGCGAGACGCTGCTTGGCGGCGGGGTCGAGCTTGGCACCGGCGCGCACGAAGTCCGTGTAGGTGAGCCAGGTCAGGCGCTGCTGCTCGGGGGTGAGGCCCGAGGTGGTGCGGGTGTCGTAGACCGCGGCGATGCGCTGGAAGAGCTTGTCGTTCTGTGTGATGCGGTCGCGGAAGGCGGCGAGCTTCGGTTCGAGGTCGCGCTCGACGCTCTGCACGGCATCGTCGCTCAGCGTCGAGCCGTAGATGCCGTAGACCGTATAGGCGCGGCTCAACGCGCGGCCGGCGCGCTCCATCGCGGCGATGGTGTTCTCGAAGGTCGGCGGCGCGGGGTCGTCCGCGATCGCCTGCAGCTCGGCCAGCTGCTGCGCCATGCCGGCTTCCATGGCCGGGGCCAACAGCGCCGGCGACGCCTTGTCGAAGGCGGGCACGCCGCCGTACGGGCCGGTCCAGGGCGCCGCGAGCGGCGGCGACGGGGGAGCGGCGATGGAGACGGTGGTGGCGGTGACGACGAGTGCGGTGGTCATGGCGAGCAGCTGCGCGAGGCGCATGGTGGCGGGTCCGGTCGAGAGGGACGGGGCGGCAAGGATATCAGCCGTCGTCAGTCCGCGCCGAGGTCGAGCCTCTCCGCAGCAGGCAGGCAATGCATGCCGAGCGGTGCGTCGCGGCCGCGGATCTGCAGCGGCGGAAGCTCGAGGATCTCGAGCCCCAAGCCGTCGATGCCGGGTGCGCGTCGTACGGCATCGGAGAACAGCGCCTCGCCCGAGCGGGCGCGCTGGCAGAGCCGCGCGGCGATGTTGACGGTGTCGCCGACCACCGTGTCGTGGCGGAACGACGGCGGACCGATCGGCCCTGCGATCACCGGTCCCATATGCAGACCGATGCCGAGACCCGTGACGACGCCGTGGCGCGCCTGCCAATCGGCCGACATGGCCCTCCAGGCGTCGAGCACCTCGCGCGCCGCGCGCAGCGCGCCGAGCGCCGCATCGCGCGGCGCGGGATCGAGCCCGAACGCCGCGAGCACACCGTCGCCCGTCATGTTGCAGGGCCGACCGCCGTGCGCCATCGCCACATCGACCACCATCGCGAAGTAGCCCTCGAGCAGGCGGACCACATCGTCCTCGCCCAACTGCGCCGAGGCGCGCGTGAAGCCGCGCATGTCGACGAACATCACCGCGCAGCCGTCCCGATGTCGTGGTGCGGCGGTCATGGGCGTCAGACGGCGCGCGCGGGCAGCTGCAATGGTTCGCTGTCCGAGTAGCCGGTCTCGGCGTCGAGCTCGGTGTGCAGCCGCAGCATCGTCGTCTCGACGCGCAGGCGCAGCGCCTCGAGCTCCTCGGGCGAGAGCTTCGCGGGCACGGGGATGGGGTCGGCCGCGCGCACCGCGACCGTCGCGCCCCACTTCGGGATCACGGTGCGGTCCCAGGAGCGGTCCCAACGCCAGCAATGCGGGGTGGAGCCGGCCACCGGCAGCAGCACGCTGCCCGTCTTCTGCGCGAGCGTGATGATGCCGAGCTGCGCGACGCCGCGCGGCCCGCGCGAACCGTCGATGGCGAGGCAGGAGTTGAGGCCGCGGTCCTCGCGCTGCGCCTTGATCATCTCGACCAGCGCCCGCGCGCCGCCCTTGCCGGACGAGCCGCGCGCCACGCGGAAGCCGAGGCCCTCCTCGATGCGCGCCATCGCCTCGCCGTCGCGGCTCTGCGAGCACATGAGCATCCAGCGGCCCTGCTCGGGGAGGCTGAAGTAGTGCATCAGCGCGAAGGTGCGCGAGTGCAGGAACGCGCCGACCACCGGCTGTCCCGAGGCGATGCAGTCGTAGAGCGGCTGCATGTTCTCCGTGCGGTAGGTCCATGAGCGACCGAGCGCGCGGTAGGCGCGCCACCCGAACGGCGGCAGCAGCTTGTGCAGCACGAAGCGCCGCACCGGCTTGCGTGGCCGTTGCGCGGCGTCCACCGCGGATGGCGGGGTCGGTGTCGGCTCCGGCGCGCTCACGCCTCGCCCGTGCCGCGGCCCTTGCGGCCGCCCGTGGCGTGCGCATCG
>DAIMYL010000255.1:0-2919 GCA_036734505.1 Steroidobacteraceae bacterium | reverse complement strand
ACGCTGGCGGCCGCCCAACCCTCGCCATCGGTGTCGGTGACGCCGGGCAGCATCAGATGCCCGAGCTCCGCGTTCGGCCACAACCGCCCGTCGAGGAACAGCGCCGTGCCGATGCCGGTGCCGAAGGTGAGCACGATGATGCGGCTTGCCGGGGGACCACCGGCCGCCGCCTCGGCGGCGAGCTCGCGGCCGGCGCCGAAGCGCACCTCGGCGAGACCGGCGGCGTCGGCATCGTTGACGAACACGGTGGGCCGTCCGGTCAGCCGGGTGAACGCGGCGGCGACATCGAGGTCGATCCAGCTGCGGTCGACGTTCGCCGCGGTTCGGGCCACGCTGTGCTGCGCCACCGACGGGAACGCGAGACCGACCGTGCCCTCCCCCGCACGCAGCACGGGGCTCGACGCCAGCGCAGCGAGGACATCGTCGGGGCGTGCGCCGACGGGCATGGGGATCGCATCGACGGCGCCGACGGTCCGGCCGCTCGTCACATCCACCTCGCCCACACGCAGCGTCGAGCCGCCGACGTCGATGCCGATCCGCCGCATGCCGTCCTCAGCCCGCGTCGCTGCGCGCCATCTGCTCCTCGAGCAGACGCTTACGCTCCTGGCGCTTCATCCAGAAGGTCGAGGCGACGACGCCGGTGGCGACGATCAGCACCATGATGGTGGCGAGCGCGTTGATGTCGGGGCTGACGCCGAGGCGCGCCTTCGAGAAGATCACCATCGGCAGCGTGGTGGAGTTCGGACCGGAGACGAACTGCGAGATGACCACGTCGTCCCAAGAGAGCGTGAACGCGAGCAGCCAGCCGGACACCAACGCCGGCGTGATCAACGGCAGCGTGATACGGAAGAACACTTTGGCGGGCTTCGCGCCGAGGTCGAGCGCCGCCTCCTCGAGCGAGTCGTCGAATCCCGCGAGCCGCGATTGCACGACCACGGTGACATACGCCATCGCGAAGGTGATGTGCGCGATGGTGATGGTGGCGATGCCGCGACCGCCCGGCCAGCCGGTGAGCTGCTCGAGCGCGACGAACAGCAGCAGCAGCGAGAGACCGGTGATGACCTCGGGCATGACGAGCGGCGCCGTGGTCATGGTCGAGAGCATGGCACGGCCGCGGAACGGCCCGAACCGGACCAGCGCAAGGCCGGCGAGCGTACCGAGGATGACCGCGCCGGTGGCGGTCATCGCGGCGATCTGCAACGACAGCAGCGCGGCGTCGAGGATCTGGTCGTTGGCGAAGAGCTTGCGGTACCAGGCGAGCGTCGGCGAGTTGGCCGAGTCCCACACCGTGACGAGCCGCGAGTTGTTGAACGAGAAGAACACCATCGTGAGGATGGGGATGTAGAGGAACGCGAGCCCGAGGGCGAGCGCGCCGTTGCGGAACCAGCCGCGGGTCTTCATGGGCGCCTCATCGCTTGGCGGCCTCGAGTTCGCGCCGCTGGTAGCGTTGGAAGACCATGATGGGCAGCAGCAGCGCGAGCAGCATCACGATGGCGACCGCGCTCGCCACCGGCCAGTCGCGGTTGGCGAAGAACTCGTCGGAGAGGATCCGCCCGATCATCAGCTGGTCGGCCCGGCCGAGGAGCGACGGGATGACGAACTCGCCGACCGCCGGGATGAACACCAGCAGACAGCCTGCGACGATGCCCGGCACGGACAGCGGCAGCGTGATGCGCAGGAAGGACTTGAAGGGTTTGGCGCCGAGGTCGGCCGCCGCTTCGAGCAGGGTCAGGTCGTGCTTCTCGAGGTTCGAGTAGAGCGGCAGGATCATGAACGGCAGGTAGGAGTACACGATGCCGACATAGACCGCGAAGTCGGTGTAGAGCAGCGTCAACGGCGCGTCGATGACCCCGAGCGACAGCAGCGTGTTGTTGATCACGCCGTCGGTCTTGAGCAGACCCACCCAGGCGTAGACGCGCAGCAGGAAGGAGGTCCAGAACGGCAGGATGATCAGCATCAACAGAAGGCTGCGGGTGGTCGGCGCCGAACGCGCGATGGCGTAGGCCATCGGGTAGCCGATCAGCAGGCAGAAGAAGGTCGACACCGCCGCGACTTTGAGCGAGTAGAGGAAGGTGCTGATGTAGAGGGGGTCCTTCAGCACGAAGGCGTAGTTCGAGAGGTTCAGCGTGGTGACGAGGCGCTTGCCCTCCTCGACCCACTCGAAGAGCGGTGCGTAGGGCGGCATCGCCAACCGGATCTCGGAGAACGAGATCTTGAAGACGATCAGGAACGGGATGACGAAGAACAGGAACAGCCAGACCCACGGCACGGCGATGACGAGCCGCTGCCCCGACCAATGCTCGCGCACATAGCGCGACCAGCGCTGCAACCCGAACTGCTCCAGCAAGGCGCGGAACAGTCCCAGCCGGTCCTGGGCCAGACCTTCGGGGACCCGACTGCCCGGGGGTCGCGCCATGGCTATTGCGTGAGCACCACGGGACTGGAGGGATGCCAGGACAGATGGACCGTCTCGTCCCAGACGATGCGCTCGTCGTGGCGCTCGATGTTGGGGATGGTGACCCGCACCATACGGCCGGAATCGAGCCGGACCAGGTACACCGACATGTCGCCCATGTAGGCGATCTCCTTGACGACGCCGCGGGCACGGTTCTCGACGCCCTCGGGCGCGCTGCGCGTCATCTCGATCTTCTCGGGCCGGATGGCGACCGACACCTTGGCGTCCGGGGCGGCGCTGATGCCGTGGCTCACGAACACCGCGGCCTCGAGCTCCGGGCAGCGGATGCGGACATGGCCCGGCTCGTCCTCGACGAGTTGCCCGTCGAACATGTTCACCGAGCCGATGAAGTCGGTGACGAAGCGCGAGTTCGGGAACTCATAGATCTCGGTGGGCGTTCCCACCTGCACGATCTGGCCCTTGTTCATGACACCGATGCGCGAGGCGAGCGTCATCGCCTCCTC
>DAIMYL010000254.1:0-2925 GCA_036734505.1 Steroidobacteraceae bacterium | reverse complement strand
TCGCCGTCGCGCAGCACCGAGGCGTTCTCGCGGTAGTGCAGGATGCAGCCGTTGGCGCCGCCGCCGACGATCGGCAGGTAGCTGATGTCGGCATCGGCGCGGTGGAACTCGTGGCGGATCTCGGCGGCGATCTCGTACTCGAAGAGACCGGGGCGGCAGTGCCGCATGGCGCGCAGGTGGGCGGCGGCGGCGATGCGCGCCGCGTGGCGCATCTGCTCCACCTCGCCGCGGCCCTTGAAGAGCCGCATCTCGTGCAGCGCGTGCTCCAGCGCGACGATCTCGTGCGGCGCGTGACGGCCGTGCTTGGCCTGGGCGCGCAGCCCGTTCACCCAGCCGACGAGGCGCTGGTCGAAATCGCGGTTGACGCCCACCGTGTAGAAGACCCGTGCCCGGCTCTCCATGAGCCCGGGCAGGATCTCGTCGATGTCGGCGATGGGGAAGGCGTCGTCGGCGCCGAAATCGCGGCAGGCGCCCGCGGGGCCCGCGCGCCGACCGTCCCAGGTCTCGCGCGTGGGGTCACGGTCGCGCACGAACAGCAGATACTCGCCCTGCGGCCGCCCCGGCACCAGCACCGCCACCGATTCGGGCTCGCCGAAGCCGGTCAGGTAATGGAAATCGCTGTCCTGGCGGTAGGCGTACTCGACGTCGTTGTTGCGCAGGTGCACGGGCGCCGCGGCGATCACCGCGACCGCATCGCGGCCCATCTCGCGCATCAGCGCGCGGCGGCGGCGCGCGTACTCGTCGCGGCCGAGCGGCGGCGGCGGCGCGCCGGGCAGTTCCGGGCCGCGTCGTGTGACGACCACCGTACGGTGGCGCGGCTCAGTGGAGCGACGCGGGCGGGCCATCGGGAGCGGCGGTCTGGGGTTGCCGATACGGGGCGAGCTCGTCGAAGAGCAGCTGCACGCCCACGCGCACGAACTCCACGAGTTCGGCGTAGGCCTGCTCGTTCTGCTCCTCGGATTCGTCGGGGTCGACGCCCACATTGGTGATGGCGCCGATGTCGCGCACGATCTCCGCCACCTGTGTCGGCAGCGCCTCCGGGTCGGGCAAGGCGCTCGTGCCGAGCCCGTAAAGGAAACCTTGGCAGAACTCGCCGAGCGCCTGCGCGCGCTCGGCCACCGGGGCGTCGTCGTCCGGCAGCACCGGCGCGAAGCGCAGCTCGCCCGCCGCCAACGCCTCGCGCGTCCAGCGATAGAGTTCCTGCATCCCCTGTCGGGCGGCGCCGGGCTGCCCCTCCGGGAAGACCTCGTCGAACCACTCCCGCAGACCGAACGATCCGCCGGCGCACAGCGCACCGGCGAGGGTCCCGTGGGCCTCGGGGATCTCGGTCAGGGCGCGGGCGCCCTCCAGCAGACGGGCGAGATCGCGATGGCTCGGCGCGGACATGCGGTGATTATGCCCGATGCGCCGCTTCGGCGGCCGCGCCGCCGACCCCGATCGCACCACGCCGGTCGTTGCCCCGGCACGGATCAGGCCTATAATTTCCGCCCCGGCACCCGCGACCTGCGAGACCCCACGAGATGCCCAGCAACGACCGCAACGCCCTCGAAGCCGAACTGCGCCGCCTCGAGAAGCAGGTGGAGGAGCTGATCGCCGCGCTCGGCGCCGCCCGCGAGGAGACCCGCGCGCTGCGGCACCGCCAGGATCAACTGTCGGTCGAGCGCGCCTCGCTCATGCAGCGCAACGAGCAGGTCCGCACCCGCGTCGAGGCGATGATCGGCCGTCTCAAGACCCTGGAGCACGGTTCGTGAGCGGCGCCGACAAGCCCGAAGGCAAGGATGTCGCGCGGGTCAGCGTCCGCATCCTCGACAAGGAATACCTCATCGCCTGTCCCTTCGAGGAGCGCTCCGCGCTGCTCGACGCCGCCCAGCACCTCGACAGCCGCATGCGCGAGGTCCGCGACAGCGGCAAGGTGGTGGGTATGGACCGCATCGCGGTCATCGCGGCGCTCAACCTCGCCAACGAACTGCTGCGCGCGCAGACCCAGGACCGCCGCGCCGAGGCCGAGGTCACCGGCCGCGTGCGCGCGCTGCGCGAGCGCGTCGACGGCGCCCTCGCCCGCGGCCAGCAGCTCGACCTGTAGTCCATACCCGTGCGCCCCTGCACCACCGCGGGTGCGGCTGGTGTAGAGTGTCCGTGCGTCACCTGCGGTGCTCGACAAGCGGATCGGGTATTACCTCTCGACCCTAAGTTGGAACGCCCAGGGGCATCAGGATTTGCTGTCAGCACTGTGCATGTCCGCCTCGAGCGGAAAGCCTTACCTGACGCAGTCCGCCCCACTTGTTGCTCTGTGTCGAGAGCAACGGTCCGCACCGGCACAGGCGGGTGACGCCTCGATTCTTCTGGGCCCAGCGAGGGAGAGGCTTTTGGCCCGACAAGGCGCCGACAGCGATGCGCCCGCCGCGCGCGATCTGGCGCGGCGTCGGTTGCGCCAGGACCTGCGCCGTCGTCGCGCCGCGTTGCCGCCCGTCGAGCGGGCGCGCGCCGCGCGACGCATCGCGGCGCAGCTCGCCGCCGCCGGCCTGCTGCGTCCCGGGCTGCGCATCGGCGTCTACCTCGCGGTGCGCAGCGAGATCAGCCTGGCGCCCTTCATCGCCCTCGCGCAGCGCGCCGGTTGCCGTCTCTGGCTGCCGCGCATCACCGACACGCGGAACCATCGCATGAGCTTCGTGCCGGCCGACGCACCGCTGCGACGCGGACCCCACGGCATCCCGGAACCGGCGGCGGGCGCACGCTGCGCCGCACAGCGGTTGCAGGTGATCCTCGTGCCGCTGGTCGGCTTCGATGCGGCGGGGCATCGCCTCGGTTCGGGCGCCGGCTACTACGACCGCGCGCTCGCTTTCCGCGCCGGACGGCGCCGCTGGCGCGGCCCGCGGCTCATCGGCGTGGCCCATTCCTGCCAGCAGGCCGCGGCCATCGCGGCGC
>DAIMYL010000253.1:1301-2934 GCA_036734505.1 Steroidobacteraceae bacterium | reverse complement strand
CCACGCCGTCGGTCTCGACGGGGACCCCCGCCTCGATGCGCGGCGCATAGCGCGCTTTGCGCGCCGCGAAGAGCACCGAGCGGGCCACCGCGTCAGGCTCGGTCCCGTCCGCAAGGCGGGCTTCCAGCACCCTGCCGTCGCGGCCCACGCGCAGCACCAGGTCCACATCGCGCGCCGTGTACTCCTCCGGGTCGGACGGCGCCAGCCGCGCCGCCGAACTGGGCGGCGCCCGGTAGATCAGCTGGCGTGGCCGCTCCAGGAGGTCCTTCTTGCCGGTGCCTGCCGCCACCAAAGCCTTCCACGCCTCCGCGTAGGCCGCGGTCGCCTTGTTGCCCGCACCGGCGAGCAGATGCCAGTCGCCGAGCTGGGCGAGGGTCTCACCGAGCAGCGCTTGGTCGACGGCCGCGCCGGCGCGGATCAGCTCGACCGCGTAGCGCAGGATCCGCTCGCCGTCCGGGTTGAACCGACCGCCGACGGCTTGGGGAGCGAAAGGATCGCCCGCGCCCCCCGTCATCTCGGGCGCCATGGTGTCGGTGACCTCGGGGCCGTAGACCGCTTCGCCGAGCCAGGTGCGCGACAGTCCGCGCATCGCCGGCACGCCCGCGAGCGGCAGGGTCGGTCCGATCCGCTCGGCGATCTGCAGCGCGCGCGCGTGCAGGCCACGCGCCGTCGTGAACCGCAGCTGCGATTCGCGCCAGCGCGCCAACCGGTCGAGGGGGTCGAGCAGGCGCGGGTCGTTGCGGCCGTAAGCGCTCTCCACGACCCGGAACGCGAACAGGTGCTCGCGCTCCGCCTCGGCCTCGGCACCGATCGCCACATACCCTTCGATGAGCGGATCGACGATGTCGAGCTGCGCAGGGTTGTAGAGACCGTCGAGGTTGCGCGAGAGGTCGACCGCCCGCTTGAGCACGACCACGGCTTCGGCCGGCCGTCCTGCCGCGAGCCAGGTCTCGCCGAGACCGACCAGCGGTCTCATGAGGTCCCGGTCGGCGCCCGATTCTTTGCCTTCGATGAGCGCGACGGCGCGGCGGTACGCGGTCTCGGCCGCCGCGAGGTCGCCGCGGCGGAACGCGACGGTGCCCGCATTGGTGAGCGGATTGACGAGTTCACGCGACCCGTCGCCGAAGCGCGCCTCGGTGAGCGAGACGACGGCGGCGGCCTGGGCGGCGGCCTCCTCGAGACGACCGGCGTCGAGCGCGGCGCGCAGCTTGGCGTGCGCGGCGAGGCGTTCGTCCGCCGGCTGTGCGACCGCGACCGGGGAGGCGGCCGCCGTCAGCAGGATCAGCGCCGCTCGAAGAGGTAGTGCGAGACGATCCATTCGCGTCCGCCCCGGTGGCCGAAGAGTTCTGCGCAGGACATGAAGAATACACGCCAATAGACCCACCAGCGCAACGCCTGATCGGCGCCGTAGCCCTCGGCCAGCACCGGCATAAGCGCCGCGCGGTTCGCGTCCACGTTCTGCAGCCAGGCCTCGGAGGTCAGCTGGTAGTGGCGGCCGTCGACCTGCCAGTGGTCCGCCAGCCGCAGGTCGCGCTGGAAGTAATGCAGCAGGTCGTCGCTCGGCATGATGCCGCCGGTGAAGAAGTACCGCGCCATCCAGTCGCTCTCGTCGCGCACCTCGAAGGTGTAGGCG
>DAIMYL010000253.1:0-1201 GCA_036734505.1 Steroidobacteraceae bacterium | reverse complement strand
GAGCCCCAGCCGCAGCCGAGCTCGAGGATGCGGTCGCCGTCCTTCAGCCGCGCGCGTTCGCAGGTGAGCGCGAGCATGCGCGCCTCCGCGGCGCCGAGGTTCGCGGCCGCACGCGACACCTCGAAGTCGTCGAAATAGCAGCTCGAATACTTGAGGTGCGGTCCGAGCGCCTTGAGATAGAAGGCGGTCGGCACCTCGTAGTGCTGCGTGTTGGCGGCGTCGGTGTGGATGGCGATCGGGCTCTCGCGCAGCCGCCGCACCATCGTCATGAGGTGCGCCTGCTGCGCCTCGGGACCGCCCTTGTCCTCCTCGGCGAGACGCTGCTCGAGCAGCGCGCGGATGCGGCGGCGGATCAGCCAGTCCGGCACACGGTCGGACTCGAGCAGGCGCATGGCGAGCGAGGGGTTCTGGTCGGCGGCCTTGGCGTCGTCGGTCATGGGGTGTCCGCGGAGGTCAATCTTTGGGAAGCGCGTCGGAGCATGGGCTCGAGCAGACGATACAGCACATAGATGCCGGCGGGGCCGAGCAGCACCCAGCCGAGCGTGGCGTGGACGATGGCGTCCCACAGCGTCACCACCGCCTGCCAGACGCCCTGCGACATCAGCTCCAGCCCGGCGGTGATGGTCAGCGGCTGCGGTGCGGCGCCGGTCAGCGCCTCGCCGAGCCGCACGAACGGGATGATGAGCAGCAGCTGCAGCGGGTAGATGAGGTAGTTCACGAGCTGGATGGCCGCGAGGTTGAGCCGCCAGACTAGCGCGATGACGGCCAGCAGCGGCGTCGACACGCCGAGCACCGGGAACAGACCGATGCCCGTGCCGAGCGCGAGGCACAGCGCGAGCTCGCGCGGCGCGAGGCCCTGGCGCAGCAGCGCCAGGACCGGTTCGACGAGACGGCGGCGCAGGAACTCAACCATGGCGCTTCGTCAGGATGGCGGAGGCCGGCTCGCCCGGCGCGAGCCGCGACAGCTCGCGCAGCACATAGGCGGCCATCGCCATGTTGCCGAGCAGCATGATGGCGACGAACCAGGCCACCCGCGGCAGCGCGCGCACCTCCTTCCAGAAGACCCATACATAGAAAGTGATGAACCCGTAGTAGGCGTCGATCAGCGTCGCGATGGTCCACCAGTTGTCGGGGCGGCGCACGAGCCCCTGCCAGTCGAGCAACGATTGCTGGAAGCTGGCGAAGGTCGTGAACGCCAGCA
>DAIMYL010000252.1:0-2950 GCA_036734505.1 Steroidobacteraceae bacterium | reverse complement strand
ATCTTCGCCCTCCAGAAGTACTGGTCCGACCAGGGCTGCGTCGTGCTGCAGCCCTACGACATGGAGGTCGGCGCGGGCACCTTCCACACCGCAACCTTCTTGCGTGCGGTCGGGCCCGAGCCCTGGAGCGCCGCCTATGTGCAGCCCTCGCGTCGGCCGACCGACGGCCGCTACGGCGACAACCCCTTCCGGCTGCAGCGCTACTACCAGTTCCAGGTGGTGATGAAGCCCTCGCCGCTCGACATCCTCGACCTCTACATCGGGTCCCTCAAGATGCTGGGCTTCGACCCGCTGGTGCACGACATCCGCTTCGTCGAGGACAACTGGGAGTCGCCGACGCTCGGCGCCTGGGGCCTCGGCTGGGAGGTGTGGCTCAACGGCATGGAGGTCACGCAGTTCACC
Organism: Steroidobacteraceae bacterium; assembly: GCA_036734505.1. Lineage (GTDB taxonomy): Bacteria > Pseudomonadota > Gammaproteobacteria > Steroidobacterales > Steroidobacteraceae > UBA964. The sequence continues at coordinate 2,548 of DAIMYL010000252.1, read as the reverse complement.
TACTTCCAGCAGGTGGGCGGCATCGACTGCAAGCCGGTGACCGGCGAGATCACCTACGGCCTCGAGCGCCTCGCGATGTACCTGCAGGGCGTCGACAGCGTCTACGACATCGTCTGGACGGACGGGCCGCGCGGCAAGATCACCTACCGCGATGTCTACCACCAGAACGAGGTCGAGCAGTCGAAGTACAACTTCGAGCATGCCGACACCGCGGTGCTGTTCCGCAACTTCGACGAGCACGAGGCCATCTGCCAGAAGCTGCTCGAGGCCAAGCTCGGGCTGCCCGCCTACGAGCAGATGCTCAAGGCCTCGCACACCTTCAACCTGCTCGACGCGCGGCGCGCCATCTCGGTCACCGAGCGTCAAAGATTCATCCTGCGGGTGCGCACGCTGGCGCGCGGCGTGGCACAGGCCTACCACGACGCCCGCGAAGCGCTCGGCTTCCCGATGCTGCACGGCGCGTCATCGACGCCGGCCGCGGAGAAGGCGCCATGACCGCCGTGCGCGACTTCCTCTTCGAGCTCGGCACCGAGGAGCTGCCGCCCATCGCGCTGCCGGAGCTCGAGCGTGCGCTCGCCGAGAGCATCACGGCCGGGCTCGCCGCCGCGGGTCTCGCGCACGCGGGCCTCACCTCCTACGCCGCGCCGCGCCGGCTCGCCGTGCTGGTGCGCGGCCTGCCGACCGCGCAGCCCGAGCAGGTCATCAAGCGCCGCGGCCCCCCGGTCAACGCCGCGTTCGACAAGCAAGGCGCGCCGACGCGCGCCGCCACCGCCTTCGCCGAAAGCTGCGGCGTCGCGCTCGACGCGCTCGGCCGTGTCACCGAAGGCAAGGGCGAGTTCCTGCATTTCGAGGGCAAGAAGCCGGGCGCCGCGACGGTCTCGCTGCTGCCCGGCATCGTGCAGGCCGCGCTCGATGCGCTGCCGATCCCCAAGCGCATGCGTTGGGGCGCGAGCGACGCCGAGTTCGTGCGTCCCGTGCACTGGGTGCTGATGCGCTTCGGCGATGAGGTCGTGCCCGCTCGGCTGCTCGACACCGACGCCGGCGGTACGACCCGCGGCCACCGCTTCCACGCACCGCAGGCGCTCACGGTCCCCACCCCCGCCGATTACGCGAAGGTGCTGCGCGAGCAGGGCTTCGTCCTCGCCGACTTCGCCGAGCGCCGTGAGCGCATCCGCGAGGCCGTGACGGCCCGCGCCGCCGCGCTCGGCGGCCGTGCGGTGATGGACGACGCGCTGCTCGACGAGGTGACGGCGCTCGTGGAATGGCCCGTGGCCGTCGAAGGCGGCTTCGAGGCGCACTTCCTCGCGCTGCCGCGCGAGGTGCTGCTCTGCACCCTGCAGGAACACCAGCGCTACTTCGCCATCGAGGACGACAAGGGCGCGCTGCTGCCGCTCTTCATCACGGTGAGCAACATCGAGAGCCGGGAGCCCGTGCGCGTGCGCGAGGGCAACGAGCGCGTGGTGCGCCCGCGCCTCTCCGACGCCGCGTTCTTCCAGACCCAGGACCGCCGCAAGCCGCTGGCGGAGTCCCGCGCCGGACTCGATGCCGTCACCTTCCAGATCAAGCTCGGCTCGATCGGCGACAAGGTGCGCCGCGTCGGCGCGCTCGCCGCCACGATCGCGCCGCAGGTCGGCGCCGACGGCACGCTCGTCGTGCGTGCCGCGGAGCTCTGCAAGTGCGACCTCATCTCGGCGATGGTCGGGGAGTTCCCGGAACTGCAGGGCACGATGGGCGCATACCACGCAGCGGCCGACGGCGAACCCGCCGAGGTCGTCGCCGCGATCCGCGAGCACTACCAACCGCGCGGCGCGGGCGATGCGCTGCCCGCGACGACCACCGGCACGGCGCTCGCGCTCGCCGACCGGCTCGACACGCTCGCCGGCATCTTCGGCATCGGCCAGAAGCCGAGCGGCACCAAGGACCCTTTCGCGCTGCGTCGTGCCGCGATCGGTGTGCTGCGCATCCTGCTCGAGCAGCACCGTGACCTCGACATCGGCGTGCTGGTCGATGCCGCCGTGGCGCTGCAGCCCGTGAAGACCGCCACGACCGCCGCCGAGGTGCGCGAGTTCATGCTCGAGCGGCTGCGTGCGCAGGCGCACGAAGCCGGCCATCCGGCCGAGGCCTTCGATGCGGTGCTCGCGAGCGGGTCGACCCGTCCGCTCGACCTCATGGCACGGCTCGACGCGCTCGCGGCGTTCCGTCGCCTCCCCGAGGCCGAGGCCTTGGCCGCCGCGAACAAGCGCATCGCCAACATCCTGCGTAAATCGGATGGCGGCGGCGCGGATGCGGGCGCAGCGCGTGTCGATGCGGCACGGCTCACCGTCGAGGCCGAAAAAGTGCTGCACCGCACGCTCGAGGCCATGGCACCAGAGGTCGACGCTGCGCTCACGGCCGGGCGTTACAATGACGCCCTGACGCGCTTGGCCGACCTGCGCCCGGCGGTGGATGCGTTCTTCACGGAAGTCATGGTCAACGACCCCGACCCCGCGCTGCGCACCAACCGCCTCGCGCTCGTGGGCCGGGTGCGCGAGATGTTCTCGGGCGTCGC
>DAIMYL010000251.1:0-2960 GCA_036734505.1 Steroidobacteraceae bacterium | reverse complement strand
GTGAGCACCTGCTGCAGGGTGATGTCGGCGATCGCGTCCTTGATGATGATCTTGCCGGCCTTCTTGGCCTCGTCCATCTCGGCGTTGGCCGCCTTCTCGCCCTTCTCGGCCTTGGTGCGCTCCCACTGCTCCCAGCCGTAGGTCTGGCCGGGGAAGTCGCGCTCGGCGAGGGCGTAGGACCAGTTGCGGAACGCGCCTTCGGTGAACTTCTGGATGTTGCCCTTGTGGACGATGGTCACGCTCTTGCGCTTGTTGGCGATGGCGTACTCGACCGCCGCACGGAACAGGCGCTCCGTACCTTCCTGCGATACCGGCTTGATGCCGATGCCGGAGGTGTCGGGGAAGCGGATCTTCGCGTAGGACTTCGGGAAGTGCTGCTTGAAGAGTTCCTTGAACTTGCGGTTCTCCTCGGTGCCCTGCTCGAACTCGATGCCGGCGTAGATGTCCTCCGTGTTCTCGCGGAAGATCACCATGTCGACCTTCTCCGGCGCCTTCACGGGCGAGGGCACACCCTTGAACCAGCGCACCGGGCGCAGGCAGACATAGAGGTCGAGCAGCTGGCGCAGCGCCACATTCAGCGAGCGGATGCCGCCACCGACGGGCGTGGTGAGCGGGCCCTTGATGGACACCAGGTACTCGCGGCAGGCGGCGACGGTCTCGTCCGGCAGCCAGGTGTTGTAGAGCTTGTGCGACTTCTCGCCCGCGTAGACCTCGAGCCAGTGGATCTTGCGGGAGCCGCCGTAGGCCTTGGCGACCGCGGCGTCGATCACGCGCACCGAGGCGCGCCAGATGTCGGGACCGGTGCCGTCGCCCTCGATGAAGGGCACGATGGGGTTGGCGGGGACGACGAGCTTGCCGTCGCGGATGCTGATCTTGGCGCCGCCGGCGGGCGGCGTCAGGGTGACCGGGGTGGCCGTGGTCATGGCTGGGAGGACTCCTTTGATGTCGCGCGGACCCTGGAACCCCCATGGCCGCTGGATAGGCGAATTTTAGCATAGGGGCGAGGGGCCGAATCCGGGACCTAAGTCGCTAGAATGGTCCTATGTCCAGAACGCTAACCTCGACGCCCGCCGCCCATCGTTTCCGCATGCCGGGCGAGTTCGAACCGCATCGCGGCTGCTGGATGCTGTGGCCCACGCGCCCGGACAACTGGCGCCGCGGCGCTGCGCCGGCGCAGCATGCGTTCGCGGCTGTCGCGGCGGCGATCTCGCGTTTCGAGCCGGTGACGGTGGGCGCGTCCGCGGTGCAGTACGACGCGGCGCGGGCGGCGCTGGACCCCGCGGTGCGCGTGGTCGAGCTTTCCAGCGACGATGCATGGATGCGCGATGTCGGCCCCACCTGCGTGGTGGACGGCCACGGCGTCGTGCGCGGCGTCGACTGGCGCTTCAACGCCTGGGGCGGCCATCGCGGCGGGCTCTACCATCCGTGGGATCAGGACGATGCGGTCGCCCGCAAGGTGCTCGAGGTCGAGCGGCTCGACCGCTACCGCGCGCCGATGGTCTGCGAGGGTGGGGCGATCCACGCGGACGGCGAGGGCACGCTGCTCGTCACCGAGCAGTGCCTGCTCAACCGCAACCGCAACCCGACGCTCGGACGCCGGCAGATCGAGACGCTGCTGCGCGCCTACACGGGCGCGACGACGATCCTTTGGCTCGGCGAAGGCGTGTTCAACGACGAGACCGACGGTCACATCGACAACCTGGCCTGCTTCGTCGCGCCGGGCGAGGTCGCGCTCACCTGGACCGACGATGTGCGCGACCCGCAGCATGCCATCTCGAAGGATGCCCTCGAGCGCTTGATGGACGCGCGCGATGCGCGCGGCCGACGCCTGAAGGTGCACAAACTCCCGATGCCCGGGCCGCTGCGCACCACGCGCGCGGAAGCAGCGGGGGTCGTCACCGGCACGGGCGCCAAGCCGCGCGAGGCCGGCGAGCGGCTCGCCGCGAGCTATGTGAACTTCTACATCGCCAACGGCGGCGTCGTCGTGCCGCTGCTCGATGCACGCACCGACCGCGCGGCGCTCACCAAGATCCGGCGCTTGTTCCCGGGTCGCAAGGTCGTCGGTGTGCCGGCGCGCGAGATATTGCTCGGCGGCGGCAACATCCACTGCATCACGCAGCAGATCCCTGCCGGCGCGGACGCTCCCGCGCGTCGGGCCGGGTCCGCCGTGCGACGGGGGCGCTGATGGCGCGTCGCGATCGCGACGACCTTCCGGCGCAGCTGCGCGTCGCGCCCGGCAAGCCCTATCGCCTGCGCGACGCCGATGCCTCGCGCACTTTCGGGGTCGAGCGTACGGCCGCCGAGACCGCGACCGCCGACAACCTGCGCCGGCTCGGCGAGCTGCAGTTCAAGATGTACGCCGACGGCCGGCACTCGCTGCTCGTGGTGCTGCAGGCCATCGACGGCGGCGGCAAGGACAGCACCATCCGGCGCGTGTTCGGCGCCTTCAACCCGCAGGGCTGCAATGTGGTGGCTTTCAAGGCGCCCTCCGCCGAGGAGCTGTCGCGGGATTTCCTGTGGCGCGTGCATCGCCATGTGCCGCCGCGCGGCACGGTGACCGTGTTCAACCGCTCGCACTACGAGGATGTGCTCGTGGTGCGGGTCGAGAAGCTTGCGCCGAAGACCGTCTGGGAGCCGCGCTATGCCCAGATCAACGACTTCGAACGGATGCTCAGCGAGTCCGGCACGCGCGTGGTCAAGATCTTCCTGCACATCAGCCACAAGGAACAGAAACTGCGCTTCGAGGAGCGGCTCGCGACGCGCGAGAAGCAGTGGAAGTTCGACCCAGCCGATCTCGACAAGCGCAAGCGCTGGGTCGCCTACCGCCAGGCCTTCGAGGCAGCCCTCACGCGCTGCAGCACCGTACACGCGCCGTGGTATGTCATCCCCGCAGACCGCAAGTGGTTCCGCGACCTCGCGGTGTCGCAGATCCTGCGGCAGGAGATGGAAGCCCTGCCGCT
>DAIMYL010000250.1:0-2964 GCA_036734505.1 Steroidobacteraceae bacterium | reverse complement strand
GGCTGGAAGATCTTCACCAGCATCGACTCCAGGATGCAGCAGGCGGCCAACTCCGCGCTGCGCGAGGGTCTGCTCGACTACGACCGTCGGCACGGTTGGCGCGGTCCGCTGGCGCGCGTCACCTTGCCCGAAGGCGATGCCGTGGATGCGCTCGACGAGGCGCTCGAGGGCCAGCCCTCGCCCGGCAAGCTGGTGCCCGCGGTCGTGGTCAAGGTGGGACCGAAGGACGCGCGGCTCTACGCCCGCGACGCCGGCTTCGTGGACCTCGCCTGGGAGGCGATCTCTTGGGCGCGGCCCAAGGTCGGGCTCGGCACCGGGGCCTCGCCGAAGCGCGCCGCCGATGTGCTCGCGCGCGGCGACATCGTGCTGGTCTCGTTGACCAAGCCGACCCCGCCTGCGACCGCGGTCAAGGCGGAGCTCGCGCAGATGCCCGAGGCCGCCGCAGCGCTGGTGGCGCTCGCGCCCAACGACGGCGCGGTGCGCGCCCTCGTCGGCGGCTTCGACTACTTCGACCAGAAGGTCGGCAAGTTCAACCGCGCGACGCAGGCCAAGCGGCAGCCCGGATCCGGCTTCAAGCCGTTCCTGTACTCGGCCGCGCTCGACAAGGGCTTCACCACCGCCTCGCTCATCCTCGATGCACCCTTCGTCATCGACGATCCGAGCATGGAGGAGGCCTGGCGTCCCGAGAACTCTAGCGGCGACTTCGCGGGCCCGATGCGGCTGCGCGAAGCGCTGGTGAAGTCGCGCAACCTGGTGTCGATCCGCCTGCTGCAGGCGATCGGCATGTCGCCCGCGATGCAGTACGCCGAACGCTTCGGCTTCGAGCGCTCGACGCTGCCGCGCAACCTGACGCTGGCGCTCGGCACCAACAGCGCGACCCCGCTGCAGGTCGCGGCGGGCTACGCGGTGTTCGCCAACGGCGGCCTGCGCATCCAGCCCTGGTTCATCGAGCGCATCGAGGACCCGAAGGGACAGGTGGTGTTCCAGGCGGCGCCGCGCCGCGCCTCCTGCGCCACGGGCGACGCCGCGGAGGGCGCGGACGAGGGCGGCGGCTGCCGGCTGCCCGACGAGCAGCGCGCGCCGCGCGCGATCAGCGCGGCCAACGCCTGGCTGATGACCGACATGATGCGCGAGGTGATCACGCGCGGCACGGGCCGGCGCGCGCTCGCGCTCGGCCGCAACGACCTCGCGGGCAAGACCGGCACCACGAACGAGGCGCGCGACACCTGGTTCAACGGCTACAACCGCAGCCTCGTCGCGAGCGTCTGGGTCGGCTTCGACCAGGCGCAGCCGCTCGGCGAAGGCGAGGAAGGCTCCCGCACCGCGGTGCCGATCTGGGTCGACTTCATGCGCGGCGCTCTCGCGGGCACCCCGCAGCGCGGCTGGCCGATGCCCGAGGGGCTCGTGCAGGCGCGCGTCTCGCCCGCCACCGGCGAGCTCGCCAGCGTCGACGATCCGTCCGGCATCTTCGAGACCTTCCTCGCCGACCGCATGCCGACCGGCGGCATCCTCGGCGGCAACGAGATGTCGGGCACGCCCGCGGGCACCGGTGTCGGCACCGTCGATCAGGCCACCGCAGAGCCGATATTTTGAAGAGACCCTCGCCCCGCGCCGACCATCTGCGGCGCGCGCTGGCGCAGGAGGCGGCTCGGGTGATGGCCGAGCACGGCGTGCGCGATTTCCTGTTCGCCAAGCGCAAGGCGGCCGAGCGCTTCGGCGTGGTCGACGGCTCCGTGCTGCCGCGCAACACCGAGATCGAGGAGGCGCTGCAGGAATACCAGCGCCTCTTCGGCGGCGACTCGCATGTCGAATCGCTGCACGCGCAGCGCGCCGTCGCGCTGGATGTGATGCAGCGCCTGCGGGAGTTCCAGCCGCGGCTCGTGGGGCCCGTGCTCGGCGGCACGGCGACCGAGCACGACGATGTGCTGCTGCACGCCTTCGCCGACCGCGCCGAGACGGTCAGCATGCGCCTCATGGACCAGGGCGTGCCGTTCGAGGTGGGCGAGCGCCGCGTGCGGCTGACTCCCGAGCGCGTGGTGCAGCAGCCCGCGCTGCGGCTCGAGGTGGACGGCCAACCGGTCGAGATCGTGGTGTTCCCGGTGGACGGCATCCGGCAGTCGCCGGTGTCGCCGGTCGACGGCAAGCCGATGCGCCGCGCCGACGCGGCGGAGGTCGCGGCGCTCCTCGAGGCGCGGTGAGCGCGGCCGCGCCGCGCGCCGATCAGCGCTTGGCGATCGGCGTGTAGTCGCGCTTGACCGGACCCGTGTAGAGCTGGCGCGGCCGGCCGATCTTCATCGACGGGTCGCCGATCATCTCCTGCCAGTGCGCCACCCAGCCCGCGGTGCGCGCGATGGCGAACATCACGGTGAACATCGAGCGCGGGATGCCGAGCGCGCTGTAGATGATGCCCGAGTAGAAGTCGACGTTCGGGTAGAGCTTGCGCGACACGAAGTACTCGTCCTTGAGCGCGATCTCCTCGAGGCGCTGCGCGAGCTCGAGCAGCGGGTTGTCGGCACGGCCCATCTTGGCGAGCACCTTGTGGCACATCTCGCGGATGATCTTGGCGCGCGGGTCGAAGTTCTTGTAGACGCGGTGGCCGAAGCCCATCAGGCGCACGTTGCTCGCCTTGTCCTTCACCTGCGCCAGGAACTTCGGGATGTTGTCGACGCTGCCGATCTCCTCGAGCATCTCGAGCACGGCCTCGTTGGCGCCGCCGTGCGCCGGGCCCCAGAGCGCGGACACGCCCGCCGAGATGGCGGCGTACGGATTGGCGCCGGTCGAGCCGGCGAGGCGCACCGTCGAGGTGCTCGCGTTCTGCTCGTGGTCGGCGTGCAGGATCAGCAGCAGGTCCAGGGCCTGCGCGGCGAGCGGATCGACATGGTACGGCTCGCAGGGCACGGCGTAGAACATGTGCAGCAGGTTGCTGCAGTAGTCGAGGTCGTTGCGCGGGTAGATGAACGGCTG
>DAIMYL010000249.1:0-2973 GCA_036734505.1 Steroidobacteraceae bacterium | reverse complement strand
CGGGGCTGACCTCGAGCAGCGAGTAGCCGGTGAGCGGTGTGCGCAGATCGCGGAATGTGGCGAGCGCCCCCGCCGCGAACCGCCCGGTGCCGGGACCGAGTTCGAGCACCTCGCCGCCGCCGAGCGCGCGCAGCACGCCGTCGATCTGCGCGGCGAAGATCTCGGCGAACAGCGGCGAGATCTCCGGCGCGGTGACGAAGTCCCCCGCCTCGCCGAACTTGCCCGCCCCCGCGGCGTAGTAGCCGAGCCCGGGCGCGTAGAGCGCGAGCTGCATGTAGTCGGCGAAGGACAGCCAGCCGCCCGCGGCATCGCGCGCGGCGCCGATGACGCCCGCGAGCCGGCGCGAATGCGCGGCGGCCTCCGCCCCGGGCGACGGCGATGTGCCGCGGCCGGCGACGGACGGCCCGCGCGGGGGCGCGCCGGACATGCGCCTCAGCCGCCCGCGGCGGCGAGGTCGTCCCGCGTGCGTTCCAGGGCGATACCGACCGCGCGCGCGCCGCGCACGGCGCCCGGCTTGTCGATATGGATGCGCACCCAGGCGACGCCGAAGTCGCGCAGCAGCAGGAGCGCCGCGCGCTCGGCCATGGTCTCGACCAGCATGAACGAGGACGCGCCGACGAAGCCTCGCACGGTGTCGGCCACACGGCCGTAGTCGACCGTATCGGCGATGTCGTCGCGGGCCGCGGCGCGCGTGCAGTCGACCGGCAGCTCGAGGTCGATGACCACGCGCTGCTTCATGCGCCGTTCCCACTCGTTGACGCCGATGATGCACTCGACCTCGAGGCCGCGCAGGAAGATGCTGTCGCCGTGGCGCTGGGTCATGTGGTGATGCTCTGGTCGTGGCGCGTCATGGGGCGTGGTCCCGCACCGCGGCGGACGGCCGCAACGAATCGAGCGGCCAGCGTGCGCGGGCGCGGATGCCGGGGCCGTCATGCTCGCCGGCCGCGAGCCTCGCGAGCCCGGCCACCGCGATCATCGCCGCGTTGTCGGTGCAGAACTCCAGCCGCGGATGGTACACGCGCGCGCCGCGACGCTGCGCCGCGGCATGCAGCCTCTCGCGCAGGCGCAGGTTGGCGCCGACGCCGCCCGACACGACGAGCGCATCGAGACCGGTCTCCTCGAGCGCGCGCATCGCCTTGGCGACCAGCGTGTCCACGACGGCCTCCTCGAGCGCGCGCGCGATGTCGGCGCGGTCCGTCTCGCCCGCGTCGGCGGGCAGCGCACGCACCGCGTGCAGCACCGCGGTCTTGAGGCCCGAGAAGCTGAACTCGAGCCCCGGCCGATCGAGCATGGGGCGCGGGAACTCGTGGACGCCGGCGCGACCTCGCTCGGCGAGCCGCGCGAGGTGCGGGCCGCCGGGGTACGGCAGGCCGAGCAGCTTGGCGCTCTTGTCGAAGGCCTCGCCTGCAGCGTCGTCGCGGGTCTCGCCGAGCAGCCGGTAGTCGCCGATGGCGCGCGCCTCGATGAGCATGGTGTGACCGCCCGACACCAGCAGCGCGAGGTGCGGGAACGGCGGCGGGTCAGGCTCGAGCAGCGGCGCGAGCAGGTGACCCTCGAGATGGTGAACGCCGATGGTCGGCAGCCCCCAGGCCGTCGCCAGCGACCGGGCGAGCGCTGCCCCGGTCAGCAGGGCGCCGATCAGGCCGGGGCCGGCCGTGTAGGCGATGCCGTCGAGGTCGGCCGGGGGGGTGCCCGCCTCGGCCAGGGCGGGGTCCACGAGGGGCAGCAGCCGCTGGACATGGTCCCGGGAGGCGAGCTCCGGGACCACCCCGCCATACGCCCGATGCAGGTCCACCTGGGAGAAGAGCGCATGCGCCAGCAACCCCCGCTCGTCGTCGAGGACGGCGGCGGCGGACTCATCACAGGAGGATTCAAGGGCGAGGATGCGCATGGAGTTTTGCCTTTCCGGGCGGGGGACATTAGAATCCCCGCCCCTGCCTCGATGGGGCAGAGCGGCGTTCCAGTGGTTTTCCCTTACCGATCAAGGCTTTGAGGTTTCAGATGCCGAGCGTTCGTGTCCGCGAGAATGAATACTTCGACGCCGCCCTGCGGCGTTTCAAGCGCGCCTGCGAGAAGGCCGGCGTGCTGACCGAGCTGCGCCGCCGCGAATTCTACGAGAAGCCGACGCAGGAGCGTAAGCGCAAGAAGGCCGCCGCCGTGAAGCGCGCCATCAAGCGCTCGGGCCCGCGCGTCGCGCGCGCTCGCTGATCCGCACCCGCTGCGGGTACGCACGATGTCGCTCAAGGAGCGCATCACCGAGGACATGAAGACCGCGATGCGCTCCGGTGACAAGGAGCGCCTCGGTCACATCCGCATGCTGCAGGCCGCCATCAAGCAGCGCGAGGTCGACGAGCGGATCACGCTCGACGACACGCAGGTGATGGCGGTGCTCGAGAAGATGATCAAGCAGCGCCGCGAGGCCATCGCGCAGTTCGAGGCCGGCGGTCGCGCCGACCTCGCCGCCAAAGAGGCCACCGAGATCACGCTGCTGCAGACCTACCTGCCCGAACAGCTCTCCGCCGCCGAGCTCGAGGCGCTGGTCGCCGCGGCGATCGCCGAGACCGGTGCCACCACCGTCAAGGACATGGGCAAGGTGATGGGCCTCGTGAAGGGCCGCGCCGCAGGCCGTGCCGACATGGGCGCCGTCGGCGCGCTCATCAAGGCGAAGCTCGCCACGGTCTGACGGACGGCGCGTATCCTGTCGCCCATGAGCGGGCGCATCCCCCAGGCTTTCATCGACGACCTGTTGGCGCGCACCGACATCGTCGAGCTCATCGGCAGCCGCATCACGCTCAAAAAATCCGGCCGCGAGTACAAGGCCTGCTGCCCCTTCCACGGCGAGAAGACGCCCTCGTTCTGGGTCAGCCCCGACAAGCAGTTCTACCATTGCTTCGGCTGCAGCGCGCACGGCAGCGCGCTCGGCTTCCTGATGAACCACGACCGGCTGACCTTCCCCGAAGCGGTCGAGGAGCT
>DAIMYL010000248.1:1314-2977 GCA_036734505.1 Steroidobacteraceae bacterium | reverse complement strand
GTGATGTCGAGCCCGAGGACCTCATCAAGTTCGGCCTGATCCCCGAGTTCGTCGGTCGCCTGCCGGTGGTCGCCACGCTCGAGGAGCTCGACGAAGAAGCGCTGATGTCCATCCTGCAGGACCCGAAGAACGCGCTGACCAAGCAGTACAAGCGCCTGTTCGACATGGAAGGCGCCGAGCTCGAGTTCCGCGAGGACGCCCTGCGCGCCATCGCCCGCAAGGCGATGCAGCGCAAGACCGGCGCGCGCGGCCTGCGCACCATCATGGAAGGCGTGCTGCTCGAGACCATGTACGACCTGCCGTCCCTCAAGGGCGTGAGCAAGGTCGTGGTCGACGAGTCCGTCATCGAAGGGCATTCGCCGCCCTACATCGTGTTCAAGTCCGAGCCGACCGAAGAACCCGCCAAACGGGCCTCGGGCGGCGCGTCCTGACCCGACCCTCCGGAGTCCCCATGCGCCCGATCGCTCTCCTCCTCACCGGGGCGATGTGGTTGTCGGCGGCCGTCGCGCCGCTCGCCGCCCAGCCCGCGCCTGCGAAGCCCGTCACGCCGCGCGCCGTCGTGCTCAACGACGGCCTCAAGAGCCCCTGGGGCCTCGCGTTCCTGCCCGACGGACGCATGCTCGTCACCCAGAAGGCCGGGTCGCTGCTGCTGCTCGATGCCGCCGGCAAGAACACCCTCGCCACGCTCGCCGTGCCGCCGGTCGTGTTCCGCAACCAGGGTGGTCTGCTCGATGTCGCCGTCGACCCCGACTTCCCGCGCGAACCCTGGATCTACTGGACCTACTCCGAGCAGGGCAGCGGCGCCGAGAAGGACCTCTCGGGCACCGCGGTCGCGCGCGGCCGGCTGGTCGGCAACGCGCTCGAGGGCGTGCAGGTCATCTACCGTCAGGTCCCCAAGACCACGGGCTCCGGCCACTTCGGCGCGCGCATCGTGTTCCGGCCCGATAAAACGATGTACATCACGCTCGGCGAGCGCCAGAAGCTCGACCCCGCCCAGGACCTCGACGGCACCCTCGGCAAGGTCATCCGCCTCAACCGTGACGGCAGCGTCCCGGCGGGCAACCCCGGGGTGAGCAAGACCCGCCCCGAGATCTGGTCCTACGGCCACCGCAACCCGCAGGGGGCGGCGCTGCGGCCCGGCACCTCGGAGCTCTGGGTGAACGAGCACGGCCCCCAGGGCGGCGACGAACTCAACCGCGTCCAGCCCGGCCGCAACTACGGCTGGCCCAAGGTGAGCTACGGCTGCCCCTACGGCGCCCCCCGGGGCGAGGCCTGCCGTTACGGCGGCGGCACCCATGAACCCGCCTACGAGCCTCCTGTGAGCTTCTGGGTGCCGACCTCCATGGCGCCCTCGGGGCTGGTGTTCTATTCAGGCCGCCGCTTCCCGCAGTGGAAGGGCGACGCCCTGATGGGGGCGTTGGCCGGCACGGCCGTCTGGCGGGTGCGGCTCGACGGCGACCGCGAGGCCGCCCGGGAGCGCCTCTTCGGCGACCTCAAGGAGCGCGTGCGCGACATCCGCGAGGGGCCGGAGGGCTACCTCTACCTGCTGACCGATTCGGGCAAGCTCATCCAGATCCGAGACTGAGTCCGCGACCGAGCGGCTCCGCTCTTGAATCGGGGGCATCGCGCCCCCACCATGAACGCATGAGCGACACTGCCCCCC
>DAIMYL010000248.1:0-1214 GCA_036734505.1 Steroidobacteraceae bacterium | reverse complement strand
CTTGAATCGGGGGCATCGCGCCCCCACCATGAACGCATGAGCGACACTGCCCCCCTCGACAACATCCCCGTCCTGCCGCTGCGTGATGTGGTGGTGTACCCGCACATGGTGCTGCCCCTGTTCGTCGGCCGCGAGAAATCCATCCTCGCGCTCGAGTCGGCGATGAAGGGCGACAAGCGCATCATGCTGGTGGCGCAGCGCCAGGCCGACATCGACGATCCCAAGATCGACGACCTCTACCGCATCGGCACCATCGCCACCATCCTGCAGCTCCTCAAGCTGCCGGACGGCACCGTCAAGGTGCTGGTCGAGGGCGTCGACCGCGGCAATGTCGAGAAGCTGCTCGGCGGACCGTTCTACACCGCGCAGGTCACGCTCGCCGTCGAGGTCGACAAGTACGACGAGAAGGAGCTCGAGGTGCTCTCGCGCTCGGTGGTCTCGCAGTTCGAGCAGTATGTGAAGCTCAACAAGAAGGTGCCGCCCGAGGTGCTCACCGCGCTCGCCGGCATCGAGGACGCGGGCCGCCTCGCCGACACCGTCGCCGCGCACATGGCGCTCAAGCTCTCGGACAAGCAGAAGGTCCTCGAGATCATGGATGTCCGCGCGCGCCTCGAGCATGTGCTGGTCGCCATCGAGGGCGAGATGGATGTGCTGCAGATCGAGAAGCGCATCCGCGGCCGCGTCAAGGCGCAGATGGAGAAGTCGCAGCGCGAGTACTACCTCAACGAGCAGATGAAGGCCATCCAGAAAGAGCTCGGCGAGATGGAGGACGGCGTCAACGAGGTGCAGGACCTCGAGAACCGCATCGAGTCGGCCGGCATGCCGAAGGAGGCCAAGGACAAGGCCGTCGCCGAGCTCAACAAGCTCAAGATGATGTCGCCGATGTCGGCCGAAGCCACCGTCGTGCGCAACTACATCGACTGGCTCGTGAAGGTCCCCTGGAAGAAGCGCACCAAGGTGCTCAAGAACCTGCTGCGCGCCGAGAAGGTGCTCGACGAGGACCACTACGGCCTCGAGAAAGTCAAGGAGCGCATCCTCGAGTACCTCGCCGTGCAGCAGCGCGTCGAGAAGATCAAGGGCCCGATCCTCTGCCTCGTCGGCCCCCCGGGCGTCGGCAAGACCTCGCTCGGCCAGAGCATCGCGCGCGCCACCAACCGCAAGTTCGTGCGCATGTCGCTCGGCGGCGTGCGCGACGAGGCCGAGATCCGCGGCCA
>DAIMYL010000247.1:0-2988 GCA_036734505.1 Steroidobacteraceae bacterium | reverse complement strand
CCATGCCCTGCACCGCCGCCGCCGCGATCGCCTGCTGCGAGAAGCCTATCAGCCCGGAGGCCACGCCGGCATAGCCGGGCGCGAGGCGTACAGCGGTGGCGGTGACATGCGGCAGCAGCAGCCCCTGCGCGAAGGCGAGCGGCAGCATCGGGCCGAACCAGAACACCGGATGCGTGAACCCCATCACCACGAAGCCGAGCGCGAGCAGCGCGGACGCCGCCTGCAGCCAGTTGCCGAACCGCGCGACGCGGTCGAGGTCGCCGTGGCCCTTGAGCCGCGTGACGACCAGGTTGCCCGCGAAGTAACCGGCGGACAGCAGCAGCAGCCAAAGTCCGAAGCTCGTGGCGGGGCGCCCCAGCATCTCGCTCATGATGTAGGGCGCGATGGAGATGAAGCCGAGGTAGACCGCGTACACGACGCCCGCGTCGATCACGCAGCCGACGAAGGTGCGGTTGCGCAGCACGCGCAACGAGGCCTGCCCCAGTTCGCCGTAGGTCATGAGGCCTTCGCGCACGACGCGGGTCTCGGGCAGGCCGCGGACCGCGGCCACACCGATCGCCGCGGCGACGACGACCATCAGCATCAGCGGCGCATGCCATCCGAGCGATTCGGTGATGAGGCCGCCGAGGTAGGGCGAGACGGCGGTGCCGCTCATCATCACCAGCGTCATGGTCGCGAGCGCGCCGGCGAGCCGCCAGTCGGGGAAGAGGTCGCCGAGCACCGCACGGGCAACCGTGGCCGTCGCCGCGCAGCCGAGCGCCTGCACCGCACGCGCAAGCACCAGCACCTCGAGCGTCGGCGCCAAGGCGCCGAGCAGCGAGCCGAGCAGGAAGACCGCGATCCCGCCGAGCAGCAGAGGGCGGCGTCCATGACGGTCCGAGAGCGGACCGGCGAGCGGGATGCCGACGGCGAACACGATCAGGAACACGCTGATGACCGCCTGCGTGGCGGCGGTGGTGGCGTCGAACTCCGCCCGGATCGCCGGCAGCGCCGGCATGAGCATCAACGAGGAGATGGGTCCCAAGGCGCTCGCGCCGGCGAGCAGCGCGATCAGGTTGCGGGACGCCGCCGGCGGCGCGGACGCCGCCGCGGCGGCATCAGCCGCGTCGGCCCCGGCATCGGTCACGGCGTGAGGCCGCCCACGCAGACATACTTGATCTCGGTGTACTCCTCGATGCCGTGGCGGGAGCCCTCACGGCCGAGGCCCGATTCTTTGACACCGCCGAAGGGCGCGACCTCGGTGGAGAAGATACCGGTGTTGACGCCTACGATGCCGTACTCGAGCGCCTCCTGCACCCGCCAGCTGCGGGCGAGATCGCGGGTGTAGAAGTAGGCGGCCAGCCCGGACTCCGTGTCGTTGGCCATGCGCACCGCTTCCTCTTCGGTGTCGAAGCGGAAGAGCGGCGCGACCGGCCCGAACGTCTCCTCGCGCGCGACCTTCATGCCGGGCGCGACATCGAGCAGCACCGTCGGCTCGTAGAAGTTGCCGCCGAGCGCATGGCGCTTGCCGCCGACCGCGACGCGTGCACCCCCTGCGAGCGCATCGGCGACATGGGATTCGACCTTGGCGAGGGCGCGCGCGTCGATGAGCGGGCCCTGCTCGGTCGGCCCCGAGAGCCCCGCGCCGACGCGCAGCGTCGACACCGCCTTGACCAGCTTCTCCGCGAACGCCTCGTAGACGCCCGACTGCACATAGAAGCGGTTGGCGCAGACGCAGGTCTGGCCGGTGTTGCGGTACTTGCTGGCCATCGCGCCCTGCACCGCGGCGTCGAGGTCGGCGTCGTCGAAGACGATGAACGGCGCGTTGCCGCCGAGCTCCATCGAGACCTTCTTGACGGTGCCCGCGCACTGCGCGATGAGCTTCTTGCCGACCGCGGTCGATCCCGTGAAGCTCAGCTTGCGCACCAGCGGATTCGAGGTGAGTTCGCCGCCGATGGCTTCGGCGTCGCCCGTCACGACGTTGAACACGCCCGCCGGCAGTCCGGCGCGGACGGCGAGCTCGGCGAGCGCGAGCGCCGAGAACGGCGTCTGCGGCGCGGGCTTGCAGACGAAGGTGCAACCCGCCGCCAGCGCGGGGCCGAGCTTGCGCGTGATCATCGCCGCCGGGAAGTTCCAGGGCGTGATGGCGGCAGCGACCCCGACGGGCTGGCGCATCACCATCAACCGCGCATCGGGGCGGAAGGTCGGGATCAGTTCGCCGTAGACGCGTTTGCCTTCTTCGGCGAACCACTCGAGGAACGAGGCGGCGTAGGCGATCTCGCCCTTCGCCTCGGCGAGCGGCTTGCCCTGCTCGCGGACCATGATCACCGCGAGGTCGTCGGTGTTCGCGGTCATCAGCTCGGCGAAGCGCCGCAGGACCGCCGCGCGGTCCTTGGCGGTGCGCTTCGCCCAGGCGGGCAGCGCGCGGGCTGCGGCCTCGATCGCCTGCCGCGTCTCGGCGGCGCCCATGACCGGCACCTCGCCGACGACGCTGCCGTCGGCCGGGTCGCGGATGACGGCGACGGCGCCGCCCGCCGCTGCGCGCCAACCACCGTCGATGAAGGCCTGCTGCCGCAGCAGCGTCATATCTTTGATGTCCATGCTGTCCTGCTCAGGGTTGGATGCCGTACTGCGCGCGGTAGGCGCGCAGGGCGTCGAGGTGCTCGGAGGGCGGTGCGGTGCCCGTCGTGGGCTGCGCCATGATGTCGATCAGGTCGGCGAGGGTGAGGAGGCTCACGCAGCGCAGACCGAGGTCGGCCTCGACCTCCTGCACCGCGGAGCGCTCGCCCTGGCCGCGCTCCTGACGGTCGAGCGCGAGCAGGACCGCGACGGGTTCGGCCCCGGCGCGGCGGATGAGCTCGACGGACTCGCGGATCGCGGTGCCGGCGGTGATGACATCGTCGACGATGACGACCCGTCCGCGCAGCGCGCGGCCGACCACGGTGCCGCCTTCGCCGTGGTCCTTCGCTTCCTTGCGGTTGAAGGCCCAGGGCAGGTTGCGGCCGTGGT
>DAIMYL010000246.1:0-3009 GCA_036734505.1 Steroidobacteraceae bacterium | reverse complement strand
GCGCCCGAGCGCAGGCCGTTCACATGGGTGCCGCCCTCGGGCGTCGGGATGAGGTTGACATAGCTCTCGGCGATGGCGTTCTCGGCGCCGGGCGCCCAGCACAGCGCGAACTCGACCACATCGCGGTCCTGCTCGCGCTTGCCGGTGATCGGCTCGGCGGGCACGCGCTCGGTGCGGCCGAGCTCGTCGGCGAGATAGGCGCCGAGGTCGCCCGCGAAGAACCACTCGTCCTTCTCGCCGGTGGCCTCCTGCGTGAAGCTGATGCGCAGCCCCGGGCACAGCACGGCCTTCGCCTTGAGCGAATGCCGCAGCTGCGGTACGGAGAACTTGTCGGAGTCGAAGAACTTGCTGTCCGGCCAGAAGCGCAGCGTGGTGCCGGTGTTGCGCTGACCGACGCTGCCGACGACCTGCAGCTTCGAGGCGAGCTTGCCGTCGCGGAAGCCGATGGCGTACTCCTGCCCGCCGCGGCGCACGCGGCACTCGAGGCGGCTCGAGAGCGCGTTCACCACCGAGACGCCGACGCCGTGCAGACCGCCCGAGAAGCCGTAGCTGCCGCTGTCGAACTTGCCGCCCGCGTGCAGCCGCGTGAGGATGAGCTCGACGCCGCTCACCTTCTCCTTGGGGTGGATGTCGACCGGCATGCCGCGGCCGTCGTCGGCGACCTCCACGGAGCCGTCGCGGTACAGCGTGACATCGATGCGGCCGGCGTGACCGGACAGCGCCTCGTCGACGCTGTTGTCGATCACCTCATGCGCGAGGTGGTTGGGCCGCGTGGTGTCGGTGTACATCCCCGGCCGGCGCCGCACCGGCTCGAGCCCGGAGAGCACCTCGATAGCCGAGGCATCGTAGTCTTTCGCCATCCGCGGATTGTACCGCGAAGGGTCAGGCGAAGTCGGAGAGCAGCGCGGCGCGCGCGGCGGCGGGCAGCGACTCGACGGCGTGCGTGTAGTTCGGGTGGTCGATGCCGATGGCGAGGGCCGCGCCCGCGCGCAGCGCCGCCACCATGGCGTCGCTGAACTCGAAGCGCAGGAAGTGCACGGACGAGGTCTTCTGCTCGTTCTCGCGCTCGAGGTCCTCGTCGGCGATGGCGTAGACGCGCGCGAAGTCGGCGACCTGCACATAGCAGCGGTCCTCGATGCCCTTCAGGCGCGCGAGATGCCCCGGGCGCGTGGTCGGGTCCGGGTACTCGATGAGCAGCGTGACCTTCCAGTTGCGGCCGTCCGGGATCAGCGGGTTGTAGGCCTCCAGCTCCTCCTCGATGCCCTCGGGCTCGAAGATCTTCTCGGTGCGCAGGATCTCCTGCACCTGGTACTGGATGGTGAGGCGGTCCTCGAACAGCCAGGTGGTGTTCGGGCCGACGCCGAGCTTGCGCGTCTTCTTGTGGGCGATGACGCGGGTGCGGAAGTCCTGGCGCTCGCGGGCGTAGCGCTCGAGGGTCATGAGGTCGGCGGGGGTGAGCTTTTGCATGGGTCTTGTCCCTGAGGTCAGATGCCGTAGGCCTGCCGCAGCAGCTTGAGGGGATGGGAGGGTTCCTTCGGGTCCTTGAGGCCGGTCTGGATCTGGTGGCCGGCCATCGGGCAGTCGGAGGTGTAGTGGTCGGGGGAAGCCTTCTCGACGCGGTTCATCACCGGCTTGCCGATCTTGACCGAGGCCGGGCGGAACTCCTTCTTCACGGCGTAGGTGCCGTTGTGGCCGGAGCAGCGCTCGATGACATCGATCGCGGTGTTCGGCACGAGGTTGAGGACATCGCGGGTCTTGAGGCCGATGTTCTGCACGCGCAGGTGGCAGGGCACGTGGTAGCTGACCTTGCCGAGCTCGGCGGCGAAGTCGGTGCGCAGCATGCCGGCCTTGTGGCGCAGCATCAGGTACTCGAAGGGGTCGAAGATGCGGCCCTTGACGGCCTGCACATCCGCGTCCTCGGGGAACATCAGCGGCAGCTCCTGCTTGAACATCAGCACGCAGGAGGGGATGGGCGCGACGATGTCGTAGCCCTCGTCGATGGCCTGCTTGAGCGCCGGGATGTTGGTCTCCTTGTGGCGCGCGACGGTCTCCAGGTCGCCGAGCTCGAGCTTCGGCATGCCGCAGCACTTCTCCTGCGAGACGATCTTGACCGGGATGCCGTTGTGCTCGAAGACCTTGACGAGGTCGAGGTTGAGATCG
Organism: Steroidobacteraceae bacterium; assembly: GCA_036734505.1. Taxonomy (GTDB): domain Bacteria; phylum Pseudomonadota; class Gammaproteobacteria; order Steroidobacterales; family Steroidobacteraceae; genus UBA964. The sequence goes on along the minus strand of DAIMYL010000246.1, from coordinate 849 downwards.
GGCTCGTTGCGGTTGCCGTAGCAGGTGGTGAAGAGCACGACCTTGCCGCGCGTCTCGGCGGTCGGGCGCACCTCGAGCGCGGCCTCATGGCCGGCGAGGCGCTTGCGTGCGGTGTTCGAGTGGTAGTCGGGGACCGGCGCATCGACCGCGACGCCGAGCGTGGCATCGAGCAGCTTGCGGCCGACCTCGGTCTTGTTGACCGCGTTGACGGCCTGCGCCACCACCGGGATGCCGGCGATGCTGCCGACCAGGTCGGTGGCGGAGAGGATCTTGTCGCGCAGCCGGACCTCGCCCTTCTTGGCCTTGACGGCCTTGGCGCGCAGCATCAGGTGCGGGAAGTCGAGGTTCCACGGGTGCGGCGGCACATAGGGACACTTCGTCATGTAGCACATGTCACAGAGGTAACAGTGGTCGACGACGTCCCAGTAGACCTTCTTGTCGACGGTGTCGAGCTCGGACGAGGGCGCCTCGTCGATGGCGTCGAACAGCGTCGGGAACGAGTTGCAGAGCGAGAAGCAGCGACGGCATCCGTGGCAGATGTCGAACACGCGCTCCAATTCTTTGTCGAGCGCCGCCTCGTCGTAGAACGCGGGGTTGCGCCAGTCGAGGGGGTGCCGGGTCGGCGCCTCGAGCGATCCTTCGCGGCCGGCCGGGATGTGGCTTTGGCTCATGCTTCCCTCTCCTTGGGACTGGCGATGCGCGGGGGACGACGCGGTGCCGCGGCCTCACGGCCACGGCACCGCATCCTGAAGAGCCTTAGATGGACTCCAGCGCCTTCGTGAAGCGGTTGGCGTGCGAACGCTCGGCCTTGGCCAGCGTCTCGAACCAGTCCGCGATCTCGTCGAAGCC
>DAIMYL010000245.1:0-3039 GCA_036734505.1 Steroidobacteraceae bacterium | reverse complement strand
CAGGCGGGGTCGGTCACGGGAAGAAGACCAGCTTCACGAGGATGGCGGCCATGCCAGCCATGAGGCCGTAGCCGACCTTGGAGATGATCTTCTGGAAGCTCGTCAGATCCTCGCGGATGCCTTTATACCGCTCGGCGCAGACGGCCTCATGGGACGCGAACTTGATTTCGAGCTCGCGGATGCGGCGATCCTGCGTGGTCTCAGAGGGTGCTCGGCGTTCGATCTCTGTCATCTAGATGTCCTCAGTCCGTGCGTTCGATGGTGATGAGCACGTCGGCCGTGGCGGTCGCCGCGGTCGAGTCGGTGACGGTGCAGCGGTAGGTCGCGTCTCGCGCCTCACCGACTGCGAGGCCCGTCGCTTGGAAGGCCGTGGTCGCGGACGTCGAGGCGGTGACCGTCAGGGTTGCGCCGGAGACCTTGGCCCATGCATAGGTGTACGGGGCCACGCCGCCGGTCGGCGTCGCGGTCGTGCTGTCCGTCGTGAGGGTGGAGGTCGTCCCGAACTTGGCGAGCGACGCCGGCGATGCCGTAAGGAACATGGCCGCGCGCGTGATGCTCACGGTGACATCGACGGTTTTGGTGGCGGCGGCGCTATCGGTCACCGTGCAGCGGAAGACGGCGTCGTAGGTCGTGTTGTTGACGAGCGGCGTACCCGTAAAGGTCGTCGTCGCCGCTGAGGCCGAATCGGCGGTGATCAGCGTCGAGCCGCTGATGCGCGTCCAGGCGTAGGTGTAGGGCGACGTCCCGCCCGTCGCCGTGACGGTCGTCGAGGCGGTCGTGATGCTGCTGCCGCTGTCCGTCTTGGAGATCGCCGACGGGGCGGCAGAAGCGGCGAGGGTGCCGCTCACGGTGTTGCTGGAACCTGCCACACCTGCAGCAGGCGGCTCGGTGGTCGAGACGCCGCCGGCGGGCATCTTCACGCGAACCCAGTAGTAGCGGACCGTCGTATCGGTTTTGACGATGAAAGCCGCGGTCGAGTTTCCGCTCCAGATCAGAGTCGCGCTTGAGAAGGGGGTCGAGGACGTGTGCTCGAAGAGCTCGTAGCCAGCGTCGGCGGGCAGGTCTGCTGGCGGCGTCCACGAGAAATAGATAGCGCTCGTCATGCCGACGATGCTGAGGGATGTCGGCGGCGGCGGCACGTAGTTGGTCGGCGTCGGCGTGACGATGGCGCCCGGCTGCAGGTAGTCCGTCGTCAGCGGATCATTCCAGTCGGTCGATGCCTCCTCGCGTACGACGAGCTCGACGAAGCCCGAGGGGTCGAAGTTCCAGCCCTCGCAGCGCACTGTCTTGGCAGACCAGCCGAGCTCGGGGATGGTCACCGTGCCGGTCTCGAAGGGGCGGATGCCGTACGCGGTCATGTTGCAGCGGAGCGTCGCCGACTGGCGCAGACGGCTGCGGCGGTTGAGCAGGATAGCGTGGCGCTGCGCCTCGTATTCGTTGGTGGTCGCCGCGAAGTCGGCATCCAGCCATGTCTGCTCGCCGTCGTTGGCGACGTAGGTGCTGTTGACGACGGCGCGGAACTCGACCTTCTGCCAGTTCTTTGAGGGGTCGATGAACGTGCCGCGGACGCTGTTGTGGCGGCGGTCATAGGGGAATGCGGTCACCAGACGGATGCCGCCTTCGACCAGATCGTCGACGCCGAGCGAGAAGCTCGTCGTTTGCCACGCGCCGGGGAACATCCGCCACTTCCCGCCCGAGTAGTAGCACACGCCTGCCATCGCCTGCGCGAGGACTTCGATGTTGTCCTCGAAGCGGTCGGTCGCGCTCAGGACGACGTTGCAGGTGTAGCGGCGCTGGCTGCCGCCCGGGACGGTGACGAACTCATCGCAGACGTCCGCGGCATCAGCGACGAGGTCGTAGTCGATGCGCGCCGCGTCCTCGCCGAGGCCGAGACGGTTGTCGAGGAGGTAGTCGGCGAGGCAGAGCGCGGGGTTGGTCGAGTAGGCCCATGTCGTCGGATCGTTGACGCGATGAGCGCCGCTGCCGCCGGCGCGGGTGCCATCGAGGCGCGGGTCGTACACTTTCTTGCCTTGGACGAGGCAGGTGACCTCGGGCTTGCCCTGGCGGTACACGTCCTCGTTGAACTCGAAGGTGAGCGCGATGTAGGCCACGCCGCGGCCACGGTGCGAGGCAGTCCACTGCGATGAGAATGCGCTGGCAAGTTTGAAGTCGACGGTTTGGGTGTCGCTGCCCGCGTAGCAGCGCACCCATGCGCGGTTGATGTAACGGCCGCCCAAGACCTTGCCGTCATCCTGGCTGCCGGTGATTGCGGTGAGGGTGCCGAGCGCTTCGCGGTTGAAGTAGACCTGTCCCAGGCTGTTGCACTCGTGGCCGGCGACGACCATGACCTGATGCAGGTAGTCGTTGTTCGTGCCGCTGCAGAGGGGCGGGATGGCGTTCATGCCGGAGACCAGCATCTCGCCATAGATGATCCGCCGCGCCTCGACGGTGCCCGAATATTCCACGTCCTGCGCCGGCCGCGGGACTCTCGGCTTGCCGACCAGCATCTGCGTCGCTTTGGCGAGCGCGATGTTGATCAGCGCGCTCACCGCGATCTTCTTGATGGTAGCCCAAAACAGAGCCTTCGCAGCGGCTGCCGCGGCGGCTTTGGATGCAAGAGCAGCGACGGCGGCGGGGATTGCTTGCGGCATCAGGGCACCCAGCGCGCGAGGATGGCGGAACGGCTGTATGCGACGAGGCCGACCGGGCCGCGGACGAGGGCGGTGCTACCGACCCAGATACCGGCGGCGGGGCCGTTGGCGGTGTCGACCAGCACGAGGTCGCCCCGCTGGGCGCGACCGGGGACGGGCGGCCCGTAGATGCGCTCGAGCGCCGGGCCGAGGCCACCGCACTCGCGGATGTGCTGCAGCGCGCCGAGCTCGTCGGGGTGGCAGGCGGCGACCTGCGTCACGGTGTCGGCGTCGGTCATGGCGTCCCACACGCGCGCGGCGAAGGTGCAGCAGTTGGCCGTCGCCCAATCGAAAGGCACCTCGCGGTGCTGCTCGATGGCGTGCCACATCCTGTCGTGCCAGTCGTCGC
>DAIMYL010000244.1:0-3039 GCA_036734505.1 Steroidobacteraceae bacterium | reverse complement strand
GGCGCTACGCCTACCTGTGCGAGGTGGGCCTCGGCTATCTGACGCTCGACCGCCAATCGCGCACGCTGTCGGGCGGCGAGGTGCAGCGCATCAACCTCACCACCGCGCTCGGCACCTCGCTGGTCAACACGCTGTTCGTCCTCGACGAGCCGTCCATCGGCCTGCACCCGCGCGACATGCAGCGCGTGATCGGTGTCATGCACCGGCTGCGCGACGCCGGTAATTCTTTGTTGGTGGTGGAGCACGACCCGCAGATCATGCAGCAGGCCGACCGTCTGCTCGACCTCGGTCCCGGCGCCGGCGAGCGCGGCGGCCGGATCGTCGCCTGGGGGCATCCCGACGAGGTGCTCGCGACGCCGGGATCGCTGACCGCCGACTATCTCAGCGGTCGGCGCAGCGTGCGGCTGCCGCCGCCGCGCACGGCGGTCCGCGGCGGGCGGAAGGACGGCGCGGACGACGACGCCTGCCTCGAGGTCCTGGGCGCGGCCCAGCACAACCTGCGCGACATCGATGTGCGGCTGCCGCTCGGCCGGCTGGTCTGCATCACAGGCGTCTCCGGATCGGGCAAGTCCACGCTGGTGCAGGATGTGCTGCATCCGGCGCTGCTGAAGCACTTCGGCCGACCGACCGAGGCGGCGGGCGCACACCGCGCGCTGCGCGGCGCCGAGGCCTTGAGCGATGTGGTGTTCGTCGACCAGACACCGATCGGCCGCACGGCGCGCTCCAACCCGGCGAGCTATGTCGGCGCCTTCGATGCGCTGCGCGAGCGTTTCGCCAAGCTGCCCGCAGCGCGCGAACGAGGCTGGACCGCGGGGACCTTCAGCTTCAACTCCGGCACCGGACGCTGCCCGTCCTGCTCGGGCAGCGGCTTCGAGCATGTCGAGATGCAGTTCCTCTCCGATGTGTACCTGCGCTGCGGCGAGTGCAACGGCACGCGCTACCGCGCCGAGACGCTGGAGGTGAAGCACCCGGGCCCCGGCGGCCGCGAGGCGAGCATCGCCGATGCGCTCGCCATGACCGTCACCGAGGCCCTGGAGTTCTTCGCGGATGTGCCCGAGCTCGCCGCCCGGCTCGCGCCGCTCGCCGAGGTCGGGCTCGATTACCTAGCGCTGGGTCAGCCCGTGCCGACGCTGTCGGGCGGCGAGGCGCAGCGCCTCAAGCTCGCCGGGCATCTCGCCGAATCGGCGCAGCCCGGAACGGCGGCGCGCACCAAGGGACCCGTCGACGCGCCGGGACGCGCAGCCCGGGGCAAGCTGTTCCTGTTCGACGAGCCGACCACCGGACTGCACTTCGAGGACATCGCCCGGTTGCTCGGCGCGTTCCGCCGCCTGCTCGACGCCGGACATTCATTGGTGGTGATCGAGCACAACCTCGATGTCATCCGCGCGGCGGAGTGGATCGTGGACCTCGGACCCGAGGGCGGCGAAGCGGGCGGCATGGTGGTCGCCTGCGGCACGCCCGAGCGGCTGGAGCGGCACCCGACCTCGCACACCGGACGCGCGCTCGCGGCATACCGCGCGGCGATGGACGGCGTGACGGTCGATGCCGCCCTCGCCGTCGCCGAGCCCTCGGCGGCGTCGAGCGCTGCTCGCCGCGAACGCGCCGCCGCCGCGGACCCGCGCGCGCGCGCGCCGGCCGAGGCCGCGGCGCGCGGCATGATCTCCGTGCGCAACGCCCGCGAGCACAACCTGCGCGGCATCGATGTCGACATCCCGCGCGACGGCTTCACCGTGGTGACCGGCGTGTCGGGCTCGGGCAAGTCCACGCTCGCCTTCGACATCCTCTTCAACGAAGGCCAGCGCCGCTATCTCGAATCCTTGAACGCCTATGCACGACAGTTCGTGCAGCCGGCCTCGCGCCCGGAGGTCGACGCGATCCGCGGCATCCCGCCGACCGTCGCCATCGAGCAGCGCACCAGCCGCGGCGGCCGCAAGAGCACCGTCGCGACGCTCACCGAGACCTACCACTTCCTGCGGCTGCTGTGGATGAAGCTCGGCACGCAGCACTGCCCCGACTGCGACACGGTGATCGCGCCGCAGTCGGCCGAGGTCATCGCGGCGCGCATCCTCAAGGAGTACCGCGGTCGGACGGTCGACCTGCTCGCGCCGCTCGTGGTGGCGCGCAAGGGCCTCTACACCGATCTCGCGAAGTGGGCCGCCGGCAAGGGTTACCGCGAGCTGCGCGTCGACGGCGAGCGCCTGAAGGTCAAGCCGTGGCCGCGGCTCGACCGCTTCAAGGAGCACTCCATCGAGCTGCCGGTGGCGCGGCTCGGCATCTCGCCGCGCGGCGAGGCCGACCTGCGTGCCAAGCTCGAGGAGGCGCTGCAGCACGGCAAGGGCGTGGTGCAGGTGCTGCCGGTGGACGCCGCCGGCGTCGCCGCCGGCCCGATCACCTTCTCGACCCGTCGCGCCTGCCCGACCTGCGGCACCAGCTTCGCCGAGCCCGATCCGCGCATGTTCTCGTTCAATTCCAAGCAGGGTTGGTGCGCGGACTGCTACGGCACGGGCGTCGAGCTGCCGGAGTTCGACGAGGAGCAGACCGGCGAGGAGGCCACCTGGAACGAGTGGCACGACGGCGAGGCACCGGTCTGCAGCGGCTGCAAGGGCGAGCGGCTGAACCCGGTGGCCCGCGCGGTGCGGTTCCGGGACCGCTCGATAGGCCAGCTGACCTGTGAGCCGGTCTCGAAGGCCCGCGGGTTCCTGGGCGGACTCAAGCTCGCGGCCCGTGAACGCGCCATCGCCCGCGACCTCCTGCAGGAGATCGGCACGCGCCTCGGGTTCCTCGAGCGCGTCGGCCTGGGATATCTCTCGCTCGATCGCGCGGCGCCTACGCTCTCGGGCGGCGAGGCGCAGCGCATACGGCTCGCGGCGCAGCTCGGCTCGAACCTGCGCGGCGTCTGCTATGTGCTCGACGAACCGACCATCGGTCTGCATCCGCGCGACAACCGCATCCTGCTCGACGCGCTGGGCGAGCTCGCGCGCCATCGCAACACGCTCGTCGTCGTCGAGCACGACGAGGACACCATCCGCCGCGCCGACC
>DAIMYL010000243.1:0-3051 GCA_036734505.1 Steroidobacteraceae bacterium | reverse complement strand
CCATCGCGGGCGGCCGCGCCGTCAGGGGATGGCGTCGAAGTTCGGCACGGCGGTCGGCGTCGAAGTGCTGCCGCTGGTGATCGCCGGGTTGCCGAGCTGCTTCGAGCCGTTGTCGCCCCACATGAACAAGGTGCCGCTGTCGGTGATCGCCGCCGCGAAGGACTGACCGCCCGCACCGACCGTGATGCCCGCGCTCACCACCGACACCGCACCGAAGGTGTTGCGGGCCGTGGTGCCGCCGTCGCCCAGCGAACCGCTGTCGTTGGCGCCCGTCGCGCGCGCGAGACCGTCGCTGCCGACGAGCAGCGTCATGCGCGTACCCGGCGCGACATCGACGACCGCCTGCGACACGCCCGCCGGCGCACCGAGGTCGCCGGGAGCGCCGCTGCCGAGGCCGAGCTGGCCGTCGGCGTTCTCGCCCCAAAGATAAAGCGAGCGGCGGCGCGACACCGCGGCGGAGTGGTCACCGCCGGCGCGGATGCGCGCGATCTCGACCAACCCGGTCGCCACCGGCACCAGCGCAGCCTTGAAGCTGCCGTCGCCGACCTGACCCGAGGCGTTGGCGCCCCATGCCCAGACACGGCCGTCGCTGCCGAGCGCCAGCGCATGCGCCGTGCCTGCGGCCACCGCCACGATGCCCGTCAGGCCCGTGGCCTGCACCGGCGACAACGCTGCATCGCGGGCGCCGTTGCCCAGCTGACCGATGGTGTTGCTGCCCCAGGTGAACACGCGGCCGTCGTCGAGCGCGACGACCGAGAAGCCGCGGCCCGCCGCCACCGCCACCGCAGGACGCGGCAGCGTCACCTTGGTCGGTGTGGTCCGCGGCAGGATGTCGCCGAGCCCCAGCTGGCCGTTGTCGTTGAAGCCCCAGGCGAGCACATCGCCGTTGTCGAGCAGCGCGAGCGCGTGGCTGAAGCCCGCGGTGACCGCCGTCGCGCGACGACCGGCGGGCAGCACGGCCTGCACGATGGTGTCCGAGGCGAGCGAGGCGGTACCGGTGCCGAGCTGGCCTTCGACGTTGTAACCCCAGCCCGAGATGACGCCGTCCGAACGGCGCACCAGCGTGAAGCTGTTGCCGGTGCTGGTGCTGCGCGACAGCGAGACCTCCGCCGCCAGCGCCGGCAGCGGCGAGACCGCCGCAGCCGTCACGCGCAAGAGCGCAGCCGAACTCGTGGCGTTGCCCTGCGCATTGGTGACGCGCGCCGTGAACGACGCGTTGTCGTCGGCGGCAGCGGCGGCGCTGATGCGATAGGTGGCCGCGGTGGCCCCCGGGATGTCGACGCCGTTGCGCTGCCACTGGTAGGCGAGGTTGCCGCCCGTCGCCTTCACGCTGAAGATCGCCGGCTCGCCCGCTGCGACCGTCTGGCCGACGGGCTGCACGGAGACGGCGGGAGCGCCCGTGACGGTGAGCACCGCGGGCGCGCTCACCACGAAGCCGGCAGGATTGAGGGCATAGGCGCGGAACACGGCGCCATCGTCGGCCGCCGCGGTCGCGGAGATGGTGTAGGTGGCGGCGTTCGCACCCGCGATGGGCACTTCATCGCGCAGCCACTGGTAGGAGAGCGACTCGCCGGTGGCGGCGACGGTGAAGCTCGCCGAGGCGCCCGCCGCGACCGTCACCGAGACCGGCTGCGTGGTCAGCACGGGCGGACCGTTGACCTTGACCGTGGCCTCGTTGCTGGTCGCCGTACCCTGCGCGTTGGTGATCCGGACCGAGAACTTCGCGCCGTCGTCGGCGGCGGTGAGGAAGTCGGTGACATAGGTGATGCCGGTCGCGCCCTGGATGGCCTGCCCGTTGCGCAGCCACTGGAAGGTCATGGGCGGCTTGCCCGATACACCGACATCGAAGCGCACCGTCGCACCGAGGAAGCCGATGCGGTCCTTGGGTTGTTCGGTGATGGTGGGCGCCTCGGGGCCCGCGCCGCTCAAGCAGCCGGCGAGCGCGTTCGCGCACAGGAGGAGGCCGGCGAGCAGGCGGCCGCGGCGCGACGGGGTCTTGGTCATCCGGCGATTTTAGCCGAATCCCGGCCCCCGGGGCGGCGGGCTGTCAGAAAGGCTTGGCGAGGCCCAGATAGGCGGTGACGCCGATCATCACCCAGAAGAGGTAGGCGCCGCGACGACCGCGGCGGATGCCCTCGGCGATGAGCCGCTCGGCGGCCGCGTCCGGCCCGGCAGCGCGAGCGCACCGCGCTGCACCGCCAGCTGCAGACCGACCACCGGCAGCAGCACGATGCCCGTGCGCGGCAGGATGTCGATGCGCAGCAGCGCATCGAGGAAGCGCAAGCGTTCGGCGACGGGCAGGTCGGCGCGGGCGACATAGCCGCCGGTGACGTACACGCCGAAGTCGCCGCCCAACCAATAGGCGAAGGCCAGCAGGTGCAGGAACACGAGCGGCCAGTGGAGGACCGCCGGGTCAAGCACGCGGTGCACCACCGCCCGACGGGGCGCCGCGGCCGCCCGTCAGCACCCACCACAGCACCCGCGGCGACAGCGCGCGGCGCAGCAGCGAGCGCACTTCATGCGCGCCGAGACTGGCCTCGCAGGGCAGCACGCCCGCCACGCCGCCGAGCACCAGCTCCGCGCCGCGCACCTCCAAAGAATCGATGCGCAGGTCGAGCTTCATCGCGGGGGTCTTCACCTTCATGCGATCGCCTCCACGGGGCGCAGGCGCACGGCGTTGCGGCCGGCGGCGCGGCCCGAGATCATGGCCTCGGTGAGGTACGAGCCGTTCTGGTAGAGGTTGGAGAACATGGAACCGAGCTCGCCCGCCTCGTAGAGGCGCGGGATCGGCTTGCCGTGGTGGTCCAGCACCTCGGACTCGATGTTGCGCCGCGCGCCGCCGCCCTGACGCCCGACCCCGGCCCGATGCAGGGCTAAGGTGTTCCATGTCCGCGAACCGGACGGACATCTGATCGACCTGTCGGAGGCACCGAAGACGGTGCGTTGAAAGGGCATCCGGCTGATATGATTTTGCGATGGACAGCCTTCCGACCAGCTGGAGCGCGCTCGCCGCCGTGGTGTTCCTGCTCGGGCTCAAGCACGGCTTCGACG
>DAIMYL010000242.1:0-3072 GCA_036734505.1 Steroidobacteraceae bacterium | reverse complement strand
CGCGACGAGGAGAAGAGCCGCGCCAAGGAGCGCGTGGTGTCGGTGCGCCTGCCCGGCCACCGTTGGGACCCGCGCGCGCAGCGCCCGGAGTTCGGCACGCTCTTCAACATGGGGCGCGCGCCCGGCGAGACGCTGCGGGTGTTCCCGCTGTCCGACTGGACCGAACTCGACATCTGGGAGTATGTCGCGCGCGAGGGCATCGAGGTCGTGCCGCTCTACTTCGCGGCGCCGCGGCCGGTGGTCGAGCGCGACGGCCAGTGGATCGTGCGCGACGACGAGCGCCTGCCGCTGCGTCCGGGCGAGCAGGTGCAGATGCGCAAGGTGCGCTTCCGCTCGCTCGGCTGCTTCCCGTTCACGGGCGCCATCGAGAGCGACGCCGATTCTTTGGAGGCCGTGCTCGCCGAGATGCGCGCCACGCGCCGCTCCGAGCGTCAGGGGCGCCTCATCGACTTCGACCCCGCCTCCTCGATGGAGCAGAAGAAGCGCGAGGGCTATTTCTGATGGCCGGCGGGACGGACACCGCCGGCGGGCTGCTGCGCGTGCTCGCCTGCGGCTCGGTGGACGACGGCAAGTCGACGCTCATCGGGCGGCTGTTGGCCGACGCGGGCGCGGTGCCGGAGGACCACCTCCAGGCGCTCGCGCGCGATTCGGCGCGCGTCGGCACGCGCGGCGGGGAGCTCGACTACGCGCTCTTGCTCGACGGTCTCGCCGCCGAGCGCGAGCAGGGCATCACCATCGACGTGGCATGGCGGCAGTTCGCGACGCCGCGCCGCCGCTTCGTGATCGCCGATGCGCCGGGGCACGAGCAGTACACGCGCAACATGGCGACCGGCGCCGCGGCCGCCGACGTCGCGGTGCTGCTGGTCGACGCGCGCAAGGGCCTGTTGACGCAGACCCTGCGGCACAGCCGCATCGCCGCGCTGTTCGGCGTGCGCGAGGTGGCGCTCGCCGTGAACAAGATGGACCTCGTCGGGCTGTCGCAGCCGGTGTTCGAGCGGATCGCGGGCGAGTACCGCGCTTTCGCGGCGCGCCTCGGCATCGACCGCGTCACCGCCATCCCGCTCGCCGCGGCCGACGGCGACAATGTGGTGGCCTCGAGCGCACGCATGCCGTGGTATGCGGGGCCGACGCTGCTCGGCTGGCTGGAGTCCGTCGACCCGGTGGATCCGGCCGCCGACGGCGGCTTCTGCCTGCCGGTGCAATGGGTGAACCGTCCGGACGCGGATTTCCGCGGCTACGCCGGGCGGGTGGTGCGCGGTCGCATCCGGCCCGGCGATGCGGTGCGCGTGCTGCCGGGCGGCCGCGAGACGCGTGTGGCCAGGCTCGTCACCTTGGACGGCGATCTCGACGAGGCCGGCGCGGGCAGGTCCATCACGCTCGTGACCGCGGACGAGGTCGATGTCGGCCGCGGCGATGTCATCGTCGCGTCGGCGTCGCCGCTCGAGGTGGCCGACCAGTTCGAGGCGACGCTGCTGTGGTTGGACGACGAGCCGCTGCTCCCCGGTCGCCAGTACGACCTGAAGATCGGCGCGCAGCGGGTGCGGGCCAGCGTCAACCCGCTCAAGCACCGCATCGACATCGATACGGGCGGGCGTCTCGCCGCCGAGCGCCTCGAGCTCAACGACCTCGGCGTCGGCGAGCTCGCGCTCGACCGGCCGGTGGTGTTCGCGCCGCACACCGAACAGCGGGAGCTCGGGCGCTTCATCCTCATCGACCGCCAGACGCAGCGCACGGCGGCCGTCGGCCTGCTCAACTTCGCGCTGCGCCGCGCCCGCAACATCCACTGGCAGGCGCACCGCATCGACCGCGAGGCCCGCGCGCGGCAGAAGGAGCAGCAGCCCTGCGTGGTGTGGTTCACCGGTCTGTCGGGCGCGGGCAAGTCGGTGATCGCCAACCTCGTCGAGCAACGGCTCGTCGAGCTCGGGCGGCACACCTATCTGCTCGACGGCGACAACGTCCGCCACGGCCTCAACCGCGACCTCGGCTTCACCGTGCAGGACCGGGTCGAGAACGTGCGCCGCGTGACCGAGGTCGCGACGCTCATGGCCGATGCCGGACTCATCGTATTGGTGGCGATGATCTCGCCGTTCCGGGCCGAGCGTGCCCAGGCGCGCGAGCGCGTGACCGCCGCGGGCGCGGCCTTCATGGAGGTGTTCGTCGACACGCCGCTCGATGTCGCCGAGGCGCGTGACACCAAGGGGCTCTATGCGCGCGCCCGTCGTGGCGAGCTGCGCAACTTCACGGGCGTCGACTCGCCCTACGAGGCGCCGGCCTCGCCTGAGCTGCGGCTCGACGGTGCCGCAGGCACGCCGCAGGACGCGGCGGAGCGGGTCGTCGCCGCGGTGCTGGCGTTGCGCGCAACGGGTGCGCTCCCGTGACCGACGGCGCGCCGCAGCCTCCCGCCGCCGTGGACGCGCCGTACGCCCCGTCGCTGGACGCGGTACGGGGCATCGCGCGCGCGGCGGGCGCGGCGATCCTCGAGGTGGAGCGGGCGCACCGCGCCGGTGATGCCGGCGCGCTCGGGCTGCGCGCGAAGGGCGATGCTTCGCCGGTGACCGCGGCGGACCTCGCTGCGCACCGCATCATCATCGATGCGCTGCGGCGGCTGACGCCCGATGTGCCGGTGCTGTCCGAGGAGGCCGCCGATGTCGCCTGGGCGACCCGGGAGGTCTGGCGCCGTTTCTGGCTGGTGGATCCGCTCGACGGCACGCGGGAGTTCCTGTCCGGCAACGGCGAGTACACGGTCAACATCGCGCTCGTCGAGCATCATGCGCCGCGGCTCGGCGTGGTCCTCGCGCCGGCGAGCGGCCTCGAGTACTCCGGCATCGCAGGTGTCGGCGCGTGGCGTGCGCGCGGCGCGGGCGCCGAACCCGAACCGATCCGCGCGGGCGGTCGCAGCGCGCCCGGCGCGCCGGGTGCGCCGCTGCGCGTGGTCGGCAGCCGCTCGCATCGCGGCGATTCATTGGACGCGCTGCTGAGGCGCATCGGCCCCCACGAGTTCGTGCCGATGGGCAGCTCGCTCAAGTTCTGCGTGCTCGCCGAAGGCGGCGCCGATGTCTATCCGCGGCTCGG
>DAIMYL010000241.1:0-3072 GCA_036734505.1 Steroidobacteraceae bacterium | reverse complement strand
CGGCGCGGTGAGCCGCATCGTCGTCGAGGCCGACCGCAACGGCGTGCCCGCCGACGGCCAGAGCGCCGTCGAATTCGTGGTGCGCCTGTTCGATGCCGACGGCAAGCCCGTCAGCGGCGGATACGCGACGCTCGAGCATTCGGCGGGCCGCCTGCTGCTGCCCGGTGCGCGCACCGACGAAGCCGGCCCGCGCGGCCGCGACGCCGATCGCGCGACGCCCGGCGTGCAACTGCCCATCGTCGACGGCGTGGCGCGCTTCAAGCTGCTCGCGCCCGCCGAGGCGCAGGATGTGATGGTGCGCGTCACCGCCGGCGGCCGTCAGGCCTCCGGGGTCGTGTCTTTCGTGCCCGAGATGCGCGACATGATCGCCGCGGGCCTCGTCGAGGGCATCGTCGACTTCCGCGACAAGGCGCTGGTCGGCGCCTCGCGCAACGGCGACGGCTTCGAGCGCCAGCTCGACGCCTGGTCGCGCAGCTGGAACGACGGCAAGGCCAACGCCGCCGCGCGCGCCGCGTTCTACCTCAAGGGCACGATCGGCGACGACCTGCTCCTGACCGCCGCCTACGACTCCGACAAGGACACGCGCCAGCGGCTGCTGCGCGACTACTCGCCCGACGAGATGTACCCGATCTACGGCGACTCGTCGCTGCGCAGCTTCGATGCCGTCTCCGGCAGCAAGGTCTATGTGCGCGTCGACAAGGACCGCAGCTACGCGATGTTCGGCGACTTCGTCACGGGCGACGGCTTCTCCCAACCGCTCGGCCAGGGCGGCGTCGCCTCGCTCAAGCAGCGCAGCCTCGGCGCCTGGAACCGCACCGCCACCGGCGCGCGCCTGCACCACGAGCAGGGGAACCTCACCGCCAACCTCTATGTGTTCGAGGATTCGCTGCGCTCGGTCATCGAGGAGTTCGCGAGCCAAGGCTCCGGCCCCTACGCGCTGCGCAACAACGAGGTGCTCGAGGGCAGCGAGAAGGTCGAGGTGGTCGTGCGCGACCGCGACCAGACCTCGCGCATCCTGAGCGTGCGGCCGCTGTCGCGGCTCGTGGACTACGTGTTCGAGCCGTTCTCGGGCCGCATCCTGCTGACGCAGTTCCTGCCGGCGTTCGACGCCGAACTCAATCCCGTGTCGCTGCGTGTCAGCTACGAGGTCGACCAGGGCGGCAACGACTTCTGGGCGGGCGGCGCCGATGCGCAATGGCGCATCGGCGATGCGTTCGAAATCGGCGGCTCGTATGTCGACGACCGCAACCCGCTCGCGCCCTACGAACTGCGTTCGGTCAACGCCACCTGGCGCATGGGCGAGCGCACCGCGCTGGTCGTCGAGTACGCCGACAGCACCAGCACGGTCAACACCAACTCCGCCAACCAGGCCGTGACCCCGGGGCTCGCGGGTGCGGTCGGCGAGGTGCAGGGCGAGGCGCTGCGCGCCGAGTTCGCGCACCAGGGCGAGCGCACCGAGGCGCGCGTCGCCTACGGCCGGTCCGATCCGCAGTTCAACAACACCGCGGCGCCGCTCGCCGGCGGCCGCGAAGAGCTCTTCGCGCAGGCGGCGGTGCGGCTCGGCGAGCCTGTGCAGCTCTACGCCGACGGTTGGCGCAGCGAGGACCGCAACACCGGCGGCGGCGAACGCCAGTCGGCAGGTGTCGGTCTGATGTGGGACATCACGAAGGCGCTGCGCCTCGATCTCGGCGTGCGTCGCCACGAAGAGGTGGTCGGCGCGCAGGGCAACGGCTTCCTCACCGTGCCCTTCGGCATGGGCGGCGGTCTCACGGGCAGCATCGCCAGCGGTTCGGCGGGCGGCGCGCTCGGCTTCGGCGCGCAGGTGCTCGACCCGGCCACCGGCCTGCCGGTGATCGTGCAGGGCGGACTGCCGCCCGCGGTGTCGACGCTGCCGGCGGGCACCCGGCTCGAGAGCGACACGGTGCGCGTCGGCGCGTCGTGGCGCATCACCGATCCGTTCCGCATCGGCGCCGAGTACGAGACCGACATCAACGGTGATGACCGCCGCCGCGCGGCGATCGGCGCCGATTGGGAGTTCCTGCCGCGCACCCGGCTCTACGGCCGCTACGAGCAGCAGGACGGCTGGGTGCAGATGGCGGGCGTCACCGACACCGCGCGCGACGCCTCGGCGTTCGCGTTCGGCGTCGAGTCGACCTGGATCCGCGACACGCAGCTATTCAGCGAGTACCGCCTGCGCGACGCCGTCTCGGGCCGCGACCTGCAGCTCGCCTCCGGCATCCAGCATGCGTGGGACCTGCGCGAAGGCCTGCGGCTCTCGGCGGGCTACGAGCAGATCGATGTGCTCTCGGGCGAGACCGCCAAGAGCAACGCCGCGGCCTTCGGCGTCGACTGGACCTCCGCCGCGCTGTGGCGGGCCAGCACGCGCGTCGAGTTCCGCCAGAGCGGCGACATCGGCAGCACGCCGGACGACGACAGCCTCGACACCGTCCTGTGGCAGGCGACCATCGCCCGCAAGCTCGACCGTGACTGGACGCTGCTCGCGCGCAACTACCTGCTGCAGACGACGTACGACCGCGGCGGCGAGGTCTTCCAGGACCGCGCGCAGCTGGGCCTCGCCTACCGCGACACCGACACCAACCGCGTCAACGCGCTGGCGAAGGTCGAGTACAAGGTCGAGGAGGACTCGAGCAACGCGCTCATCGGCGATCTCTCGAGCCGCGCCTGGATCGCCTCCGCGCACGCGGACTGGCATCCGTCGCGGCCGTGGTGGATCACCGGCCGCGTCGCCGGCAAGTGGCAGAAGGACCGCTTCGAGAACGGCGTGCGCGACGAGTTCCGCGCGCAGCTGGTCTCGGGCCGCGTCGTCTACGACCTGACGGAGGACTGGGATGTCGGCCTGCTCGCCGCCGCCCAGTTCGGCCAGCGCGGCGCGCTGCAGAAGGCGTTCGGCTTCGAGGTCGGCCGCCTGCTCCGCCAGAACCTCTGGCTGTCGGTGGGCGCCAACCTCACCGGCTTCGACGGCGACCGCGACCTCGCCGGCTACGAGTACACCCGCGAAGGCGTCTACATCCGCCTGCGCTTCAAGTTCGACGAGCACCTCTTCAAGGGCTC
>DAIMYL010000240.1:0-3102 GCA_036734505.1 Steroidobacteraceae bacterium | reverse complement strand
GTGGTGTCGCGCTCGATGACCATCGAGATCCGCGAGGGCCGCGGCGTCGGCAAGGACGCGGACCACATCCACCTGCACCTCGAGCATCTGGGGCCCGAGGTCATCAAGCAGCGCCTGCCCGGCATCGCCGAGACAGCGCGCATCTTCGCGGGCGTCGATGTGAACAAGGCGCCGATCCCGGTGCTGCCCACGGTGCACTACAACATGGGCGGCATCCCCTGCAATTACCACGGTGAAGTGGTGACCATGAAGAACGGCGACGCCGACACCGTGGTGCCGGGTCTGATGGCCGTCGGCGAGGCCGCCTGCGTGTCGGTGCACGGCGCGAACCGGCTCGGCTCGAACTCGCTGCTCGACCTCGTGGTGTTCGGCCGCGAGGCCGCGCGCCATGCGGCGACGATCGTGCGCCCGGGCACCTCCCACAAGCCGCTGCCGAAGGATGCGGGCGACCTCGCGGTGTCGCGCCTCGACCGCTTCCGCAACGCCAAGGGCGAGCGTCCGACCGCGCAGGTCCGTCTCGAGATGCAGAAGATCATGCAGTCGGACGCCGCCGTGTTCCGAACCGGCGAGTCGCTGCGCGAGGGCTGCGAGAAGCTGCAGCGCACCGTCGACTCCTTCGCCGATGTGCGCACCAGCGACCGCGGCCTCGTCTGGAACACCGACCTCGTCGAGACGATGGAGCTCGACAACCTGCTCGGTCAGGCGGTCGCCACCATCCGCTCCGCCGAGAACCGCAAGGAGAGCCGCGGCGCGCACGCGCGCGAGGACTTCAAGGAGCGCGACGACGCGCAGTGGATGAAGCACACGCTGTGCTGGGTGGACGACAAGGGCCATGCCCGCATCGACTACCGCCCGGTGCATCTGTCGACGCTCACGGCCGACGTCGACCCGATCCCGCCCAAGGCCCGGACCTACTGAGGACAGCCGCCATGGCCGAGTTCAGACTGCCCGAGAATTCCCGCATCAAGAAGGACGGCAAGGTGCACAAGGCGCCCGAGGGCGCCAAGAACACCCGCACCTTCAAGGTCTACCGCTACGACCCGGACGGCGGGGAGAACCCGCGCGTCGACAGCTTCGAGCTGGACATGGACGAGTGCGGGCCGATGGTCCTCGACGCCCTGCTCAAGATCAAGAACGAGGTCGACCCGTCGCTGACCTTCCGCCGCTCCTGCCGCGAGGGCATCTGCGGCAGCTGCGCGATGAACATCGACGGCACCAACACGCTCGCCTGCACCAAGAGCTGCGACGAGGTGAAGGGCGACGTCAAGATCTACCCGCTGCCGCACATGCCGGTGGTGAAGGACCTCGTCCCCGACCTCACGCAGTTCTACGCGCAGTACGCCTCGGTGAAGCCCTGGCTGCAGTCGCGTACGCCGGCGCCGCCCGACCGCGAGCGTCTGCAGTCGCCCGAGGACCAGGAGAAGATAGACCGGCCCTCGGCCTGCATCCTCTGCGCCTGCTGCTCGACCTCCTGCCCGAGCTACTGGTGGAACGGCGACCGCTATCTCGGTCCGGCGGCCCTGCTTGCGGCCTACCGCTGGATCATCGACAGCCGCGACGACGCGACCGGCGAGCGGCTCGATGCGCTCGAGGATCCGTTCCGGCTCTACCGCTGCCATACCATCATGAACTGCACCGAGGCCTGCCCGAAGGACCTCAACCCGGCGAAGGCCATCGCCGAGATCAAGAAGATGATGGCCGAGCGCGAGCATCTTTGAGCGCCGACCCCGGCGTCGATCGCGGCCGGCTGCGCTGGCGCTGCCGGCGCGGCATGAAGGAACTCGATGTGATGCTGGTCCGTTGGCTGGACGGACCGGGGCAGGGCGCGTCAAGCGGCGAAACGGCCGTTTTCGACCGCTTGCTCGGCTTGCAGGACCCCGAGCTCGCGGGATATCTCTTGCGCGGTGAGCCGCCCGCCGACCCCGACCTCGCCGCCCTGGTGGCGGCGATCCGCCGCCTCCCGGCCGACGCCTGAGCCGTCCGCTCCGCCGCCGTCCCCCGACGACTGGGACCGCGTCGTCGAACTGCCGGGGCTCGGATGGTGGGTCTACCGCCGCGTGGGTGCGTGGGGCGCCGAGGCGAGTCTGCTGCGCCGTCGCGGTCTGGGCATCGAAGCGGCGGCGGCCTTCGGGCGGGTCGACCGTGCGCGGGGACGCAGTTGGCCGGGGCGGTCTGGCCGCTGAGCGGTTACACTCTGCGGCAGGGGTCACGCGCACCATGACATCTGCCGCAAATCCGCGCCGTCACGAGAACTTTTTGCGCTTGACCCGGTCAGAACCGGCGCAAGGTGCGTCTCGAGGCCCATCGTTCCCCGTCCGGGGCCCGGTCCCGTGAACGCCGAAGCAAGCGATCTCAGTCTGGTACAGCGCGCCCAGAAGGGCGAGGCCGGGGCCTTCGATGCCCTGGTGCGCCGCTATCAGCACAAGGTCGTCAAGCTCGTGATGCGATACGTGCGCAACCAGACCGAGGCGGAAGACATTGCCCAGGAAGCGTTCATCAAGGCCTACCGCGCCCTGCCGCGGTTCCGCGGTGACAGCGCCTTCTACACCTGGCTGTACCGCATCGCGATCAACACCGCCAAGAACGCGCTCGCGGCCCGCGCGCGCAACCCCGTCCAGTTCGACCTCGACCGCAACGGCGGCGACGACGGCGACGCACCCGGCGATCTGCAGGACCGCATGACCGACACGGCCACCCCCGAAGCGCTCGCGCTCACCGAGGAGATCCGCGCCACGGTGACGGCGGCCATCGAGCAGCTTCCCGAGGACCTGCGCACCGCGATCATGCTGCGCGAACTCGAAGGGCTCAGTTACGAAGAGATAGCCACCGCCATGGACTGCCCGGTGGGCACCGTCCGCTCGCGCATCTTCCGCGCGCGCGAGGCGGTCGATGCCCGACTGCGCGAGATCTTCGATGGTGGCCTTGGACGAGGCGAGGTCGCGGGATGACTGAAGACGAAAGAGCGAGCCAGTTGTCGGCCATGTTCGACGGCGAACTGCCACCGGCGGAGTGCGAACTGCTCGCACGGCGCCTGTCACGCGACGAAGCGCTGCGGCGTCAGTGGGGCAGCTACGCGCTGATCGGCGCCGCGGTGCGCGGTGA
>DAIMYL010000239.1:0-3105 GCA_036734505.1 Steroidobacteraceae bacterium | reverse complement strand
TACTCGAGGAAGTTCACGGTGTCGCGCACGAACTCGTCGTACTGCGCGGCGGTGAGCTGGCCGGGCTCGAGCTGCTCGAAGCCCTCGAAGTGCTCGTGGCCGTCCTTCTTGACGGTCTTGAGCGCCTGCGCACCCTGCAACGCCGACAGCACATGGGGCATCGCCGTGCCGGGCAGCGCGAGGTTGTTGGTGCCGTTCACCGTCTTCTCGTCGACATAGTAGGTCTTGAGGAAGCGGTAGACGTAGTCGCTGCCCTTGGAACGGGTGATCAGCGACAGGTCGGGCGGCGCCTTGCCGAACCAGGCCTCGCCGTCGGCCGCCGAGAGCGAAGTGGTGATGTAGTCGTTCTTCTTGGAGCCCGGCTTCACCAAGGCCTCGAGCTGCTCCTCGGGGATCTTGAGGTCGGTGCCCATGCGCGAATAGCGCACGTACTTGATGGAGTGGCAGCCGGCGCAGTAGCCCATGAAGTTGCCGGCGCCGCGCTGCAGCGAGGCGGTGTTGGTGATGTCGTTGCCCGGCGTCCACTCCTGCCACTCGCCCGGCAGACCGGCGGTGGCGGCGCGCGCGGCGGGCGCGATGAGCACGGCCGAGAGCGCGAGGCCCGCGGCGATCAGGACGGACGGCTTACGCATGGTAGGTGACCCTCTCCGGGGCGGGCTTGGTCTTCTCCACGCTCGTGTACCAGGGCATGAGGATGAAGTAGAGGAAATAGATGGCGGTGAAGATGCGCGCCAGGATGACGTACAGATCGCTCGCCGGCTTCAACCCGAGGTAGCTGAGCACGATGAACGAGATGACGAACAGCACGAGCGCCGTCTTCGACATCCAGCCCTTGTAGCGGATCGACTTCACCGGCGAGCGGTCGAGCCAGGGCAGGAAGAACAGCACCACGATGGCGAGCAGCATCAGGAGCGCGCCCAGCTGCTGGTCCGGCACGGCGCGCAGCATCGCGTAGAAGGCCGTGAAGTACCAGACCGGGGCGATGTGGTCGGGCGTCGACAGCGCGTTCGCGGGCTCGAAGTTCGGCTTCTCGAGGAAGAGACCGCCGAAGGTCGGCACGAAGAAGATCACGCCGCAGAAGAACAGCAGGAACACGCCGACGCCGACCAGGTCCTTGATCGTGTAGTACGGGTGGAAGGGGATGCCGTCCACCGGCTTGCCGTTCGCCCCGAGCTTGGCCTTGATCTCGATGCCATCGGGGTTGTTGGAGCCCGTCTGGCGCAGCGCCACGAGATGCATGAGGATCAGGAAGGCGATGGCGAACGGCAGCGCGATGACATGCAGCGCGAAGAAGCGGTTGAGCGTGGAGTCCGCGATGCCGTAATCGCCGCGGATCCATTCGACGAGCCCCGGCCCGATCACCGGGATGGTGCCGAACAGGTTCACGATGACCTGCGCGCCCCAGTAGGACATGTTGCCCCACGGCAGCACATAGCCCATGAAGGCCTCGGCCATGAGCGCGAGGTAGAGCAGCATGCCGAAGATCCACAGCAGCTCGCGCGGCGCACGGTAGGAGCCGTACATCATGGCGCGGAACATGTGCAGGTAGACGACGATGAAGAAGAACGAAGCGCCGGTGGAGTGCATGTAGCGGATCAGCCAGCCCCACTCGACCTCGCGCATGATGTACTCGACCGAGTTGAAGGCCTCGGCCTCGCTCGGCTTGTAGTGCATCGTCAGGAAGATGCCCGAGAGGATCTGGATGACGAACACCATCAGCGACAGCGCGCCGAAGAAGTACCAGAAGTTGAAGTTCTTGGGCGCGAAGTAACCGGTGAGCTGCGACTCGACGAACTCGTCGACGGGCAGGCGCTTGTTGAGCCAGGCGCGGAATCCGCCCTTCTGGGCGGTGTCGTCGGGGGCGGCGGCCATCAGGCAGCTCCTTGGGCGTTGGCGTCGAGGCCGACCACGAGCATGGAATCGGACTCGAACTTGTGGGGCGGCACAGCGAGGTTGAGCGACGCCGGCGAGCCGTTGAACACACGACCGGCGAGATCGAAGCGCGAACCGTGGCAGGGGCAGAAGAAACCGCCCGGCCAGTCCGCGCCGAGGGTCGGATCACCCTGGGTGAAGTACTGCTTCGGCAGGCAACCGAGGTGGGTGCAGGCCGCGTAGAGCACGAGGATCTCGGGCTTGATCGAGCGCATCTCGTTCTTGGCGTAGGCGGGCTGCGCGGATGCGTCGGAATTCGGGTCCTTGAGGCTCGGCGTGACCTTGGCGAGCGCCGCCACCGACTCCGGCGTGCGCCGCACGACATACACGGGCTGCTTGCGCCAGCTCTGCGTGATCATCTGGCCGGGTTCGAGCTTGGTGAGGTCGATCTCGAGCGGCGCGCCGAGCGCGCGGGCGCGCTCCGAGGGTTTCCACGACGAGATGAACGGCACCAAGGTGAAGGCTGCGCCGACCGCACCGGTGGCGGCCGTCGCCGCGGTCAGGAACTTGCGGCGGCTGGTGTCGACCTCTTCTTCTGTCGAGACCGGGGGCGTCGTGACCGGATCGCTCATCGCGTGCTGACTCCTTGCTGCTCCGCCGACGGACCGTGTCGGCAGGTCTTCGTGCCTAACTCTCGAAGGCGCGGCATTATACACGCAGATATCCACGCAGACCCGCCACCCGGACCCGCGCACCCTCGCCGCAATGAACCTCTGGCACAAGGCCGTGATCTTCCTCGCCGGCTCGCTGGTCGGCGGACTGGCGATCGCTTTCCTGGCGGTGGCGTGGCGGCCGGAGCTGTTGGCCGACCGTCTGGCCGCGCGGCAGGCTGCGGCGGCCGCAGCGGCCGCCGGGGCGACGGCACCCGAGGAAGGTACGGCAGCGGGGCCCGGCGCGGCCTCGACCCCGGGGGACCCGGCCGCCGCGGAGCCCGCGTCACCGGTCCGGCAGACGCCGCTCGGCAGTTACGCCGAGGCGGTGCGCAAGGCGGCGCCGGCGGTGGTCAATGTCTACGCGGCGAGGATCGTCACCGAACGGCTGCCGCGCAACCTGTGGCAGGACCCGTTCGGGGAGCTCGGGCCGCGCTACCGGCAGCGGCTCGAGCAGTCCCTCGGCTCCGGGGTCATCGTCGACCCCTCGGGCCAGGTGGTGACCAACCACCATGTCATCGCC
>DAIMYL010000238.1:1825-3118 GCA_036734505.1 Steroidobacteraceae bacterium | reverse complement strand
GAACACCTTGCGATGTTACTTGACTTCCAATCAAGCGCCTTCGACCGCTCGGCCATCTCTCCGGCGCGCGGATGATATCAAGTCGCGGGGGGCTTGGGCGCGGTCGGCCGCGGCGCCGCCGGGGTGAACTTCGGCGGGGTGTCGATGCAGGGCTGGTCGGCCGGGCGCTCGGGCTCGGTGCCGGCGAGCGGCGGGATCTTGAGGGCGCCGCGGGTGTCGGGTGCGTCCTTGCCCTCGGGCACCTTGAGCGGCGGGTTGTCCACGGCCGAGGCGAAGTCCTGGGGCTTGGCGCACTTCGTGGCGAACACCGTCCCGCAGCCGGCCAGCGGCAGGCAGGCGGCGATCAGCAGCACGGGGCGCAGGCGGGACATGGTTCGGCTCCGGGTCGGGGTCTTCAGCCCGGCATGATACCCGCCCGGCGCATCGCGGACAGCACGGGTTCCTCCCCGGCCGGGGTCAGCGGGGTGAGCGGCAGGCGGATGCCGCCCGGCATCCGGCCCATGCGGGCCAAGGCCCACTTGCTGGGGATGGGGTTGGGTTCCACGAAGAGCGCCTGATGCAGCCCCGCGAGGCGGTCGTCGAGGGCGGCCGCTTGGGCGGCATCCCCCGCGGCGGCGGCGGCCACCATCTCGGCCATCAGGCGCGGTGCCACATTGGCGGTGACGGAGATCACGCCGCGCGCCCCGGCCAGGATCGCCTCGCGCGCGGTCGGGTCGTCGCCCGAGAGCACGGTGATGCCGGGCGCCGCGGCGCGCAGTTCGCGCACCCGCCCTGCCCCCGCCACGGCTTCCTTCAGGGCGACGATGCCGGGCACGGCGGCAAGGCGCCCCACGGTCGCGGGCAGCATGTCGACGCCGGTGCGGCCGGGCACGTTGTAGAGGATGACGGGCACGGTGCTCGCCGCGGCCACGGCGGTGTAGTGGCGGACGAGGCCCTCTTGGGTGGGCTTCACATAGGCCGGGGTGACGACCAAGAGGCCATCGACGCCGAGCGCCGAGAGCATCCGCGCGCGCTCGACGGTGACCGCGGTCGAGGGCACGCCCGCCCCCGCGATCACGCGCAGGCGGCCGCCGACGCGCGCCACGGCGGCGCGCACCAGGGTCTGGAGTTCGTCGTCGGTGAGGGTGGCGGATTCGCCGGTGGTGCCGCCGACGATGATGCCCGCGGTGCCTTCGGCGGCGTGCCAATCAAGCAGAGAGTCCCAGGCCGCAAGATCGATGCTGCCGTCGTCCCGCATGGGCGTGACGATGGCGACGAGGCTCCCGGTGAACATCCGCGGATGTTACGGGCCGC
>DAIMYL010000238.1:0-1725 GCA_036734505.1 Steroidobacteraceae bacterium | reverse complement strand
CGAGTCCGGTACACTCGCACCGTCCCATGAAGCAGCACATCGCCATCTCGGCCATCGGCCCCGACCGCACCGGACTCGTCCACGACCTCTCCAAGGTCATCAGCGACTGCGGCGGCAGCATCGGCGAGAGCCGCATGGCGAGCCTCGGCAGCGAGTTCGCGATGGTGATGCTGGTCTCCGGCAACTGGCACTCGCTCGCCAAGCTCGAGACCGAGGTCGCGCGCTTCGCCGAGGAGAGCGGGCTCACCATCCACCTGCGCCGCACCGAGCCGCGCGGCGTGCGCGCCGAGCTCCCCTACACCATCGATGTGCTCTGCCTCGAGCAGACGGGCGTGGTGGCGGCGCTCGCGGGCTTCTGCGCCAAGCGCGGCATCGACATCGCGGCCGTCACCACCAGCAACTACGCCGCCGCGCACACCGGCGCGCAGATGTTCAGCGTGCAGCTCGACATCAGCATCCCCGAGCGGCTGCACCTCGGGCAGCTGCGCGAGGAGTTCCTCGACTTCTGCGACGCGCGCAACCTCGACGCCATCCTCGAGGCCGTGAAATAGGAGACCCCGCATGCCCAAGACCCCGACCGGCGTGAGCGTCGGCAAGAAGGTGCCGGACTTCACGGCCACCACCACCGACGGTGGCAAGTGGCGGCTGAAGGACGCCGCAGGGTCCAAGGTGGCGCTCTTCTTCTACCCGAAGGACATGACCTCCGGATGCACGGTGGAAGCCCAGCAGTTCCAGGCGCTCGCGGGCGCCTTCAAGAAGGCGGGCACCACGGTCATCGGCGTCTCGCGCGACTCCTGCGCCTCGCACCAGAAGTTCAAGGACAAGGAAGGGCTGAAGTACGAGCTGCTGTCGGATGCCGACCAGGCGCTCTGCACGCTCTTCGATGTGATCCGCGAGAAGAACATGTACGGCAAGAAGGTGAAGGGCATCGAGCGCAGCACCTTCCTGATCGGGCCTGACGGCACGCTGCTCGCGGAGTGGCGCAAGGTGAAGGCCGACGGCCATGCGGCGGAGGTCCTCACCGCGGCGAAGGCGTCTTGACGCGCCGCCGCAGCGCACGGCAGCGCCGGCTGTTCGTGCTCGACACCAATGTGCTGATGCACGACCCGGCGGCGGTGTTCCGCTTCGAGGAGCACGACATCTACCTGCCGATGGTGGTGCTCGAGGAGCTCGACGCCAACAAGAAGGGCCTCTCGGAGGCCTCGCGCAATGTCCGCCAGGTCAGCCGCTTCCTCGATGAGCTCATGCGCGATGCGACGCGCGAGCAGATCATGACGGGCCTGCCGCTGCCCTCGAACCCGATGGGCAACCGCGGCAAGGCGCCCTCCTCCGGCCGGCTCTTCTTCCAGACGCAGCAGCTCTCGGGCCGGCTGCCCGACACCCTGCCCGGCACCGGCAACGACAACGCCATCCTCGCGCAGACGCTGGCGCTGCAGGCGCTGCACCCGGAGGCCCGCGTGGTGCTGGTGTCGAAGGACATCAACCTGCGCATCAAGGCCGCCGTGGTCGGCGTGCACGCCGAGGACTACTTCAGCGACCGCACCATCGAGGACGCGGATGTCCTCTACACCGGCCATGAGGCGCTGGCCGCCGACTTCTGGGACCGCCACGGCAAGGACATGCGCTCCTGGAAGGACGGCACGCGCACCTTCTACGAGGTCTCGGGGCCGGCGGTCGCGAAGTGGACCCCGAACCAGTTCGTGTACGAGGACCGCGAGGGCGGCA
>DAIMYL010000237.1:0-3122 GCA_036734505.1 Steroidobacteraceae bacterium | reverse complement strand
GGGCCGATGGCCATGATGAACCAGAAGAAGGTGCCGTCGGCCTGCGAGGCCGATGTCAACGGCTCGATGACGCAGCTCGTGCTGCAGGAGCTCGCGGGCGAGCCTGCATGGATGGCGGACCTCGTCGACATCACCGCCGCCGACGACACCGCGGTGCTGTGGCACTGCGGGCTCGCGCCGCTCTCCATGTGCGACCCCGAGTTCAAGCCCGAGGCCACCATCCACACCAACCGCCGCATGCCGCTGCTGCACCAGTTCCCGATCAAGCCGGGCCGCATCACGCTGGCGCGCATCTCACGCTCGCGCAACGCGCTGAAGCTCGTGATCGCCGGCGCGGAGGTGCTGCGTGCGCCGATGGCCTTCACCGGCTGCTCGGGCACGGTGCGCTTCGACCGGCCGGCGGGCGAGGTCAGCCAGCGGATCCTCGACGAGGCGCTGGAGCACCACTTCGCGCTCGCCTACGGCGACCATCGCGAGGCGCTGCGCGCGTTGGCGCGGCGTTGGCAGATCCCGGTGCTCGAGCTCGCCTGATGGATCCCGGCGTCCCGAACTGGGGCCGCATCCCGGCGCTCGCCGTCACGGGCGCGCCGGCGCTCGTCGCCGCGGGCGCCGGCCACGAGCTGCGCCTGCCGATCGCACCCGTCGACCGCGCCGAGGGCGGTGTCGCCGCGAGCGGGATCGTGCTCACGCTGCACGATCACGGGCTGCGCCTGCGCGTCGGACCGCCGGTGCGCGATCACGGCATCCTGCTCGCGCCGCCCGCACCGCTGCCGCTCGCGCTCGAGGCCGTCGAGGGCGGCACGCGCGTCACCGCGCGCACCGCGGCGGGCGCCGTGCTCGAGCTCACGGTCGGCCATGCGCCGTTCCACTTCGAGCTGCGGCAGGACGGTCGCCGCGTGCAGGCCTCGTCCACCGACGGCCATTTCGTGCGCCGTTTCCGGCTGCCGCCACTGGCGCGCCATGAGGGGCGCTGGCTCTTCACCGTCGATCTCGGCGCCGACACGCCGGTGTACGGGCTCGGCGAGAAATCCGGCAAGCTCGACAAGCGCGGGCAGTGGCTGCGCTCCTACAACCACGATGCGCTGGGTCTCAACGCCGAGCGCAGCTACAAGAACGCGCCGTTCGCCTGGAGCCCCGAGGGGTGGGGCGTGTTCGTGCACGGCCCTGCGCCGGTGACCCATGGCGTCGGCTTCGGACCGTGGTCGCAGCGCGCGTATCTGTTGGCGGTGGAGGGCGAGGGGCTCGATGTCTTCGTGCTGACCGGCGCCGACGGCGCGGCGCAGCTGCGCCAGTACACCGACCTCACGGGCCGCGCGCCCGAGCCGCCGCCGTGGAGCCTCGGCACCATCCTCTCCAAGGCCTACTACAAGGACGCAGACGAGATCCTGTCTGTGGCGCGCGAGGTGCGCGCACGCGGGCTGCCCTGCGAGGTCATCACCTTCGACGGCCGCGCCTGGCAGGACACCGACACGCGTTTCGCGTTCGAGTGGTGCCCGAAGCGCTACCCGGACCCGAAGCCGGTCATCGACGAGCTGAAGTCCATGGGCTTCCGCATCTGCGTGTGGGAGTACCCGCTGGTGTCGGTGCGGCATCCGCTGTTCGCCGAGATGGCCGCGAAGGGCTGGCTGCTGCGCGATGCGCGCACCGGCGAGCCGTACCGCTACGCCTGGGACCCGGAACCGTTCGGCGCGGTGCTGACGCAGCTGCCGGAGTCCGGCGTGGTGGATTTCACCCATCCCGAGGCCTACGCGTTCTGGCGCGACCAGCACCGCGACCTGTTCGAGCTCGGCGTCGACATGATCAAGGCCGACTTCGGCGAACAGATCGAGCCGCACATGCTCGCGCACGACGGCTCGCAGGGCGACGCGCTGCACAACATCTACGCGCTGCTCTACAACCGCTGCGTCTACGAGGCCGCGGTGAAGTTCGGCCGCGACGGCGCGTTCCTCTTCAGCCGCGCCGGGTGGTCCGGCTCCCAAAGATATCCCTCGCAGTGGGGCGGCGATCCGCAGGCCGACTGGGGCGGGCTGGCCGGCAACCTGCGCAGCGGCATCTCCTGGGGGCTCACCGGCGCGCCGTACTACGCCACCGATGTCGGCGGCTTCTACGGCGATACCCGCGACCCCGTGCTCTATGTCCGCTGGCTGCAGGCGGCGGTGTTCTCGGCGCACCTGCGCCTGCACGGCATCGGGCCGCGCGAGCCCTGGTCCTACGGACCCGAGGCCGAGCGCGTCGCGGGCGCCGCGCTGGCGCTGCGGCAGCGGTTGCTGCCCTATCTGTGGCAGGCGGTGGGTGCGTCGGCCGCGACCGGTCTGCCGGTGCAGCGGCCGATGGTCATCGCCTGCCCCGATGACCGCGCGTCTTGGGCCTTCGAGGACCAGTTCTTCCTCGGCGACGACCTCTTGGTCGCGCCCTGCCTGCGCCCGGACGGCGAAGTGACGGTCTATCTGCCCGCCGGGGAGTGGGTGCGCTTCCCGGACCGTCGGCCGATGGAGGGCGGCAGGGTGCATCGCCTGCGCCTCGCTCTTGATGAGATCGCGGTGTTCGCGCGCCGCGGCGCACGCATCCCGTTGGGCGGCCCCGCGGGACCGCTGCGCGGCGCCATCGTCGCCACGGAGCACTGGCAGGCATGAACACTCCGTCGCAGACCCGCCGCGGTGTCTTGTCTGATGGGAACATCTTTGTTAGCGTGCCGGCAGCCTTATGCCGGCCACGCTCGTTGCGTCGGTACAACACAGGGGAATCATGATGTCGACTCGAAACAAGTTGGTTGCGGGTGCGGTCGCGGGGATCTGCGCGATGCTCGCGGCGCCGGGGACCCATGCCCAGGACGGCGTCGAGCGTCTCGACGAGATCGTCATCACCGCGCAGAAGCGCGAACAGAAATTGCAGGACGTGCCCATCGCGGTCAGCGTCGTCAGCGGTGCGCTCGCCGAGTCCACCGCGAGCTACAACATCGAGTCGCTGCGCGCGCTCGTGCCGTCGCTCAACATCCGCAAGACCAACACCTCGCTGAACCAGTCGCTGTTCCTGCGCGGTGTCGGCACCATCAACTTCGCGATCGCGGCCCAGCCGAGCGTCGCCACGGTGCTCGACGGCGTGGTGCTGTCGTCGGCCGGTGA
>DAIMYL010000236.1:0-3148 GCA_036734505.1 Steroidobacteraceae bacterium | reverse complement strand
GGGATGAAGGCGTTGCAGCTCCACCAGGTGAGCAGCGCCACGACCGCGACGATCAACCCGCTGCGGGTGCTGCGCCAGATGTCGGGCGTGAAGAGCTCGCGCAGCCGCGGCGGCGGTGCGGAGGCGGCGGTGCGCTCCCAGCGCTCCGGTTCCTTGACGAGCGTGCGGATCCAGAACGCGAACGCGGCGGGGATCAGGCCGAAGATGAGCACATAGCGCCAGGACACCTCGGGCACATCGGCGAACAGGTGCCCGGCGACGAGCGCGTTGACGCCGGTCGCGAGGAACAGCCCGAACGGCGCCGCGGTGTAGAGCACGGCGCCGGCCTGCACGCGCTGGTCCTCGGGCACGGCCTCGGCGACGAGCGCACAGCCCGCCGCCCATTCGCCGCCGATGCCGAGGCTCGCGATGATGCGGCAGACGATCAGCTGCTCGATGCTGGTGACGAAGGCGCAGAGCGCGGTGCCGACCGCGTACAGCACCATGGTGATGAGCAGCACGCGCTTGCGGCCGTAGCGGTCGGAGATCGGCCCGAACAGCACGCCGCCCACCGCCCAGCCGACGAGGAAGATGGCGGTGATGAGACCGGTCCAGTAGAGCGTGGCGCTGCGCGCCTCGGGAGAGCCGATCTCGAGCCCGAGCAGCGTCGGGATGGCGTTCGGCGCGACATAGTTGAAGAGCAGGCCGTCGAAGATGTCGAAGCCCCAGCCGAGCCAGGCCGCGAACAGCACGATCCATTGATAGCGGGTCAGTCGCAGCATCGCATCCCCCGGTGGTCCTGTCGGCGGTCGTCGGTGGCGGTCGCCGCCGTCAGCGCCGCGCGGCGTCGATCGCGTCGCGCAGTTCCAGTGTCGCACGGCGCGCGGCCGCCGCGAAATCTTCGCCCGAGCCGGCGTACAGGATGCCGCGCGAGGAGTTGATGACGAGTCCGCCGCCGTCCGCCGTCATGCCGGCCTGCACGGCGCGGCGCACATCGCCGCCCTGCGCGCCGACGCCCGGCACGAGGAAGGTCATGCCGCCGGTGCGCGCGCGGATGTCGGCGAGCTCCTCCGGGTAGGTGGCGCCGACCACGAGCAGGCAGTTGCCGCGCGTGTTCCATTCCCGGGCGACCTTCTCCGCCACCACCTGATAGAGCTTGCGGTCGCCGACCATGAGGTCCTGGAACTCGCGCGCGCCCGCGTTCGAGGTGCGGCAGAGGATCACGATGCCCTTGTCGGCATGCTCGAGGAACGGCTCGACGGAGTCGCGCCCGAGGTAGGGGTTCACGGTGACGGCATCGGCGCCGTAGCGCTTGAAGGCCTCGTCGGCGTACTTGGCGGCGGTGCTGCCGATGTCGCCGCGCTTCGAGTCGAGGACCACCGGCACGCCGGGCGCGCGCTCGCGGATGTAGCGGATGGTGTCCTGCAGCTGGTCCTCGGCACCGACCGCGGCGTAGTGCGCGATCTGCGGCTTGTAGGCGCAGACGAGGTCGGCGGTGGCGTCGATGATGGCGCGGTTGAAGGCGAGGATGGCGTCCGGCCGGTCGCGCAGATGGGCCGGGAAACGCTCGACTTCGGGGTCGAGCCCGACGCAGACGAGCGAACCGTGGGCGGTCGCCGCGGCCGCGAGCCGCGTGTGGAAGGCGTTCAGGGTCATGGGCGGCAAGTGTAGCCGACCCGCGGAGGCTTCAGACCGGCGTGAGGTTGGCGTACTGCAGCATCAGCCACTTGGCGCCTTCGCCCTCGAAGTTCACCTGGATGCGCGCCTGCGGACCCTGGCCCTCGATGCTGAGCACCACGCCCGCGCCGAAGCGCGCATGCCGGACGCGTGCGCCGAGCTTCACGCCGGGCGCAGCGGGTTCGGCGCGCAGGCCCGAGACCGCGCTGGGGCGCGCGCCGCCGCGACCGCCACCCTGTGCACCGCCGCCGCCCTGCGCAGCGCCGTAGCCGCCGGCGCGGCCGCCTCCGTACCCGCCGCCATATCCGCCGCCGCTGCCGAAGCCGCCCCCGAACGCGCCGGCGCGCCCGGCATGCACCTTGGGCCGCACCTCCTCGACGAGCTCCTCGGGGAGCTCCTTGATGAAGCGCGACGGCGTGCCGTAGCCGTCGATGCCGTGCAGGCGACGCTGCTCGGCGTAGGTGAGGTACAGGCGACGCATGGCACGCGTCGTGCCCACATAGGCGAGACGGCGCTCCTCCTCGAGGCTGTCCAGGTCGTTGAGCGAGCGCTGGTGCGGGAAGAGACCGTCCTCGAGCCCGGCGAGGAACACCACCGGGAACTCCAGGCCCTTGGCGGTGTGCAGCGTCATCATCTGCACGCAGTCCTCCCAGGCCTCGGCCTGGCCTTCGCCCGACTCCAGCACCGCGTGCGCGAGGAAGGACTCGAGCGGCGGCATCGGCTCGCCCTCGACCGTGTCCGGCTGGAAGCCGCGCGCCGCCGACACGAGCTCGAGCAGGTTCTCGGCGCGGCCCTCGCCGCGCTCGGGCTTCTCCTTGCGGTGGTGCTCGAGCAGGCCCGAGCCTTCCAGCACCTGGTCGACGATCTCGTGCAGCGCCAGGCCCTGCGTCGCCGATGTCAAAGAATCCACCAGCTGCAGGAAGCCCTGCAGCGCCGCGCCGCCGCGCGACCCGAGCCGGCCGTCGGCGACGCAGGCGAGCGCCGCGGTCCACAGCGAGCCGCCGGCGCTGCGCGCCTCGCTGCGCACCACATCGAGGCTCTTGGCGCCGATGCCGCGCGTCGGCAGGTT
This sequence comes from Steroidobacteraceae bacterium, assembly GCA_036734505.1. Lineage (GTDB taxonomy): Bacteria > Pseudomonadota > Gammaproteobacteria > Steroidobacterales > Steroidobacteraceae > UBA964. The sequence continues at coordinate 423 of DAIMYL010000236.1, read as the reverse complement.
GACCACGCGCTCGAAGGAGGCGTCGTCGTTGCGGTTGGAGATGAGCCGCAGATAGGCGAGCGCGTCCTTGACCTCGGCGCGCTCGAAGAAGCGCAGGCCGCCGTACACCTTGTACGGCATGCGCGCCGACATGAACGCCTCCTCGAAGGCGCGCGACTGCGCGTTCGAGCGGTAGAGCACGGCGACCTCGCTGCGCGCGCCGCCCTGCGACACCCACTCCTGGATGCGGTGCAGCACGAACTCCGCCTCGTCGCGCTCGTTGAACGCGGCGTAGAGGCGGATCGGCTCGCCCGCGCCGCCGCTCGTCCAGAGGTTCTTGCCGAGCCGGCCGGAGTTGTTGGCGATGAGCGCGTTGGCGGCCTGCAGGATGTTGCCGGTCGAGCGGTAGTTCTGCTCGAGGCGCACCAGCTTGGCGTGCGGGAA
>DAIMYL010000235.1:0-3159 GCA_036734505.1 Steroidobacteraceae bacterium | reverse complement strand
GCCCGCAGCCGCCGACACCGCAGCCCAGCCCGGGCTGAAGCGCACCGGCCGCATCCAGGCGCTCGGCGCCACCGGTCGCGCCGGCGATATCTTCGACCCGGGCGTGCGCTCGCCGAAGTCCGCGGCGTTCTCGCCCGACGGCCGCAAGCTCTACATCAACGCGCTCGAGGGCGGCGAGACGCTGGTGTACGCCTGGCCCTCACGCAAGCGCCTCGCGGTCATCCGCCACCAGTTCGGCCCGGGCGACGCGGCGCTCTTCCGCGGCGAGACGACGGTCTTCGGCTACGAGTACTTCAACGGCCGCGAGGGCAGCCGCAATGTGTTCGGCGGCAAGCCCGTCGAGATGGCGTTCTCGCACGGCGGCCGATATCTTTGGGTGCCCTACTACCGGCGCAGCTTCGACCCGCAAGCGGCTTCGCCCTCTGCGCTCGCCGTCATCGACACGCGCAGCGACCGCATCGTGCGCGTGATGCCCACCGGCCCGCTGCCGAAGTACATGGCGGTGTCGCCCGACTCCACCGTGGCCGTGGTCACGCACTGGGGCGACAACACCCTCGGCGCCATCGACATCCGCGGCGACGACCCCGCGAAGTTCCGCTACACCGCGCACTGGACCGTCGAGCGGCGGTTGCCGGTCGAGGGCATCACGGGCAACCGCGACAGCAACTGCGGCTTCTGCCTGCGCGGCACGGTGTTCACGCCGGACGGCAGGACGGTGCTGGTCGCCCGCATGGGCGGCGGCGGACTTGCGGGCTTCGAGGTCGCGACCGGCCGCTACCTCGGCACCCTGCTCGACTTCGTGTCCAACCCGCGGCACCTCTCCATCTCGACCGACGGCCGTACGCTCTACGCCAGCGGCAACCGCAGCGGCGCGGTCGGCCGGTACGACCTCGCGGCGATGGTGCGGGCGCTGTACGACGCCGACGGCAAGCGGGTCGACGGGCCGGGCGGCGAGACGCTGGCGGTGGGTGCCGGGGCGCGCACCATCGCGCTTTCCCCGGACGGCCGCACCCTCTACGCCGCCATCAACAACGAGTCGCGGCTGGTGAAGGTCGATCTCGCCCGCTGGCAGGTCGTGGACCGCGTCGCGGTCGACCCGTTCACCGTCGGCCTCGCCGTGAGCCCGGACGGCCGTACCATCGTGACCACGAGCCAGGGCCGCAGCGGCCAGGGCGGCGGCAACTCGGTGGGGCTGTACAGCGACACCGCCGCGGACTGAACGCCGCGGACCGACGGAGGGGACGGACATGGGCGCACCCGGTGGACTCAAGGCCAAGCTGATCGGCTGGGCCATGAAGAAGATGATGGCCGGCGCAGGCGGCGCGGGCGGTGGACCGGGCTCCGGCGGCGGACCGCCGCCCTGGGTGCGCGCCATGATGGCGGGCGGCGGCGCGCCGGGCGGCATGGCGGCGATGCTCGCCACCTCCAGCGGCTTCGAGGGCCGCGAGCGGATCCTGGGCGACGCCGTCGCGCTCGCGCTGCGCACGCTCAAAGATTCCACGCCCTACCAGCACGACATGAACGACGCGCTGGTGAAGATGCACCTCGGCTCGGTCCAGTTCTTCAAGGACCGGGGCCTGCTCGAGGAGTATGTCGCGCACGACATCAAGACCATGGCGCCCATGCTCACCCGCCTCAAGGGCATGATCGACAAGACCGGCGAGAAGGAGATCGCGCTCGCCGGCATCTTCGACCGCACGGCCTGCCTCTACCAGCTGTGCATGGACCTCAAGAGCGAGCCGGGCAAACGCAGCTTCACCTTCCCCTTCTCCAAGGTGCTCGGCGTCGCGCGCCGGAACGGCCAGTCGGACCTCACGGACCGCGAACTGCACGAGCGCTGGCTCAAGCCGCGGCTGCTCGGCTACGCGGCGGAGCTCGGCGTGGGCATCGAGGTGTCGGACATCGGCCCGGACGGCCAGGTCACGGTGAAGCTCGCGGCATAGCCGCGCGACGGCGGCGCCCGGACGCCGCGCGGCCGGTCAACCCTCGCGCGGCGGGCTGCCCGGCGGCCAGTTCAACGCCGAGCCACGGCGCCGTGAGCGCAGGAACGGGTAGAACATCTGCGTCGTCCAACGCTCCGCGCCATGCTCGCGGTCGTCGGCGAGGCCGTAGGCCGGCGGATAGCGTCGCGTGATGCGCGCCGTGCCGAACAGCATGTCCCAGATGAAGAGCAGGTTGCCGTAGTTGCCGGCGTAGTGACCGATGCCGTCGTCCTGCGTCAGCGCATGGTGCGCGTGGTGGGTCGCCGGCGTGGAGATGGTCCGCTCCAGCACCCACATCACGGGGTGCATGGCGGGGATGCGGTACAGCGCCTCGTCCCAGCGCCAGCTCGAGTGCGCGCCGATGATGACGGCGATCTTGACCACCGTGTAGCCGACATACACCCAGCCGAAACCCAGGTACACGAGCACGCCGCTCAGCCAGAGCCCCGGCATGAAGGTGTAGTAGAGCGCGTTGTTGCGGTAGACGACGCGCACGCTCATGTACGCCGCGGAGTGGTGCACGCGGTGCAGCGGCCAGATGACGCTGCTGTGGGAGAGCCGATGCCACCAGTACTGCGTCAGGTCATCCGCGATCAGCAGCGTGCCGACCATCGCCCACCACGGCCAGTGCGCGAGCGCGTCGCGCTGCTCGGGCATCAACCAGGCGCAGAGCGCGGTGGAGGCCGACAGCACCCCCGCGAACACCAGCGGGAATACCAGCAGGATGGCGATGTCGAGCCGGTCGTCCTCCCGGCCGGCCATGCGCGGCCGCAGTTCGCCCCGCACCCATTCAGCGGCGGCGAAGGCGCCGAACACGGCGACCAAAGCCAAGGATTGGAAGACCTGAGGGTCCATGCAACCCGATTCTACGGGTGCCGGGACCGTTGTCGTCTGCACTTTGGTATGGGGTCCCCCCGAAAACCGGGGGAAAGGCTAATATCCGACCCTCGCAGACCCCCGAGGTGAGCATGTCCCTGACGATCGGAGTGCCGCGCGAGACCTTCGCCGGCGAGAAGCGCGTGGCCACCGTGCCCGAGGTGGTCGAGAAGCTCCTCAAGCTCGGCTTCAAGGTCTGCGTCGAGACGGGCGCGGGCGATGCCGCCAACTTCAGCGACGAGGCCTACCGGGCCGCCGGCGCCACCGTGGCAGGGTCCGCCGCCGAGGTCTACGCCGCCGC
>DAIMYL010000234.1:0-3174 GCA_036734505.1 Steroidobacteraceae bacterium | reverse complement strand
CTCGCGCATGCGGCAGGGCTGGAGGTCCATCCATGGACCTTCCGCGACGAACCGATGCACCTCGCCGCCGACTACGGCGGCGATGCCGCCGCCGAGTACCGCCAGTTCGCCGCGCTCGGCGTCGATGCGCTGTTCAGCGACTTCCCGGACACCGCGGTCGCGGCGCTGCGCGGCGCAGCGCGCTGACCGACCGACGAGGGCGCTTCGCCTACAAAGAAAAGGGCCCGGCGGTCTCCCGCCGGGCCCGGTCCGTCATCGCCTTGAGGACGATCAGAACTTGTAGTTCAGCTCCAGACCGATCTGGCGCTCGCGGCGCAGCGTGCCGAAGATGCCGCGCGGCAGCGAGTACGCGGCCACGGCGGTCGACGGCAGGCCCGGATCGAGCGTCGCCGCCGGACCGGCGGTCGCCGGGATGCCGAACAGGTAGGAGTGCAGCCAGCGCGTCGCACCGACCGCCGAGGACTCGTCGAGCAGGTTGCGGCCGTAGATGCCGGCCCGCCAGTTGTCGGTCTCGATGCCGACGCGCGCGCCCATCAGCAGCGCCGAGCCGGTGTAGGCGGTGTTGTGCACCTGGATGTTCTTCTTGCTGGTGTACGACAGGTCGCTGTTCACGTACAGACGGTAGCCGCCGCCGAACACCGGACGGCTGTAGTCCGCGGTGAGCGAGGCGGTGTGCTTGGCCGCCAGCGGGAACGGGTTGCCGACGATCGAGCAGCTGCCGCGACCGTTGAGGTTGCGGGCCGGATCGGTCGGGTTGGCCGGGTTGAAGATGCCGCCGCCGCTCGTGATCTGCCACTGGAAGTCGTCGCAACCGCTGGTGAACTCGGTGTCGGCCAGCGCGTAGGTGAAGCCCAGCGTCAGGTCGTCGGTCGCGGCGAAGCGGCTCTCGATCTCGAGACCCTTGATCTCGCCGTCACCCTGGTTGGTGGAGATCGAGGTCACCGCGCCGGTGGTGGCGTTGGTGATCGGGGTGGTGAGCTGGATGTCGTCGATCTTCATCTTGAAGACCGAGACGTTCAGCGTCAGGCGGCGGTCCATCAGCTGCGACTTCATGCCGAGCTCGTAGTTGACCGACTCCTCCTGCTTGAACGACTCGTCGAGCGGACGACCGTTGGTGATGGCGACCGCGCCGTTGAAGCCGCCCGGCTTGTAGCCCTTCGCCCAGATGGCGAACAGGGTCACATCCTCGTTGAGCTTGAAGTCGACCGTCGCACGCGGCGTGGTGGACTTCCACTCGTCGTTGCCGCGGATGCTCGAGTCGTAGGTCGGCGCGGCGGTCGGACCGGCCGGCACGTTCGGCACCTGGGTCCAGTCGATCTGGCCCTTGCGCTCCGTCGCGCTACGCATCTCGAGCGTCGCCGAGAGGCGGTCCGTGAAATCGAAGCCCACCGAACCGAAGTAACCGGTGTTGATGATGTCGAAGACCTGCGACGGACGGGTCTGGCCGCCCGGGCTCGCGAAGTCGATGCGGTAATTGCGGTTCTCCCACTCGAAGTGGTAGACGCCCAGCATCCAGCGGAAGCGGTCGTCCTGCGGCGACTCGATGCGCAGTTCGCCCGACCAGTCCTCGTAGGTGTCGCGGGCGGCCGACGATCCGGTGGCGAGCGCACGCACGCCGTTGATGTCGGGGCCGATGATGTTGACCTGCGAGTGGTCGCTGTCCGCGCCCGTCTTGCGGTCTTCCTCGCGCGTGCCGCCGTTCAGCACCATCGAGTAGCCCGAGCCGAGGATGTCCCAGCGGAACGAGGCCGTGAAGAGGTCGAGGTCGCGCTCGACGCCCGAGAAGGGCAGGCCCGCACGGGTGTCGTAGATCAGCGCGCCGGCGGGCTGGCCGCGCAGCGTGCTCGGGATGCCGAGCAGCGGCGGGAAGCCTTGCGTGACCGGCGCGTCGTTCAGGTAGATGTCGCGCGGCTTGACCTCACCGCAATACCACTGGTTGGTGTTGTCGGTGGAGGTGGAGTTGTACGAACCGAGCGAGCGGGTGCCCGGGAAGCAGTTGTTCTCGGCGCCCGACTGGTAAAAGATCGGCCGCGAGCCGTCGCGGTCGCGGTTGCGCTGGAAGCGCAGGCGCAGTTCGGTGTTCTCGGTGAGCGTGAGGTTCGCCGTGCCGCCGAAGGAGCTGGTCTTCTCGAAACCGACCTTGCGGCCCGTCAGCTTGTTGGTCCACTGGCCGTCGAAGTCGTAGTAGCGGCCGTTGAGGGTGACGGCGAGCCAATCGGCCGGCCGCGCCGCGAGGCGTGCGCTCAGGTTGCGCTCATCGGGATCGAAGCTGGCCGAGACGGAGCCGGTCGTGGCGTCGCCGGGACGCTTGGTGACGAAGTTGATGGCGCCCGCGTAGGTGTTGCGGCCGTAGAGCGCGCTCTGCGGGCCGCGGATCACCTCGACGCGCGCGACATCGTTCATGTCGAGGCTCTGGATGTCGCCGGGGTAGTACACGCCGTCGACGAAGTAGGCGACGCCGGTCTCGACCGAGGCGTTGGTGCCCGCGAGGACGCTGGCGAGGCCGCGGACGACGGGGCGCTCGGTGGCGCGACCGAAGACCTTGGAGAAGACGAGGCCCGGGGTGAACTTCGCGACATCGTCGAGCGAGGTGACCTGGCGGTTCGAGATGTCGGCCTCGGTGAGCGCGGTGACCGGCAGCGGCACATCCTGCAGCGACTCTTCGCGCTTACGTGCGGTGACGACCACTTCCTCGAGGGACGGGCCCTGCGCGGTCGCGCCACCCGACTGAGCCAGCGCGGACTGGCCGGCAAGGGCCGAAGCGCCCAGCGAAACGACGAGCGCCAGCGGCGCGTTGTTGATCTTCATCGAGATACCTCCGGTCGGGGATGACCACCCGAATGGCGCATGTTAAGGCAGGAACGGGTCGCTGAAACAGTACCCTCGACGAACTGTATCTTTCATGCAACAAAACGATCCGGGCAGCGCGTGGCGATGGGCCCGTTCCGCGCTATCCCCGCAACTGGTCGATGATGGCCGGGTTCTCCAGGGTGCTGACATCCTGGGTGATGGCCTCGCCGCGGGCGACCGAGCGCAGCAGACGGCGCATGATCTTCCCCGAGCGGGTCTTGGGCAGGTTGTCGGCGTAACGGATGTCCTCTGGCTTGGCGATCGCGCCCAGCTGCTCGGCCACCCAGTCGCGCAGCTCGCGGGTGAGCGCGGCCGCGGCCTCGC
>DAIMYL010000233.1:0-3187 GCA_036734505.1 Steroidobacteraceae bacterium | reverse complement strand
CGGCGCGGATCGCGGCGCTGTGGTCGCGGCCCTGCACCGGGCGGCTCGCGAGCAGCGTGCCGCCGCCCGCTTCGAACTCCTCACGGAAGGCGCGCAGCACGCGCTGCCCCCAGTCGCCGGCCGGCACCAGCGCCACGGCGCGGCGCTGCCCGGCGGCGATGGCGCGCCGCGCGATGGCGCGCGCTTCATCCTCCGGCGAGAGACCGAACTGGAGCAGGCCGGCGGGCGCTGCGCCGGCCTCGGTCGGCAGGAAATTGAGTGCGAGCAGGGTGGGGGAGCCGCCGCCGCGCGTCGGGGCGTCGGCGGCGAGGCCCGACCACGCGCCCGCCGCGGCGATCACATCCTCACGCAGCAGCGGTCCGATGATGGACACGGCGCCCGCCGCGCGCGCCGCCGCGAGCCGGTCCGCGACCACCGAAGTCCCCTCGGTGCCGCTGACGGTGTCGTAGAAACGCAGCGGCAGCCGGCCCTCCGCCGGTTGCGCGAACCAGGCGGCGAGCAAGCCGTCGCGCAATTGCGCACCGACCGCGGCGTTGCGGCCGCTGAGCGGCAGCAGCGCCGCGACATGCGCGCCGGGAGGGAGCGTCGCGGGCGCCGGTGTGGTCGCCGCGCCTGCGATGCCGGGGGTGCCGGAGACGGCGCCCGCAGCTGCCGCAACGCCGGCCGCAGCGCCGGCCGAGGAGCTGGCCGAAGCGATGTTCGTCGCGGCGAGCGCCGCGCCGGCAGGATGATCGGGATAGCGCTTCTTCCAGGCCGCGACGATCGCCGCGTTGGACGAGGCCGGTGCGGCTGCGGCCCGCGCCGCAAGCGGAGCGGCCTCCAGCCAGCCGCGGGCCACGGCATCGCGCCCTGCGCTGCGCGGGTCGAGGGCGAGCCCCTGGGCGCTCGCCCGGCGCAGCTGGGTGAGCAGTTCCTCACGCAGCGCTGCACGCCGCGCGGGGTCGGTGACGCGCGTCTCGCGAACCCGCTCGCTGGCGATCGCCTCGAGCGGCCGGCCGGTGGCGAGTGCGGCGCGTTGGCGCAGTGCGTGGAAGCGCTCGAAATCCGCGTCCGGGGCGGGTGGTGTCATCGCGCCGAGCAGCGACCAGGCGCGCGCTGCGTCGCCCGTGAGCAACGCGGCCTCCGCCGCGAACAGGTCACGGGCCGTCGCCTGCGCGGGTTCGAGCGGCTCCGCGAGACGCGCGAGCGCCGCCGTCGCCTCCGGGGCGCGGCCGGCGGCCAGCCATTGCTGCGCCGCGAGCAGACGGTAGTCGTTGCCGATGACGCCGACGGCGACCGCCGCGACCGCGTCATACTCGAGCGCTGCGGCGGCGTGGTCGCCGCGGCCTGCGAGCGCCGCGGCGCGTTCCGGAGTCGCCGCTTCGCGCGGCGGCGCGGTGGCGCAGCCTGCCAGCAGCGCTGCGGACAGCAGTGCGAGCGCGACGGTCCGCAGCGACGGAGAGCAGGGCAGGGCGGCGCGTGTCATGGATTGCAGTCCGCCGCCCGCAGGGGCAGCATGCCGGTGGCGCAACATGGAGCGGGATTATAGTGGCTGACGAGCGGGAAACGGCGCGCGTGGGACGCCTTGATGTGGTCGCCACGCCGATCGGCAACCTCGCCGACCTCGCGCCGCGCGCCCGCGACGCCCTCGCGGCGGCCGATGTGGTGGCCGCCGAGGACACGCGCCGCACGGGGCAGCTGTTGGCCTCGCTCGGGCTGCGCAAGCCCATGGTCTCGCTGCATGCGCACAACGAGCGCGGCCGCGCGGATGAGCTGCTCGCACGGCTGCAGACGGGTGAGGCGGTGGCGCTGGTGAGCGACGCCGGCACGCCGCTGCTCTCCGACCCCGGCTTCGAACTGGTGCGCCGCGCCGCGGCGGCCGGCATCGCCGTGCGCACCGTGCCGGGACCGACGGCCATCGCCGCCGCGCTCAGCGTGGCGGCGATCCCGACCGAGCGGTTCTGCTTCGAGGGCTTCCTGCCGGCGCGCACCGGCGAGCGCCGCGCGCGGCTCGCCGCCCTCGCGCTCGAGCCGCGCACCATGGTGTTCTTCGAGGCGCCGCACCGCATCGCGGAGTCGCTCGCCGACTGCGCGGCGGCGTTCGGTGCGGCGCGCGAGGCCGCCGTGGCGCGCGAACTCACCAAGATGTTCGAGACCGTGCATCGCGGCACGCTCGGCGAGCTGGCTGCACGCGCCGTGGACGATGCCGACCTGGCACGCGGCGAGATCACGCTGGTGGTGGCCGGTGCGCCGAGGCCCGAGCGGGCGGACGGGGGCGGACCGCGCGATCCGGCGGCGCAGCAGCAGCTCGAGCGCACGCTGCGCGCCGCGCTCGTGCATCTGCCCGCCTCCAAAGCGGCGGCGCTCGCGGCGGCGGCCTGCGATGTGCCGCGCGCGGAGGCCTACGCGCTCGCGGTGCAGTTCGCGCCCGAGCGCGGGTGACGACGCGGGCGGCCGTCGGCAGGTGTCGATTGTCGTTTCGTCCATCGACGCGTATGGTGCACCCCGGAGTCGGCCAGGTGATCGCTGCATTTCTCACGAGATGTGGAGGAAAGTCCGGGCTCCTTCGGACACGGTGCCAGGTAACGCCTGGGGGGCGCGAGCCCACGGAAAGTGCAACAGAAAGATACCGCCGATGCGCCAACTCCCCGTCAGGGAAGGCAACGCAGGTAAGGGTGAAATGGTGCGGTAAGAGCGCACCGCGCGGCCGGCAACGGGCGTGGCACGGCAAACCCCACCGGGAGCAAGGCCAAATAGGGAAGTCGCAGGGAAACCTGCAGCGCCGTGTCCGAGCGTGACTTCCGGGTAGGCTGCTTGAGGCGTCCGGTGACGGGCGTCCCAGAGGAATGATCGCCCACGACAGAACCCGGCTTATCGGCCGACTCCTTCCTCTTTCTGAACGCCCGCGTGAGCAATCGCGGGCAACTCTCTGAAACCCCAAGAAGTTTGATGTTGCAGGACGGTTGCAGCGGCTCACGAGCGGCTGTAAGTTGTTGGCGCTGCGGAAATTTTTTTCGTCGAGACCGTTGACACCCCGGGCGCGCGATTTCTATAGTGGCGCCAAGTGGTAGAAAGTGGGGCGAAATGGGCGGTATACCGCCCGTTCACAGGTCATGTTCCGCGGCGCAAGCAAGGTCACCCTCGACGACAAAGGCCGGATGGTGTTGCCCACCCGGCAGCGTCAGCGCGCGCTCGAGCGCAGCGAGGG
>DAIMYL010000232.1:0-3204 GCA_036734505.1 Steroidobacteraceae bacterium | reverse complement strand
GGTTTGGGCATAGTCGCGCCTCTTGCGTCTCTCGGTCGGCTTGCCGCCGGAGGCGCCCGGGAATCTGCCGGGGGGACTATGCCATCTTCCACGACGGCGAGCATCGTGTCGCGCCGGGTGTCGGCGTCGGAGCTGCGGGCGTGAGCCTGTCGCTGCTCTGGCGTCGCGCCTCGGGCGTCGCGCGCATCGACCTTGCAAGCCCGGTGGCGCTCGGCGTCGGCGCCTGCGCCGCGGTGGCGTTGCTCGGTGGTGTGTTCATGGCGGGTGTGACGCTCGGTCAGCGCGCGCAGTTCGGCGACGGCAGCCCCGCCGCGCTTGCGCGTTCCGCGCTCGTCCAGAAGCAGGAACTCACCGAACTCCGCCGCCAGTTGCAGGAGCGCGTCGATGTGCTCTCCGCGCGCATCGGCCAGGTCAACGCGCATGTGGTCCGTCTCGATGCGCTCGGCAGACGCGTCGCCGAGCTCGCCGATCTCGACTCGCGCGAGTTCGACTTCGGCATCTCGCCCGGCAGCGGTGGCCCCGAGTCCGAGGGTCTTCCGGCGCAGGCGCCCGACATCTCGCGTCTCATCGACGATGTCGAGGGCCGTCTGGCGCAGCGCGATTCGCAGCTGAACGCGATCGAGTCCATCCTGCTGCAGCGCGAGCTGCGCGCGCAGATCCTGCCGGAAGGGCGCCCCGTCGAGCGCGGCTTCCTGTCGTCGGGTTTCGGTTACCGCCAGGACCCCTTCACCGGCGTCTCGACGCTGCATCGCGGCGTCGATTTCGCGGGCAACCACGGCGATCCGGTGGTCGCGGTGGGGGCCGGTCTCGTGACCTTCTCCGGCTTCAAGGACGGATACGGATATGTGGTCGACATCACCCACGGCGACGGTTATGTCACCCGTTACGGCCACAACCGCAAGAACCTGGTGAAGGTCGGCGACACGGTCACCCGTGGCCAACGCATCGCCGAGATGGGTTCGACCGGCCGGTCGACCGGTCCGCACGTGCACTTCGAGGTGTTGCGCAGCGGTCGCCCGGTCAACCCTCTGTCGTACATCGACGGTTGAGACCAACCCGTCCTCCGACCGCGGCTGACGCCGCAGCGGGCTCGTCGGCGCCCGGTCGGCGACCGCCCCGCCTTGCAATCCTGCGCGGAACCCCCATCTCCCCGTAGAATATCGGCCCTTTCCGCAAGGTCTCCCCCCGCGTGCGCAACCTTCTCACCAGGCTGTTCGGCAGCCGCAACGACCGCCTCCTGAAATCCTCCTCCCGTGAGGTCAAGGCGGCGGCCGCCTTCGAGCCCGCGCTGCAGGCCCTCTCCGACGAGGCGCTCGGCGCCAAGACCGCCGAGTTCCGGGCCCGGCTCGCGGCCGGTGAGACGCTCGATGCCCTCATGCCCGCGGCCTTCGCGGTGGTCCGCGAGGCCGCCCGTCGCACGCTCGGCATGCGCCACTTCGATGTCCAGCTCATCGGCGGCGCCGCCCTGCACCGCGGCCGCATCGCCGAGATGCGCACCGGCGAGGGCAAGACCCTCATGGCGACGCTGCCGGCCTACCTCAACGCCCTCACCGGCGAGGGCGTCCATGTCGTCACCGTCAACGAATACCTCGCGCAGCGCGACGCCGACTGGATGGGCCCGGTCTACCGCTTCCTCGGCCTCACGGTCGGCGTGATCCGCAACGGCCAGTCCTCCGACGAGAAGCGCGCGGCCTACGGCTGCGACATCACCTACGGCACCAACAACGAGTTCGGTTTCGACTACCTGCGCGACAACCTCGCGTTCCGGCTCGAGGACCGCGTGCAGCGCGCGTTGTCGTTCGCGATCGTCGACGAGGTCGACTCGATCCTCATCGACGAGGCGCGCACGCCGCTCATCATCTCCGGACCGGCCGAGGAGAGCACCGACACCTATGTCGCCATCAACCGGCTCGTGCCGCGGCTGAGCCGCGCCGAGGGCCCGGCGCCGAAGGCCGGCGAGCCCGAGCCGGACGGCGACTTCATGGTCGACGAGAAGCAGCGCCAGGTGCATCTCACCGAGGCCGGTCATGAGCGCGTCGAGGAGCTCATGATCAAGGGCGGGCTGCTGCGCGAAGGCGAGAGCCTCTACGATCCGTCGAACATCCGCCTGATGCATCACCTCAACGCCGCGCTGCGCGCGCACTCGCTGTACCGGCGCGATGTCGAGTACATCGTGCGCAACGGCGAGGTGGTGATCGTCGACGAGTTCACCGGCCGCACCATGCCGGGCCGTCGCTGGTCCGAGGGCCTGCATCAGGCCGTCGAGGCCAAGGAAGGCGTGCGGGTCCGCGAAGAGAACCAGACCATCGCGTCCATCACCTTCCAGAACTACTTCCGCCTCTACAAGAAGCTCTCCGGCATGACCGGCACCGCCGACACCGAGGCGCCGGAGTTCCTGCAGATCTACGGCCTCGAGGTGATGGTCATCCCGACCCACAAGCCGATGGTGCGCAAGGACCTGCCCGACCTCGTCTATCTGACGCAGGAGGACAAGTTCAAGGCGGTCATCGATGACATCCGCGACTGCGTCGAGCGCAAGCAGCCGGTGCTGGTCGGCACCGCGTCGATCGAGAGCTCCGAGCTCATCTCGGGCATCCTCCAGAAGGAGGGCGTCGCGCACGAGGTCTTGAACGCCAAACAGCACGAGCGCGAGGCGCATGTGATCGCGCAGGCCGGTCGTCCGGGCGCGGTCACCATCGCCACCAACATGGCCGGCCGCGGCACCGACATCGTGCTCGGCGGCAACCTCGAGGCCGAGCTCGCGGGCCTGCCCGCGGAGGCCGACGACGCGGCGCGCGAGGCGGTGCGCGCCGCTTGGCGCGAGCGCCACGACGCCGTGGTCGCCTCCGGCGGCCTGCACATCGTCGGCACCGAGCGCCACGAGTCCCGCCGCATCGACAACCAGCTGCGCGGCCGTTCCGGCCGCCAGGGCGACCCGGGTTCCACGCGCTTCCATCTGTCGATGGAAGACAACCTGATGCGCATCTTCGGCGACCCCAACTTCACCAAGCGGCTGCTGTCGGCCGCCGGCATGAGGGAAGGCGAGGTCATCGAGAGCCGCATGCTCACGCGCCGCATCGAGACCGCGCAGCGCAAGGTCGAGGCGCACAACTTCGACATCCGCAAGCAGCTGCTGCTGTTCGACGACGTCGCCAACGACCAGCGCAAGGTCATCTACCAGCAGCGCACCGAGATCATGGGCGC
>DAIMYL010000231.1:0-3213 GCA_036734505.1 Steroidobacteraceae bacterium | reverse complement strand
GCGGGGTCGATCTCGAACAGCGCGACCTGGCCGATGTCATCGGCCGTGCCGAGCAGGCGCTTGCGGTCGAAGGTGGTGCCCAGGTGCCCGATGGAGCGGTCCCAGTCGGCGGTGAGGGCGCGCACCCTGCCGTCGCGGGCGCTGCGCAGCATCACGGTGTACTTGTCGGCTTCGAAGCCGGGTCGCGCCATGGCGAGCCAGGCGAGATCACCGTTCGCCAGGAACACCGGCTGCGCGTCCCAGGCGGGGTTGTCGGCGGTGAGGTTGCGCGGCGTGCCGCTGCCGTCGGCCGCGACCTCGTAGAGGTCGAAGTTGGTCGACCACGGCTCGGTGCGATCGGCGAGGCGCGCGCTGAACACGATGCGCGAGCCGTCGGGGCTGAACGCGTAGTCCTCGTCGCCGCCGAAGGGCTTCGAGGGCACATCGGCCACCACCCCGCCGCTGACCTTGACGGGTGCACCGGCCTTGCCGTCGGCGCCGAGCGGGACCGTGAAGAGCTGCGACAGCGTGCCGTCCTTCCAGGTGTCCCAGTGGCGCACGAACAGCCGGTCGTAGACCTTGCCGGTCGCCTTCTGCTTGCCCTGCGCGGCCTTGCGGTCGACGCTGCACTTGAGGTCGGCGCAGTCGGGGAAGACTTCCATCGAGACGGCGAGGCGGTCGCCGCGCGGCGACACCTCGAACGAGCCGACATCGAGCGGCAGGTCGGTCACCGCTTGCGGTTCGCCGCCGGTCAGGCTCAGATACCAGACCTGCGAGCTGCCGCCGCGGCTCGACAAAAAATACAGGCCGCGGCCGTCCGGCGCCCAGCGCGGCGCGCTGTCGGAGGCCGGGTGCTGCGTCAGGCGGCGCGGCGCGGCGGCCCCGGCAGCGGCACCGGCGGTGGCGCGTGCATCGAGCTCCAGCAGCCACAGATCGTTACGGCCGCGGTTCGCCTCCATGTCGGTCTCGCGCAGGCTGTAGGCCACGCGACGGCCGTCGGGCGAGACCTGTGGATCGGCGACGCGCGCCATGCGCACGAGGTCGTCGGCGGTGAAGGCCTTGGGGACCGCGCTCGCGGTCTGCGCGGCGGTCTGGGCGGCGGCGGGGAGGGCGCAGCAGGTGAGCGCGGCGGCGAGCAGGGGGGCGTGCATCGGGGCGGGGATCCGGGACATGTTGTGCTCCGCGTGGCAGGTCGGTACAAAGCCTGTCCCCGATTGTAGCCCGTCCGCCGAGGAGTCCCCGGTCCCCCATGTCACCCGCCCTGTCCCAGATACGCGCTCTGTGCTTCGACCTCGACGACACCTTCTGGGAGGTGAAGCCCGTGCTGGTGCGCGCCGAGGCACGGGTGGCGGAGTTCATCGCATCCCGGCATCCGGGGCTCAGCCCGCATCTCACGGCCGAGTCGGTCTTCGACACGCGGCTCGCGCTCGCCGCCGAGCATCCCGCACGCGCGCATGACATGACCTGGCTGCGCACCGAGGCGTTGCGGCGCATCGCCGCGCAGCACGGCCACGATCCGGCCATCGGTGATGCCGCCTTCGAGGTGTTCATCGCGGCGCGCAACGAGGTGGAGCTGTTCGAGGATGTCCGGCCCGCGTTGACCGCGCTCGGCGCGCGCTACGCGATGGCCACCTTCTCGAACGGCAACGCCGATCTCGGCCGCATCGGTCTCGACGGGCATTTCGTCGGTGTGCTCAACGCGGAGTCGGTGGGCTGCGCCAAGCCGCATCCTCAAGCGTTCCTCGCGGCCGCCGCCGCGCTCGGCGTCGCACCGCACGAGATGCTCTATGTGGGCGACAACCCGCATCTGGATGTCGCGGGCGCGCGCGCGGCGGGTTGCCGTGCGGCTTGGGTGAACCGCATCGGCGCCGGCTGGCCGGCGGGGCTCAGCCCGGAGGCGGATCTCGAGGTGGCGGATCTGCTGGCGCTGGCTGCGCGTCTCGGGGCGTAGCGCGCGCGTAGCGGGCGATGGCGAGCGTCGCGCCCAGCACGATCAGCACCTCGCCGAAGTTGTCGAGCTTGTGCGCGCGCAGCGCGGGCAGCGCCGCCGTCAGCAGCATGGCCACCGCACCCAGCGTCATCCACGGAAAGCGGTCGCGCGCCCACAGCAGCGCACCGCTGGCGATCACCACGAAGCAGGTCACGACGGGCGCGAGCGGGAACTCGTTGGGCACGAGGGGCTGGTCGGCGAAGCAGCGCGTCGCCTCGCTCACCGAACCGCTGTAGCGGATGAGGCCGAGCTCGCAGGCCGGGTGGATGTCGCGCGTCCAGAAGTAGGGCAGGTCGTAGAGCATCAGCGCCGCGGCGACGAGGCAGAACGCACCCATCACCCAGCGCTGCCGTGCGAAGCCGAGCCCTGTGACCTGCCCGCTCGCGAGGCGCAGGATCGAGCCGCTCGCGATGATGAGCCAGCAGCCCGTCAGCCAATGCGACCAGAACGCCGGCCAGGACAACCAGTAGAGCAGCGGGCCGTGGCCGAACAGCGTGCCGGAGGCGACGCGCAGGTTGTCCCAGACGAGGAAGAACTGCGGCACCAGCAGCACCGCCGCCGCGGGCGCGCGCGTCGTGCGCCACAGGCGCAGCAGCCAGACGAAGAGGGCCGTCTGGGCGAGCGCATAGAGCGCGAACATCAGCGTGTACACGCCATCACTCCATCGTCACGACGACCTTGCCGACGGCGGCGCGGCCGCTGAGGGTCTTCAATGCTTCGGCGCCCTGCGTCAGCGGGAAGCGCGCCGAGACCTCGGGCCGGATGCGTCCGTCGAGGCACATGCGCAGCAGTTCCTGCACCTGTGCGCGGTGCTTGTCCGGCTCGCGTTCGACGAAGCTGCCCCAGAACACGCCGCAGATGTCGCAGCCCTTGAGCAGCGTGAGGTTGAGCGGGATGCGCGGGATGCCGGCCGGGAAGCCGATCACGAGGTAGCGGCCGCCCCAGGCGATGGCGCGCAGCGCAGGCTCGGCGTAGTCGCCGCCGACGGGGTCGTAGATCACATCCGCGCCGCCCTTGCCGCAGGATTCCTTGAAGAGCGCGGCGAGCGCCTTGGGGTCGCCGGCCGTCGACGGATAGACGAGCGAGGCGTCGGCGCCGTGCGCCCGCGCGACGGCCGCCTTGGCCTCCGTCGACGCGGCGGCGACGACGCGCGCGCCCATCGCCTTGCCGAGCTCCACGGCGGCGATGCCGACGCCGCCCGCGGCGCCGAGCACCAGCAGCGTCTCGCCGGCGCGCAGCCGCGC
>DAIMYL010000230.1:0-3221 GCA_036734505.1 Steroidobacteraceae bacterium | reverse complement strand
GCGCTGGTCGAGCAGATCGCCGTGCTGCACTCGCTCGGCATCCGCGTCGTGTTCGTGCACGGCGGCGGCCCGCAGCTCACCGAGGTCACCGAGAAGCTCGGCGTGCCGACGCAGATGATCGAGGGCCGGCGCGTCACCGACTCGCAGTCCATCGACGCCACGGCGATGGTGCTGTCGGGCCTCATCAACACCCGCATCCTCGCCGCCTGCCGCGAGCTCGGCATGCCCGCGCTCGGCATCAGCGGCGTCGACGCCGGACTCATCCAGGCGCACAAGCGCGCGCCGGTGAAGCTGCAGGGGAGCGATGCCATCGTCGACTACGGTTTCGTCGGCGACATCGACTACATCGACACCGATGTCATCAAGAAGCTGCTCGACGCCGGCCTCATGCCCGTCATCTCGCCGCTCTCGAGCGACGACGCGGGCACGCTGCTCAACATCAACGCCGACACCGTGGCGGCCGCGATCGGCGCCGCGCTCGGCGCCGAGAAGCTCGTGCTCTGCACCGGCGCCCCCGGCATCCTCAGCGACATCGCCGACCCGACCTCGGTGGTCTCCTACACCGACCTCGCCGGGCTCGCGAAGCTGCGCACCGAGGGCCGCATCAACGAGGGCATGCTGCCGAAGGCCAAGGCCATCGAGAACGCCATCCAGGGCGGCGTGCAGCGCGTGCACGTCATCTCGTACAAGGCGCCGGATGCTATCCTCGCCGAGGTGTTCACCAACGAGGGGACGGGCACGCTCGTGGTCGCCGACATCCGCAAACTCGCACCCGCGGAGCTCGCCGCGGGCGGCCAAGGCGCCGCCGCGCCGCAGTGAGCCGTCTCTGGGACAAAGGCGCGCCGCTCGATGAGCGGGTGCTCGCGTTCACGGCGGGCGAGGACCACGCGTTCGACGAGCGGCTGGTCGCCTACGACGCGCGCGCCTCCATCGCGCACGCGCAGATGCTCAACGCGCAGGGCCTGCTCTCCGACGCCGACTGCGAAGCCATCGAGCAGGGCCTCGAAGCGCTCGCCGCCTCCCATGCGCAGGGCGAGTGGACCATCGCGCTCGAGGACGAGGACGGACAGACCGCGCTCGAGCGGCGGCTGACCGCGCTCATCGGCGCAGCGGGCGGCCGCGTGCACCTCGGACGCTCGCGCAACGACCAGGTGCTCGCCGCGCTGCGCCTCTACCTGCGCGACGCCGCCGAGGACATCGCGCGCGGCGCCGAGACGGTCGCCGCCGCGCTCGACGCGCTCGCCGACCGGCAGGGCGATGTCGAGCTGCCGGGCTACACCCACATGCAGCAGGCGATGCCGAGCAGCGTCGCGCTGTGGGCCGGCGGTTTCGCCGCCGAGCTGCGCGACGACGCCGCGGGGCTGCGCGCCGTGCGCCGCCGCCTCGACAAGAACCCGCTCGGCTCGGCCGCGGGCTACGGCACGCCCGGCCTGCCGCTCGACCGCGAGGCGACGCGCCAGGCGCTCGACTTCGCCGAGGTGCACGCGCCGGTCACCGCCGTGCAGCTGTCGCGCGGCAAGGCCGAGTCGCAGCTGCTGTTCGAGATCACGCTGCTGATGCAGGACCTCGGGCGCTTCGCCGCCGATGTCTGCCTCTTCTACACGCAGGAGTTCGCGTTCGTGGAGCTGCCCGACGCGTTCACCACCGGCTCGTCGATCATGCCGCAGAAGCGCAACCCCGATGTCTTCGAGCTGCTGCGCGGCCGCAGCGCCACCGCGCAGGCCTGCCTCGTCGAGGCGCTCGGCATCGTCGCCAAGCTCCCCTCGGGCTACCAGCGCGATCTGCAGCTGTTGAAGGCGCCCCTCTTCCGCGGCATCGACCTCGCGCTCGCCAGCACCGCCATCCTCGCGCCCGCCATCGGCGCGATGGCCTTCGTCCCCGAGCGCATCACGCTCGACCCCGCGATCCACGCCGCCGAGCGCGCCAACGCGCTGGTCGTGCGCGAGGGCATCCCGTTCCGCGAGGCCTACCGCCGCGTCGGCGCCGAGCTGCGCGGCGATGGGCTGCGCGATCCGGTCGAGGACGACGCCCCGCCGGCCGCCGCCCCCGACGACCACGACGATCGCGAGCGCAGCGCATGACCACGCCCATCTGGCAGCCCGGCACCACCCTCGAGAGCTGCAACGCCAAGAGCGCGCGCACCATGGTCGAGCACCTCGGCATCGTGTTCACCGAACTCGGGCCGGATTTCATCCGCGGCACCATGCCGGTCGACGCGCGCAGCGTGCAGCCGATGCGCATCCTGCACGGCGGGGCATCCGTCGCCTTCGCCGAGACGCTGGCGAGCGTCGGCGCCAACTGCACCGTCGACCGCCGCACGCAGGCCGTGGTCGGCCAGGAGATCAACGCCAACCATCTGCGCCCCGCGCCGGAGGGCGAGACCGTCGAGGGCACCGCCCGCCCGATCCACATCGGCTCGCGCAGCCAGGTCTGGGGCATCGAGATCTTCGACTCGCGCAAGCGGCTCGTCTGCGTGTCGCGCATCACGCTCGCGGTCATCGCGCGGCCGGCGTGACCCGCGACCGGGCGGTCATGTGAACGCATCGGCCCGGGACTGGTCTAAACTTGTCCGACCACCCAGGAGGACCGCCTGATGACCGACCCGCGTCCCGCTGACTCGCCGCTCATCGGCTATACGCACATCGTGTACGCGCTGCATGCGTTGTCGGTGCTCATAGGCATCACCGGCCCCGCGACCATCGTCGGCAGCTTCGTCTTCGGCCTGCCATCGATCATCGCCGTGGTGATGAACTATGTCCGTCGGCGCGATGTCGCCGGCACCTGGCTCGGCACGCACTTCACCTGGCAGATCCAGACCTTCTGGCGCTCGCTGATCGCCATCGTCATCGCCGGCGTCATCTCGGCGCCGCTCGTGCTCGCGCTCGGGCTCGGCATCCTGACCTTCTACCTCGCGCTCGTGGGCGTCGGCATCTGGGTCATCTACCGTGTCGCGCGTGGTTGGCTCGCGCTGCGCGAGGGCCGCAGCATGCCGGTCGGCGACGGAGCGTCGTCGACCCGCGCATGACGGGATCGGCCGCGCAGCCCGCGGACGCCCCGCGCCTCGCCCCCCGGTTCGCGCCGGCGGCGACGGCCAGCGGCACGCTGCTGATGGCGGCGGCGCTCGGATTGGGCGGTTGCGGCCAGACCGGGCCGCTCTACCTGCCCGACAGCGGCACCGTGGTGACGCGACCGGCACCGACCGCGCCCGCACCCACGCCCGC
>DAIMYL010000229.1:0-3243 GCA_036734505.1 Steroidobacteraceae bacterium | reverse complement strand
ATGATCGCCGCCACGGCCACCCTCTGGGACACGCTGCACTGGGGCGGCGAGACGCAGGCGCTGATCTGGCATCCGCGCGAGAAGCGCGTCATCGCCATCAACGCGCTCGGCGTCGCGCCCACCGGCGCCACGCCTGAGTTCTTCCGCAGCCGCGGCATGCCGTACCCGCCCGAGCACGGCCCGCTGGCCGCGGTCACGCCCGGCACGCCGGGCGGCATCATCGTGATGCTCGCCGAATACGGGAAGCTGTCGCTCGCCGAGGTGCTGGCGCCCGCCATCGAGCTCGCCGACGGCTATCCCATCGAGGCGCAGGCCGCCGACGCCATCGAGCGCGACAAGGCGAAGATCAAGGAATGGCCGGACAGCGCGCGCATCATGCTGCCGCACCGCGCCAAGCCGGGTCCGGGCGGCCGCGAGGCCCCGCGCGCCGGCGAGATCTTCCGCCAACCCGAGCTCGCCGCCACGCTGCGCAAGCTGGTCGAGGCCGAGCAGCGCGCGCTCAAGCGCGGCGCCTCGCGCAAGCAGGCCATCATGGCCGCCTACGAGCGCTTCTACCGCGGCGACATCGCCGCCGAGTTCGCCGCCGCCGTGCAGGCCGCGGGCGGTCTCATCACCCGCGAGGACCTCGCCCGCTGGCAGGTGAAGATCGAGGCGCCGCGCAGCACGACCTACCGCGGCGTCGAGGTCTACAAGCTCGACACCTGGGTGCAGGGCCCGGTGATGCTGCAGGCGCTCAACATACTCGAGAACTTCGACCTGCGCGCCATGGGCTACAACTCCGCGCGCTACCTGCACACGCTCTACCAGGCGATGAACCTGTCGTTCGCCGACCGCGATTTCTACTACGGCGACCCCGCGTTCCCGCCGGCGGAGCCCATCCTCGGCCTGCTCTCCAAAGATTACGCGCGCGAGCGCGCCAAGCTCGTCGGCGAGCGCAACGATCCGCGCATCGGCCCGGGCGACCCGTATCCCTTCCAGGGCGGCGTGAACCCCTACACCGACCTGCTGCGCGCCTGGCCGCCCGCCGACGGCGCGGCGACCCGTCCCGCCGGCGATGCGCCGCGCCCGTTCTCGCCGGGCGGGGTCGCACCGCCTACGGCGCGCCTGGATACGGCGCCGCCCACGGCGGGCGCCGACGACCACGAGGCCTTCTACCGCGGCACCACCTCGGTGGTCGCCGCCGACAAGGAAGGCTGGCTGGTCGCGGTGACGCCGAGCGGCGGTTGGATCCCGGCGGTGATCGCCGGCAGGACCGGCATCGGGCTCTCGCAGCGGCTGCAGTCCTTCGTGCTCGACGCGCGCGAGAACCCGTTCAACGTGCTCGAACCCGGCAAGCGGCCGCGCGCCACCCTCACGCCGAGCCTCGCGCTGCGCGACGGCAAGCCCTGGCTCGCCTTCGCCGTGCAGGGCGGCGACGGGCAGGACCAGAACCTGCTGCAGTTCTTCCTCAACCGCGTCGAGTTCGGCATGACCCCGCAGCAGGCCGCCGAGGCCGCCAACATGAACAGCTTCCAGCTGCGCGATTCCTTCGGCGACCACTCGAGCAAGCCCGGCCGCATGCTGCTCGACGACGAGGTGCCGCGCTGGGTGCGGAGCGACCTCGTCTCGCGCGGCTACAAGCTCGAGTTCCAGCCGCGCACCTCCGGCCCCATCACCGCCATCGAGGTCGACCTCGACAACGGCGCGCTATGGGGAGGCGTCAGCGATCACGGCGAGGACCACGGCGTCGCCTGGTGAGGCGCCGCCGCGGTCCGCGCTGAGGCTCAGGTGCGCGCGTAGACGCGCTTGCCGTCCTTGATGGTCTCGGCGATGCGGATGTCCTTGATGGTCATCGGCGCCACCTTCAGGGGATTGCGGTCGAGCACCACGAAGTCGGCGCGCTTGCCGGCCTCGAGCGTGCCCTTCGAGCCTTCCTCGAAGTACTCGTAGGCGGCGTTCACGGTCAGCGCCTGCAGGCCCTGATACGGCGTGACGCGTTCGGCCTCGCCCAGCACCCGCCCCTCGCGGGTGACGCGGTTGACCGAGGTCCACAGCAGGAACATCGGATCGGTGGGCGTCACCGTCGCATCGGTGTGGTTGGTCGCGCGGATACCGCGCTTGAACGCGCTCGCCATCGGGCTGATGAACGCCGCGCGCTCGGGCCCGAGGTTGGCGTAGTGCACATCGCCCCAGTAGTAGACATGGTTGCTGAAGAAGCTCGGCAGCAGGCCGTGCTTCGAGTACGCGTCGAGCTGGTCGGCGCGCATGATCTGCGAGTGGATGATGACGGTGCGCCGGTCCTTGCCGGGCGTGGCGAGGACCTGCTCGGCGTTCTCGTGGCCCTTGATCATCATGTCGACGGCGGCATCGCCGTTGCAGTGCGAGAACATCTGCACGCCGTTCTTGTAGGTGAGCAGGAACAGCTGGTCGATCTGCTCCTGCGTCAGGTTCGGGAAGCCGCGGCAGTCGGTCTTGCAGCCCGGCACGGGCGTGAGGTACGGCTGCGTCAGGTAGGCCGTCTTGCCCTGCGGTGAACCGTCGACCGCGATCTTGAGACCCGCATACTTGAGCCCGTTGCGGTACTCGCCCCACTTGAGCTTGCCGGTACCGACGAGTTCCGCGGCCATCGTGAACGCGGGCAATGCGATGACATCGATGCTGAACGCGCCCTTGTCGGCGGCCATCTCGATCACCGGCATCTTGTCGCCGAGCACCAGGGCCTCGCTCGCGGTGGTGTAGCCGTTGGCGGCGTAGTGCGCGACCGCGCGCTTGATGAGGTCGAGGTCGACCTCCGGCTTGCGCGCGCCCTTGATGATGGGCTGGAAGGCCATCATGCCCATCTCCTGCACGAGGCCCAGCGGTTCGCGGCCGCCCGGCTTGCGGATGATCGTGCCGCCCTCGGGATCCGGCGTGTCGGCGCCGATCTTCACCGCCTCGAAGGCGCGCGAGTTGGCGACCAGCATGTGGCCCGAGGCGTGCAGGATCAGCACCGGGTTCTTCGGGAACGCGGCATCGAGGTCGGCAGCCGTGGGGTGGCGGCGCTCCGCCAACATGTCCTGGTCGTAGCCCTGCCCGATGAGCCACTCGCCATCGCCCGCGCCGAGCTCGCCCTTGAGCTTCTGCAGCGCTGCGACGATGTCGGCGATCTTCGTCACCCCGCCGATGGGCGGCGGGTTGAGGTTGGCCTGCACCAAAGAATCGGCGTAGTTGAGCAGATGGCTGTGGCCGTCGATGAACCCGGGCAGCAGCGTCTTGCCGGCGAGG
>DAIMYL010000228.1:0-3250 GCA_036734505.1 Steroidobacteraceae bacterium | reverse complement strand
GCCGATGCTGCAGTTGTGGCCGATCTGCACGAGGTTGTCGATCTTCACGCCCTCGCCGATGACCGTGTCGCCGAGCGCGCCGCGGTCGATGGTGGTGTTGGCGCCGATCTCGACATCGGCGCCGATTCGCACCGTGCCGACCTGCGGGACATGGATCCATGCCCGACCCTCGGGCGCGTAGCCGAAGCCTTCCGAGCCGATGACCGACCCGGGGTGCAGGACGCTGCGGGCGCCGATCTCGACGCGCTCGAGCACGGTGACCCGTGCGACCAGGCGCACATCGTCGTCGAGCACCGCGTCCTCACCGACCACGCAGCCGGGACCGACGACCACGCGCGCTCCGATACGCGCCCCCGCGCCGATGACGCTCTGCGGACCGATGTGGGCGCTCGGATGGACGACCGCGTCGGCGGCGACCACCGCCGTCGGGTGCACCCCCGCCGGCGCGGCCGGCAGCGGGTGCAGCACTGCTGCGATGCGCGCGAACGCGGCATGGGGGTTGTCGGCGATGAGGCAGTCGACCGGACAGGCATCGACGGAGGACGGATGCAGGATCACCGCCCCGGCGCGGCAACCGGTGAGCCGGTCGGCGAGCCGTGGGTCGGCGAGGAAAGCGACCTGGTCAGCGGTGGCGGCATCGAGCGTCGCCACCGAACCCACGCTGCGGGCCGGATCGCCCCGCAGCGCGAGACCGAACCGGACCGCGAGCTCCCCGAGCGACACCTGCGCCATCGGACGCGCCGCCGGGGACGGAGGTCAGCGGGTGGCGGGCTTCGCCGCCCCCGCGGGACGCGCCTGCAGCACCTGCAGCAGCCCCGGCGTGATGTCCATCGCCTGCGTGGCGTAGATCACGCCCTCGGTGATGACGAGGTCGTAGTTCTGCGCCTTGGCATAGTTGCGCACCTCGTTCAGGAGCTCGTTCTGCAGCTTGCCGACCTCTTCGTTGCGACGGTCGTTGAGCTCGTCCTGGGCCTCCGCCTGACGGCGCGCGAGGTCGCGCTCGCCGTCGCGCAGCTCCTTCTCGACCCGGTTGATCTGGTCGGGCGACATGGTGGCGCGGTCCTTGTTGAGCTTGTCGCGCTTGCCCTGCAGCGCGGTGGCCGCGTTGGTCAGGTCGCGGCGCTTGGCGTTCGCCTCGTTGCCGAGCGACTCGAAGAGCGCCTTGCCCTGCGGGCTCTCCTCGATGAGGCGGCCGAAGTTGAGCACGCCGATCTTGGCCTCGGCATGGGCCGGCGCGGCCTGCAGCATCCCGATGACCGCGATCGCGGGGAGCAACGACTTGATGGAGAACGAACGCATCGCTTTTCGAACCTCTTGCTGGACCGTCGGCTCAGAACGCCTGGCCGATGGTGAACTGGAACCTCTCTTCCTCGTCGGGGAAGATCACGCCATCACCCCGATCGGCGTTCAACGGGAACGCGTAGCTGAACCGGAACACGCCCAGAGGGGCGAGCCATTGCACGGCGAGACCCGTCGAATGCTTCAATTTATCATAATCGAACCGGTAATCGACGGGCGTGACCCCGTCGATGCCGGTGAACTGGTAGCGGTTCCCCGTGGAGAACACGTTGCCGATGTCGTAGAACCATGTCGCCCGGGCGGAGGTCGCCCACTTCTCGGGCGTCGGGATGATCAGCTCCGCACGGGCCGCCACCTTGAGGTTGCCGCCGAACGGGTTCCCGAAGCTGTCCTTCGGACCGAGCCGGCTCTCGCGGTAGCCACGCACCGTATCCGGACCGCCCGCGAAGTAGTTGCGGTACGGCGGCGACGCCGTGGTGTCGCCGATGTCCATCGCGAACCCGGCCTCGGCGGCGATCGCCAGCGTCCAACGGCCGATCAGCGGGATGAACTGCAGGTAGTCGTAGTTGACCGAGTAGTACTCGACATCGCTGAACGGCAGGGTGTAGCCGAGCGACAGCGTGTGCCGCATGCCGCGGTCCGCGAACAACGCGCGGTTGCGCGAGTCGTAGCTCCAGCCGACGATCAGTTCGTAGGTGTCGAACTGCGTGGTGTCGAGCACCGTCCCCGGCACGATGAAGCCGTTGCCGTAGTCCTGCTCCGGGATGATCTGCTGGCGGTAGTCGCCGTTGCTGCGCACCCAGGAACGCGCCTGCTCCGCGCTGCCGTCGCCGGTGATCAGCGATGACCGCTGCGCCGAGAAACCGAGACGCAGCGACTGGTACTCGGAGATCGGGTAGCCGTAATCGACGCCGAGGGCGAGCGACTCCGACGAGAAGTCCGACGAGGCCGACACGAACTGCGTCACATCGCGGTAGGTGAACGACAGCGTGCGCGCGACGCCGTCGATGCTGGTGTACGGGTCGGTGTGCGAGATGCCGTAGACCTTGGAGTAACGGCCGGAGTTGAGGTCCAGCGACAGACGCTCGCCGCGGCCGAGGAAGTTGCTGTCGGCGTAGTTGCCGTTGAGGATGAAGGACTGCGACTCCGAATAGCCGATGCCGCCGCCGAGCTGCGCGGACGGGCCTTCCTTGATGTCGAACTCGACGTCGACGAGGTCCGCCGAGCCGGCGACCGGCTTGGTCTCCGACTCGACCTTCTCGATGAACGGCAGGCGCTGGATGCGCTGCTTCGAGCGCTCGACGAGCAGGTTGGAGAGCCACGCGCCCTCGAGCTGGCGCATCTCGCGGCGCAGCACATCGTCGTCGATCTTGGAGACGCCGTTGAACACGACGTTGCGCACATACACGCGGTTGCCGGGGTCGACGAAGAAGGTGATGTCGACCTTGCCGGTCTTGGGGTCCGGCGTCGGCACAGGGTCGACCTTCGCGAACGCGTAGCCCTCGAGACCCAGACGGTTCTGGATCAGCTCCTGGGTCGCGGTGATGCCTTTCTTGGAGAAGGTCTCCTCCGGCTTCACGAGCAGCAGCTGGCGCAGCTCTTCCTCGGCCACCACGAAGGTGCCGGCGAGCTTGACCGTGCCGAGCTTGAAGACCTCGCCTTCCTCGATGTTGAGGGTGATGAAGATGTCGTCCTTCTCGGGCGCGATCGCCACCTGGGTCGACTGGATGTCGAAGTTGGCGTAGCCGCGGTCCATGTAGAAGGAACGCAGCTTCTCGAGGTCGCCCTGCAGCGATTCGCGCGAGTAGCGGTCGTCCTGACGGTACCAGGACAGCCAGTTCGGCGTCTTGAGCTCGAAGTCCTCGAGGATCTCGTCCTCGTCGAACGACTTGTTGCCGACCACGTTGATCTGCCGGATCCGCGCGCGCTTGCCTTCCTTGATGTCGATCTT
>DAIMYL010000227.1:0-3255 GCA_036734505.1 Steroidobacteraceae bacterium | reverse complement strand
TCCCGCAGGGCCGCGTCACCGACCACCGCATCGAGCTGACGCTCTACCAGCTCGACCAGGTCATGGACGGCCGGCTCGACGACCTGATCGAACCGCTGCTGCAGGAGCATCAGGCCGTGCAGCTCGCCGAGGAAGCCTGATGATCCCTACCTCCGACGGTCATCGCGACCTGCGGCAGCCTGAGCTCCGCGAACCGAGCGCCACCGGCGTCGAGGCGCGGCTGCGCGTCGCCGGAGCCGGCGCGCGCGCGCACGCCTTCATGGTGGATTTCTACATCCGTGTCGCCCTCGCCTTCGCGTGGTACGCGGCGGGCGCCGTGCTGCACTCGACCGCCGGCGGCGGCGAGGCGACCCTGCGGCCGCCGCGCGAACCGGACGACTGGTGGACCTTCGCCATCGAGATACCGGTGCTGGTCATCTATCTGCTCTACCACCCGATCGTCGAGACGCTGCTGCGCGGCCTGACCCCGGGCAAGCGCTTCGCCGGACTGCGCATCGCCGCGCTCGACGGCGGCGTCCCGACCACGGGGTCGCTGCTGCTGCGCAATGTGTTCCGGTTGATCGACAGCGCGCCGCTCTTCTACGGCGTAGGCCTCCTGATGAGCTTCGTCAACCGCCGTGGGCAGCGGCTCGGCGACCTCGCGGCCGGCACGCTGCTCGTGTACGACGACGGTACGGCGGACGCCCGGCTGCGGCGCCGCAGCGGACTCGCGGCGGTCGAAGCCTTGCTGGCCGAGCACCGCAGCGTGTCGCGCCGGCTCGCCCGGGCGCGCGCATCCGCGCCCGCCCATCGCGACACCGAGCGTCTCGAGGCGCGGCACGCCGCGCTGCACCTCGCGTTGCGGCGCGACCCACCCACGCTGAAGCAGTGGGTGGACCGCGTCTTCGACGAGACGCTGCCGCGCGCCGCGCGCGAACTGCGCCCGTTCCTCGCCGCCTCCCTGATCGGTTTCGCGCTCGCGGCGCTCGCCGGCTTCGGGCTGGTGACCGTGGAACCGGAGTCGATCCGGCTGTTCGCCTCGGCGGAGATGATCAGGCAGGTGAGCGAGGGCCAGCTATGGACCGCGGGCCTGCTCGGGGTCGCACCCGCCTCGGTGCTGTCCGGCATGGTGTTCGCGAACAACCTGGTGGTCGCCCTGATCGCCTGGCTGCTCGGTTTCCTGTTCGCGCTCGGTACGGTGTATGTGATCGGCGTCAACGGCGTGATGCTCGGCGCGCTGTTCGCGCTCAGCGCCGCGCACGGTCTCGGCGGCGCGTTCCTCGACTTCGCGATCGCGCACGGACCGGCGGAGATCTTCTGCCTGTGCGCGGCCGGCGCGGCGGGCGCCGTGGTCGGCGAAGCGCTGGCACGCCCGGGCGAGGCGACCCGCGCCGAAGCGTTCTCGGCGGCGGTGCGGCGCACCGCGGTGCTGCTGCCGGTGATCGCAGGGCTGCTGGTGATGTGCGCGGTGGTCGAAGGCTATGTGTCGACCCGCGATCTGCCCTTCACCGCGAAGGCTGCGGTGGGGTTCGGCGCGCTGTCCATAGCGGTCAGCGTGCTCGTCGACTGGCAGGAGCTCTTCGGGACGCGGCGGACCACACCGCCGACTCGAGACGCGCAGGCGTCGCGCTGACCACATGCAGACCGTTGCGGCGCAGCGTCTCGGCACGCGCACGCGCCGCGGCGAGGCGCCGTTCCGCGGCCAGCGCGGTCCAGCCGCGCCGCGGATCGTCGGACGACCGATCGGCCAGCGCCTGCACCTGCGACTCCCGTGCGGCCACCACCACCACGGCGTGCCGTGCGGCGAGCGCGCGCAACGCAGGCGGCGGCGCCTTCGCGTCGGGATCGTCGCATGACGGATCGCCGAACCACACCACGAGCCCGGGGTGCCGGAGCAGTCGGGCCGCCGCGCGCGCCGCGAGCTCCGGTCCCGACGGCAACGAGTCGGGCGTCAGGGTCGCCATGCGGGTGCGCAGCCGCGACAGCGCGGCCGGTCCGCCCGACGGCGGCAGCGACGCGAGCACGCGGTCCGAGAACGCCAGCAAGCCGATGCGGTCGCCGCGGGCGAGCGCCGACTCGGCGAGCCGTGCGGCGAGGTTCACCCGCTCGCCGAGCACATCGAGCGCCCCGTCGTCGACCGCCGAATCGCAGCCGGCGTCGATGCACAGCAGCACATCGAGGTGCTGGTCGTCCCGCAGCTCGCGCGTGGTGAGCACGCCCGAGCGCGCCGTGACCTTCCAGTCGATGCGGGTCAAGGGATCGCCGGTCTCCCAACGCCGCCAACGGTGCACCTCGCGCTCCGCATCCGGCTGAGGCGGCCGGCGCGGCCCGGCGGCGGGCGCGACGGTGCGCGTCGTGCCGCGCCGCAGCAGATCGGGCAGCACGCGCGCGATCACTCCGGGGTCGATGTCGCGGTCCCACCAGGCGAGACCGAGCGTGCCCAGCAAGCGGGCAGGCAAGGCGGGCCAGGCGTACCGACCGAGACGATCGGGGTAGAGGTCCAGCCGCAACGCGACCGCGCCGTCCGCCTCGCCGGGCGGGATGAGCAGCTCCACCTGCGAGGGATCGGCGAGCCGCACTCCGGGCGGCGCCATCGGCAGCAACCGCAGGCGCCGGCTGCGCGACGACCCGTGCTGCAAGGTCAGCACCGCTTCGGCGGCGCGGCCGAGATGCAGCGTGGCCGGCAGGACGAGCCGTGCCCGCAGCGCCGTCCTCGACTGCGACCAGGCCTCGAGGCCGAGGCCGGACACCAGCAACAACAGCGGCATCCGCCAGAGGCCGACGATGTCGGGATCGGCCGACCACTGCTCCGCGACGAACGCCACGGTCGCGGCGAGCGCGAGCAGCAGGGCTCGTCCGGTCAGGTGCATCTCAGCGGGGCACCGGCGTCGATCCGAGCAGTTCGTCGACCAACGCGCTGTCGACGAGGCCCTCCAGCGCCGCCTCCGGCGTGAGCGACAGGCGGTGCGCGATCACCCGCGCGGCGACCGCCTTCACATCGTCGGGCGCGACATGGTCGGCGCCGTGGATACCGGCATGGGCCCGTGCCGCGCGCAGCAGCCACATCGCACCGCGGGTCGACAGACCGACCGACACCTGCGGATGCGAACGGGTCGCGGCGGCGAGCGCCAGCACATACGCGATGATCGCCGGCGAGACATGGACCTGCTCGAGCGCGGCGCGCGCGGCCTGCAGGACGCCGGGGTCGAGCGCCGACAGCTGCACCGCCGCGGACCCGCTGCGCAGCCCGTGCTCGCGCAGCACCATCGTCTCGAG
>DAIMYL010000226.1:0-3257 GCA_036734505.1 Steroidobacteraceae bacterium | reverse complement strand
ACCGGGATGCCGCCCACCGCCGCGGTGGAGACGCGCCGCCGGGTGCGCGACGCCGACTGCAGGCGCTCGTTCTCCTGCATGAGGTCCTGGTACGCCGACAGCAGCTCGTTCTCGATGATGTTGCTGACCGCAGCCTCCTGCCGCGACGCGTCGAACTGCCCGCGGATGCTGCTCATCTCCCCGGCGGCGCGCGCGAGGTTGAGGCGCTCGCGCTGCATCAGGTCCACCCTGCCCTTGAGCTCCCGTTCCAGCCGTTCGCTGTCGCCGCGGATGGTGAAGAGCTCCGCCTGCAGGCGCTTGATCTGCGACTCGAGGTCCTGGCGCGAGCGCTCGATGACGAGCGGCTGCCCGAACTCCGAGAGCACGAGCAGCAGGATGATCGCGCCGAACCCGCAGCAGATCACGTCCAGGAAGGACAGGCTGAAGACCTCGGTCTCGCGGCGACGGCGCTTCACGGCGGCACCTCAGGGCCAGTCCCGCGACGGCACGACGAACGACCCCTTGGTCCGCTGGGCGAGCGCCCAGAACCGGTGCGGTCCCGGCACCTCGCCCTTCATCGGCAGCAGCACCACATCGATCGGGACCTTCGGGTCGATGCCGCGCACCGCCTCGTCGAACAGGCGTGCACGCTCACCGACATCGATGTAGCGGCGCAGCGCCGGCGGCGTCGCGCCCTGCGTCGGCAGTCCGTCGGTCAGCAGGATGATCTGGTCGGGCTGCTGTCTGAACGCGGTGCGCACGCGCAGCGCGTTGATCAGGCTGGTGCCGCCCTGCGGCAGCAGCGTCCCGATGGCGGCCAGCGCTTCGCGGCGGCGCGCCGCATCGACGGCGAGCCACTGCCCCTCGGTCCCCGCGATCAACGGTACCGCGGTCTCGTTGAACGCGTAGACCTGGAACTGCCGACCTGCCGGCATCTGCTCGACCAGCCAACGCGCGATGTCGGTGCTGCGTCGCCACTTCGCGGCGTTGCGGCGCGCCTGGTCGGAGGAGTTGCGCAGCCGGATGATCTGCACCAGGTCCTCGTCGAGCATGCTCGACGAGCGGTCGAGCAGCACGAGGATGCGCCGTCCGCGGAAGGACAGCCCGGTCAGGTAACGGCGGCTCGCGGTGGAGCGTCCGCTGCCGGTCATCTCGCCGCGCGGGGTCTCGACCTTGGCGCTGGCCTCGAGCCGGCGCGTGCTCTCCTCGAGGGCGCGCACATCGGCCTTGAGCTTCTCGATGCGTTCGCGCTTGGCGAGCGTGGTGGCGTCGTAGATGGACGCCTCCTCGCGGCGCTGCTGCAGCTCCTCGATGAGGCGCGTCGCGCGCGAGGCCGCCGACACGGTCTCGCTGTCGGTGCGCTGCAGTGCGTTGCGCAGCAGCACGAGGTTCTTGGCGCCGCGCACCACCTCCTCCTCGAGCTTGGACACCTGCGCGGCGAGGTCCTCGGCGCGGCGCGTCCGCTCGATGCCGCTCTGCGCGCTGATGATGGTGTAGAAGAGGATGACCGCGCCGAAGCCGCAGCAGATCACGTCCAGGAAGGACATGCTGAAGACCTCGACGCGACGGCGCTTCATCAGCCCGTCCCGGCGTCCGCCGCAGCGCCCGACCCCAGCGCGATCAGCTCGAGCTCGACTCCGGGATCGCCGATGCGCAGCCGATCACCGGCTGCGAGCCGCGCCCGGCCGGCGATCCGACGGCCGTTGAGCCAGGTGCCGTAGGCGGCATGGTCGATCACCTGGACGCCCTCCGGCCCGTGGCGCAGCGTGCAGTGCAGCCGCGACACCCCGGCGAGCCCCTCGTCGCGCCGGATGCCGTCGGCCGCCGGCGCACGGCCGACCTCGAGAGCGGTGCCCGGCACGAGCGGGATGGCCGAACCGCGCCACAGCACATGGCTCGGCGCGGCCCGAGCGGCCTCGGGCGCGATCCCGACGGGCCTGGCTTCGCCGAGGGTCGCGCCGACGACGGCCCCGCGCCGCAACGGCACCTCCGCCGCCGCCTCGGCGGCGGCATCGGTAGCGAGCATGGTCGCGGATGCGGCACGCGCGGCGAGGTCGGCGTCCATCGCATGGAGACGCACGCCCGGCAGCGCGGACAACGCCTCCACGACGCCCGGCAGATCGAGCAGCGCCTCGGAGAGCAGCACGGTGGGCGGGACGCCGTCCGACCGCAGCGCGTCGACCGACGCGGCGAGCGCGCGCGTCAGCGGGCGCGCAGCGGCCGCGAACTGGTCCCGGCTCAGCGTCACCGCGCAGCTCGCAGCGCCCGCCGGCAGTTCGAGGGTCGCCGATCCCTCGCGCGCGGCCCGCGCCGCTGCCACCGGCAGCAGGTCGTAGAGCCGTTGTTCGCTCGCGGCTTCATGCAGCGGGTCGAAGCGGGAGCGCAGCACCATCGCCTCGGCGATCATCTCGAGCCAACGCTGCTGCGCGGCGAGCAGACCGGCATCGCGCGATATGCGGACGGCGCGCCGCCGCGCCTCGCCCTCTCCGACCACGACCCGCGTCGCCGAGGCGTGCGTCAGGCCGACGGCGGGGACGATGACCTCACCCTCGAGGCCGAGCGCTGCGACCGCGAGCGCCGCGGCGTCATGGAAACCGTCGACCGGCAGCTGCGCCTCCCGGCAGGCGGCGAGCACCCAACCGAGCGCATCGGCATCGAGGACCGGCGGTACGGCGATACGCAGCCGATCACCCGGCGCGACATGCGGTACGACCCGCTGGCGCAGCTCGGCGCAGGCGACCGTGAAGGCGGCGCGGGCCGCGGCGCCATCGGACACGCCGGGCTTGCCGGCGGCGCCGGTGCCCGCGCCGAACGCAGCCCAGTGGCCGTAGGACACACGATGCGGCGTGCGGCGCACCGTGTCCGCGGCGAGGGTGCCGAAACGGGTGACATCCGCGGGATCGGCATGCACGATCGACGGCGTGACGGCGCCGAGCGGCGCGCCATCGCGCGCCACGGCGAACGCCGCGTCGTCGAGCTGCAGGCCGACGATGCTCATCCGAGGACCTGCAGGTTGCGGATCACGCGCTGGTCGAGCCAGGTCTCGGCGTCGAGCACCAGCCGTTCCTGCGCCTGCTGAAGCTGCTGCATCAGGAACATCAGCAGGATCGACAACAACAGCGCGATCAGCGTCGAGTTGAAGGCGACGCCGAGACCCTCGGTGACGCCGGAGATGTCGCCGGTCACGGCCTTGTGCGCCTGCGACAGCGCATCGCCGATGCCGCGCACCGTGCCGATGAAGCCGATGGCGGGGATCGCCCAGGCGATGTAGCGCAGCA
>DAIMYL010000225.1:0-3267 GCA_036734505.1 Steroidobacteraceae bacterium | reverse complement strand
CGCTGCGGCGTCAGTGGGGCAGCTACGCGCTGATCGGCGCCGCGGTGCGCGGTGAGCCGATCTTCGGCCGCGGTGCCGCAGGGTCGCCCGCCGATGTCGCCGCGCGCGTCCGCCAGGCGCTGGCGCAGCCGGCCGCCGCAGTGACCGACGCCACCGATGCGGACATCGCCGGCGACGGCGTCGCGTCGGATGCCGCGGGTGGTCGCCGTCCGCGCATGCCGCGTTGGGCCGTGCCCTTGAGCAGCTTCGGGCTGGCCGCCAGCGTCGCCGTGCTCGGCGTCGCGGCCGCGGCGCTGTTCTGGCTGCGCGGCGATGCGCCCACCGGCGCCGCGGTCGCCACCGTGGTCCCCTCGGTACGACCGGTCTCGGCGGCCGAGGTCGTGGTGCCGATGCCGTTGCCCGCCGCGCCGGTCGCGCCCGCTGCATCCGTCGCGCAGGGCGCTTCGCCGGGTACGACCGGACGGGCCGACGACAGCTACACCGTGCCGCCGCCGACGCAGGGCGGTGTCGTGCTGGCGGGCGGCGCGACGCTCGCCAACTTCCTCGTCGCGCACAGCGAGGTCTCCATGCCCATGCTGCGCCGCAACGCGCTCTCGACGCTCGTGGCGGTGCCCGCCGATGCCGATGCCTCGGCGGTGGCGCCGCCGGTGCCGCGTCCGGCCGAGCCGGCCGCCGTCACCGCCGCCCCTGAAGCGGGCCGAACGGTGGAGCGTCCTTGATGTCGGGGCTGCTGCGTGGGGCCGCTCTCGTCTGCGCGCTGGCGCTCATGCCCACGGCCCTGCAGGCCGCGCCTGACGATGCCGGTCTGCGCGAAGCGCGCGCCTTGCTGCAGCGCATGAACACGGCGCTCGCGCAGCGCAACTACATCGGCACCCTGCGCCATCAGCGTGACGGACGCGCCGAGTCGTTGCGCATCCTGCACCGCGTGAGGGGCAACGAGGTCGCCGAGCGTCTCGTGCCTCTGGACGGGTCGCGGCGCGAGTTCATCCGGCGCGGTCCGGAGCTCATCACCCTGCTTCCGGACCAGGGCGTGGCGCTGGTCGAGCGCCGGCCGCGCGCCGGCGGGCTGTTCCCGACCCTGCCGCAGCTCGACGACCGCTCGGCGCAGCTGTACACGGTCGCGGCCGTGCGCGGCGCGCGCCAGCAGGGTCGCGAGGCACGGCTCGTCGTGCTCGAGCCGCGCGATGGATACCGCTACGGCTACCGCATCTGGATCGACGCCCGCACCGCGATGCCGCTGAAGACCGAGCTGCGCGACGAGCGCGGCGCGGTGCTCGAGGAGGTCTCGTTCACCGAGCTGCGCCTGCTCGCCGACATCCCTGACAGCGACTTCGAGCCGGCCGTGCCCATCGCCGGGCTGCGCTTGTATCGCAGTGCGCCGGTGCCGGTGCCGGCGGCGTCGCGCGTGACGGGGCCGGCCTGGACCGCCGGCCGTCTGCCGCCTGGATTCCGCCTCACGCAGAGCACGCGCCAGAACCTCCCCGGCGTCGACGGCCCGGTCGAGCACCTGGTGTTCTCGGACGGCATCGCCTCGGTGTCGGTCTTCATCGGCTCGCGCGACGGCGCAGCGTCGAAGGCCGTGCCGGTCGCCGCTCGATCCGGCGGCGCCGCCACGACCTTCTTCGTCACGCGCGTCGAGGGTCGCCCGGTGACGGTGGTCGGCGAGGTGCCGATGCGCACCGCGCGGCTCATCGCTCTGCAGGTCCGCCCCGCGGCGCCTCCATCGCCGGCATCTCCGGCGGCACCCGCGACGCCTGCAGTACCGGCCACAGCGGCCGCGCCGGCGGCGCCCGGTGTGGCCGCGCCTGCTGCGGCGTCGGCTCCGCCCCGGTGAGCGGCACCGCCCCCTCACGCCTCACGCTGCTGACCCGCGAGGGATGCGGGCTCTGCGAGGAGATGGCGGACGAACTCGCCCATCTCGGCACGCGGCTCGACCTGCCGCCCATCGACGCGCTCGATGTCGACTCGGACCCCGAGATGCTGCGTCGCCACGGGCATCGCATCCCGGTGCTGCTGTGGGACGGCGTTCCGATCGCGGTGACCCGGCTCGATCCCGGTGAGATCGAACGGCTGTTCCGGGTGCGTTGAGCCCCGGCGCGGCCGCCCGGACGGCCCGCCAAACGCTATAATCCATCGTTTTTGACGTCCCGCAGCTCTCCGGCGCGGGGGACCACCTGGACACGATGCAGAACATCCGCAACTTCTCGATCATCGCCCATGTCGACCACGGCAAGTCGACGCTGGCCGACCGGCTCATCCAGCTCTGCGGCGGCCTCGAGGCCCGCGAGATGCAGAGCCAGGTGCTCGACTCCATGGCGCTCGAGCGCGAGCGCGGCATCACCATCAAGGCCCAGAGCGTCACGCTGTACTACACGGCGAAGGACGGTCAGCGCTACCAGCTGAACCTCATCGACACCCCGGGGCATGTCGATTTCTCCTACGAGGTGTCGCGCTCGCTCGCCGCCTGCGACGGCGCCCTGCTGGTGGTCGACGCCTCCCAGGGCGTCGAGGCCCAGAGCGTCGCCAACTGCTACACCGCCATCGAGCAGGGGCTCGAGGTGCTGCCGGTCATCAACAAGATCGACCTGCCCTCGGCCGACCCGCCGAAGGTCATCCGCGAGATCGAGGAGATCATCGGCATCGACGCGCAGGACGCGGTGCGCGTCTCGGCGAAGACCGGCGAGAACGTGCCGGAGCTGCTCGAGGCCATCGTCGCGCACATCCCGCCCCCCAAGGGCGACCCGGCCGCACCGCTGCAGGCGCTCATCATCGACTCCTGGTTCGACAACTATGTGGGCGTGGTGTCGCTGGTGCGGGTGGTCAACGGCACCATCAAGACCGGCGACAAGATCCGCGTCATGTCCACCGGCCGCGCCTGGCAGGTCGACAAGCTCGGCCGCTTCACGCCGAAGTCGCTCGCCTCGCCGACGCTCGGCGCGGGCGAGGTGGGGTTCGTCATCGCCGGCATCAAGGAGATCGACGGTGCGCCGGTGGGCGACACCATCACGCTCGACGGCAAGCCCTGCGACACGCCGCTGCCCGGGTTCAAGCAGGTGCAGCCGCGCGTCTTCGCCGGGCTGTTCCCGGTCAACGCCGACGACTACGAGGCGTTCCGCGACGCGCTGGCCAAGCTGCGGCTCAACGATTCGGCCCTGCACTACGAGCCCGAGGTGTCGGGCGCGCTCGGCTTCGGCTTCCGCGTCGGCTTCCTCGGCCTGCTGCACATGGACATCGTGCAGGAGCGGCTCGAGCGCGAGTACGACCTCG
>DAIMYL010000224.1:0-3289 GCA_036734505.1 Steroidobacteraceae bacterium | reverse complement strand
CGCGGCCGCGCTACTTCCAGCTGCGCGGCATCGGCGAGACCGACCAGTGGCAGGGCGCGCCCAACAACTCCGTCGGCTTCCTGATCGACGGCATGGATTTTTCAGGCGTCGGCATGCCCGGACAGCTGCTCGATCTCGCGCAGGTCGAGGTGCTGCGCGGACCGCAGGGCACGACGCTCGGCGCCAACGCGCTCGCGGGTCTCGTCAACCTGCGGTCCAACGCGGCCGCGCCGACGCCGATGTTGCGTCTCGAAGCGACCGGCGGCGGCTTCGGTACGCGGGCGCTGGGTGCGGTGGCGGGCGGCGCGCTCGGCGATGACGGCGCGGCTTGGCGCGCGGTCGCGCAGGGTTTCCGCAGCGACGGCTCGCGCCGCAACCTCACGCTCGGCCGTGACGACACCAACGGCCTCGATGAGCGCTTGCTGCGGCTGCGGCTCGCCGGCGCGCAGCACGGCGCATGGCGCGCCGACCTCGCCGCGCTCTGGTCCGAGCAGGACAACGGCTTCGACGCCTTCGCGATCGACAACTCCCGCACCACGCGCTCCGACCAGCCGGGCCGCGACGCCCAGACCTCGCGCGGACTCGCGCTGACCGTGGAGCGCGCGGGCGCGATCCGCTTCGTCGGCACCAGCGCGGTCGCCGATGCCGACATCGTCTACGCCTTCGACGGCGATTGGGGCGCAGACCTCGACTACGACTTCACCTCGCGTTTCCTGCGCCGTCATCGGGCCCTCACCCAGGACCTGCGGCTGCTCGGCGGTTCGCCCGGGGAGGGCGACGGCTGGGTCGCCGGGATCTACGGCTCGCGCGTCGACGAGTCGAACGATCAGCTCGATCTCTACGGCGGCAGCGTCTACCGCGCGCTGGTGTCGGATTACGGCGCCCGCACGCTCGCCGCGTACGGCAGCGTCGAGCGTCCTTTGGCGCCGCATTGGCGCGCGCGGCTCGGTGTGCGCGTCGAGCGGCGTTCGATCGACTACACCGATACCGACGGCGCGCGTCTCGACCCGGCCGAGACGATGTGGGGCGGTCAGGCTACCTTGGAGTACCGGCCCGTCGGGCGCGCGTTCGGATATGTGACCTTCGCCCGCGGCTACAAGGGCGGCGGCTTCAACCTCGGCGCTGCGGTGCCGGCCGACCGGCGCCTCTACGACGCCGAGGGTCTCGACAGCCTCGAGTTCGGTTGGAAGTTCGACGACGCGCAGCGAGGCCTGCGCGCCGATGTCGCCGTGTTCCACATGTGGCGGCGCGACCAGCAGGTCGGCACCTCGGCGCAGCTCGACCCCGGCGATCCGCTGTCGTTCGTCTACATCACCGACAACGCGGCGCGCGGCGCCAGCCACGGCCTCGAGGCGTCGCTGGATTGGCGCGCGACGGAGTCCTTGACCCTGCATGCCTCAGCGGGCGTGTTGCGAGCGCGGTTCACCGACCATCGCAGCGGTGTGCGCGACCTCTCGGGCCGTGACCAGGCCCATGCGCCGCGGCTCCAGTCGTCGCTCGCGTTCGATTGGCGCGGCGCACAGGGGGTCTTCTTGCGGGCCGACCTGCGCTACGCCGATGCGTTCTTCTTCTCGGACAGCCACGACCAGCGCGCGACCGCGTGCACGCTCGGTGCGCTGCGTGCCGGCCGCGAGACCGGGCGTTGGTCGGCGAGCCTGTGGTTGGACAACGCCTTCGACCGCGGCTGCGCCCAACGCGGGTTCTTCTTCGGCAACGAGCCGCCGGACTTCCCCGACAAGCTCTATGTTCAGCGCATAGACCCGCGTCGGGCGGGGCTCACCGTCTCGTGGACGGTGCGCTGAGATGGCGTGGTCGCCGCAAGCGATGCTGCACCGTCTGCTGGAGCAGGCGCAGGCGAGCTCGCCGCTCGAGTGGCTGGCGCTCGCCGCCGGGCTCTGCTACGCGGTGCTCGCCGTGCGCCGTGACCGCCGGGCCTGGGTCTTCGGTGCGCTGTCCTCGGCCTTGCTCGCATGGCTCGCGGCCGGCGCGCGTCTGCCGCTGCAGGCGGCGTTGCAGACCGTGTATGTCGCGTTCGCCGTGTACGGCTTCCGCACCTGGACGCGCGAGGCCGATGCGGCCGACGCCGGTCGCGTGCGCATCCTGCGCTGGCCGCCGTGGCGCAACGGTGCCGCGCTGCTGGCGATCGGCATCGGTACGCTCGCGCTCGCACCGCTGCTCGCGCGTCACACCGAGGCCGCATGGCCGACGCTGGATGCGGCGGTCACGCTCGGCAGCCTGCTCGCGACCTGGATGACGGCCCGCGCGCTGCTCGACAACTGGGCCTGGTGGATCGTGGTCGATGCCGCGTCGATGGTGCTGTACGCATCGCAGGGCCTGATGTTCGTGGCGCTGCTCTACCTCGTCTACATGATCATCGCCGTGATCGGTCTGCGTGACTGGACCCGGCGGTCGCGCGGCGCGCCCGACTCCGCCGGACCGTCGGGTGCAGCGCCGGGATGATCGGCAGCGGCCTCAACCGGCTGCGCCGCATCGCGACACCCGCGGGCTGGCAGGTGGAGCGGGTCTGGCATCCCGGCGCGCTCGCCGAGCTCGGCGCGGACATGCACATGGAGGTGGCGGCGCAGCGGCTCGCCGCTCAGCACGGACTCGCGCCGCCGGTGCTCGAGTTCGATCCCGTCGCGGGCGTGATGCGCATGCCCTGGGTCGAGGGCGTCCCTTTGGAGGTCGATTGGCACCGACGCGACGGACGCTGTGCCGCGATGCACGAGATGCTCGAGCGGCTGCGTGGCGTGCCGGCCGACGGTCTGGCGCCGCTCGACCTGCCGGAGCGTGTGCGGCTGCTGCATCGACGGCTCGCCGCGCGTGATGCCGCGCGCGCGACGATGCATGCGCCCGCGGTCGAGCAGGCGTTGGCGGCCTGGGGCGCCGCGTCGTCGCTCGGCCCGCAGTCCGGGTCGCAGTCGCCGTGCCTGGTTCACGGCGACCTGACGCGCGGGAACATCCTGGTGCGCGAGGACGGCTCGCTGCTGCTGCTCGACTGGGAGTATGCGCACGCCGGTGGTCCTTGGGACGACCTCGCGGCGCTGTGCGCGGCCGCGGAGGATGATGCGTCGGCCCGATGGGCATCGTCCGTGCCGGTCACCGAGCACGCCCGCTTCGCGGCGATGCGCGACCTGCGCCGGACGCTCGATGCGCTCTGGTACGCCTTGGCGGCGGCTCTCGGCGCTGCGCCGCAGGCCGCTGCGCCGCAGGCCGCCGGCCCCCAGACTGGCATCCGACCGCGGCCGGAGGCACACTAGCGCCCCTCGTCCGGCCCTTGCAGGAAGCC
>DAIMYL010000223.1:1474-3305 GCA_036734505.1 Steroidobacteraceae bacterium | reverse complement strand
TTCATGACCATCCCCGAGGCCGCCCAACTCGTGATCCAGGCGGGTGCGATGGGGCAGGGCGGCGATGTGTTCGTGCTCGATATGGGCGAGCCTGTGCGCATCGTCGACCTCGCGCGGCGCATGATCAAACTCGCCGGCCGTACGGTGCGCGATGCCGCGAACCCCCACGGCGACATCGAGATCAAGTTCACCGGTCTGCGGCCTGCCGAGAAGCTCTACGAGGAGCTGCTGATCGGCAAGAATGTCTCGGGCACCGAGCATCCGATGATCCTGCGTGCGTTCGAGGAGCATCTGCCGTGGACGCAGCTCGAGCCGCTGTTGTTGCAGTTCATCGAAGCGGCCCGCACCAATGATTGCGCGCGCCTCGTCGACTTGCTGCGTACGCTGGTGACGGGTTACACCCCGACCGGGGCGACCCATGACCTCGTATGGATCGCGCGCGGCATGCCGGGTAAGGCGCTGCCTGCGGACAACACCGGCAGCAAGGTCACGCCGTTGCAGCCCCGTCGCGCGCGCCCCGGCGACCAGACCATCCCCTGACGCGGACGCCTGATCCATGCGTCTGACCCTCTTCGGCTCGGGCTATGTGGGGCTCGTGAGCGGCGCCTGCTTCGCGGACGCCGGCAACCGCGTGCTCTGCGTCGATGTCGACGCCGACAAGATCGCGCGCCTGCAGCGCGGCGAGGTGCCGATCCACGAGCCGGGTCTCGCGCCCATGATCGAGCGCAATGTCCGCGCCGGGCGCTTGCGCTTCACCACCGATGCCGCGGAGGGCGTCGCGCACGGTGAGGTGATCCTGATCGCCGTCGGCACGCCGCCGGGCGAGGACGGCTCGGCCGACCTTCGCCATGTGCTCGCCGTGGCGCGCACCATCGGTGCGCATCTCGACGGCTATCGCATCGTGGTCGATAAATCGACCGTGCCGGTGGGTACGGCGGACCGCGTGCGTGCCGAGGTCGCCGCGGCGCTCGCGGCCCGCGGTGTGGCGCACGACTTCGATGTGGTCTCGAACCCGGAGTTCTTGAAGGAAGGCGCGGCCATCGGCGATTTCATGAAGCCCGACCGCGTGGTCATCGGCACCGACTCGCCGCGCGCGATCGAGGTGATGCGTGCGCTCTACGACCCCTTCACGCGTAACCGCGAGCGGCTGATCGTGATGGACGCGCGCTCGGCGGAGCTCACCAAGTACGCGGCGAACGCCATGCTCGCCACCAAGATCTCGTTCATCAACGAGCTCGCCGGCATCGCCGAGAAGGTGGGCGCCGACATCGAGAAGGTGCGGCAGGGCATCGGCTCGGATGCGCGCATCGGCTACGCGTTCATCTACCCGGGCGCGGGCTACGGCGGTTCGTGTTTCCCCAAGGATGTGCAGGCGCTGCAGCGCACGGCCTCGCAGGTGGGTGCGCCCTCGCGCTTGATCGAGGCGGTGCAGGCGGTGAACGCCGACCAGAAGCAGGTGCTGTTCCGGCGCATCCTCGCGCACTTCGGCGGCAGCGTGGCGGGACGGACTTTTGCGCTCTGGGGCTTGGCGTTCAAGCCGAACACCGACGACATGCGCGAGGCGCCGAGCCGCGTGCTCATGGAAGCGCTCTGGCAAGCGGGCGCTCGGGTGCGGGCCTACGACCCCGTGGCGATGGGCGAGGCGCGGCGGATCTACGGCGATCGCGCCGATCTGACGCTCTGCACCAACGCCGCCGAGACGCTGGAGGGCGCCGACGCGCTCGCCATCGTCACCGAGTGGCAGGAGTTCCGCAGCCCGGACTTCGACCTGCTCAAGGAAAAGCTTGCTGCGCCGGTCGTCTTCGACGGTCGGAACCTCTACGACCCCGCG
>DAIMYL010000223.1:0-1374 GCA_036734505.1 Steroidobacteraceae bacterium | reverse complement strand
CTTCCCCAAGCAGCTCCTCCCCCTCGCCGGGGGCAGCGAGACCATGCTGCAGGCCACGGTCGCCCGCACCGCTGGGCTGCCCGCGGTGGGCGCGCCGGTGGTGGTCTGCAACGAGGCCCACCGCTTCATGGTGGCCGAGCAGCTGCGTCAGGCGGGCGTGGAGGGCGCGCGGATCGTCCTCGAGCCCGTGGGCCGCAATACCGCCCCGGCCATCGCCTTGGCCGCCCACGCGGCGCTGGCGGCCGCTGGGGCCGCCCATGCGGCTGACGCGGCCTCCGACGGCCCCGGCCCCTTGCTGCTCGTCCTGCCCGCCGACCATGTGGTGCGCGATGTGGCGGCCTTCCAGGCGGCCGTCCGGGCCGCGCTGCCCGCCGCCGAGGCGGGGCGCCTCGTCACCTTCGGGGTGGTCCCGGAAGGCCCGGAGACGGGCTACGGCTACATCCGCCGGTCCGCCGAGCCGCTGGTGGGCCTCAAGGGCGGGGCGCAGGGCGGCGCCGTCTACCCCATCGACCGCTTCGTCGAGAAACCCGACCTCGCCACCGCCGAGCGCTTCGTGGCCTCGGGCGAGTACTACTGGAACAGCGGCATGTTCCTGTTCGGCGCGCGCCGCTATCTGCGCGAGCTCGAGGCGCAGGCGCCCGACATCGCGGCCGCCGCTGCGGCGGCCTTCCGCGCGGCGAAGTCCGATCTCGATTTCGTGCGCATCGAGGCCGAGACCTTCGGCGCCTGCCGCAGCGATTCGATCGACTACGCCGTGATGGAGAAGACCCGCGACGCGGTGGTCGTGCCGCTCGCCGCCGGTTGGAGCGATGTCGGGTCGTGGTCGTCGCTGCATGCAGCGGTCGGGTCCGACGCCGACGGCAATGTGCTGCGCGGCGATGTCATCGCCGAGGACACGCGCGACTCGTTCGTGTTCAGCGAGAGCCGGCTCGTCGCCACGGTGGGGCTCGATGCGCATGTGGTGGTCGAGACCAAGGACGCGGTGCTCGTCGCGCCGCGCGACCGCGTGCAGGATGTGAAGGCGCTGGTCGCGCGCATCAAGGCGGCGGGGCGTTCGGAGCATTCTTTGCACCGCGAGGTGTTCCGCCCTTGGGGCTCCTACGACAGCGTCGAGAACGGCGAGCGCTACCAGGTGAAGCGGCTCTCGGTGAACCCGGGCGCCTCGATGTCGCTGCAGCTGCACCACCACCGCGCCGAGCACTGGATCGTGGTCTCGGGCACCGCGCGCATCACGCGCAACGACGAGGTGTTCCTGCTCGAGGAGAACCAGTCGACCTACATCCCGGTCGGCGCCAAGCACCGCATCGAGAACCCGGGGAAGATCCCGCTGCACATCATCGAGGTGCAGTCGGGCAGCTACCTCGGCGAGGACGA
>DAIMYL010000222.1:0-3308 GCA_036734505.1 Steroidobacteraceae bacterium | reverse complement strand
CGCTCGACATCGAAGTCGGTCGAGTAGCTGTAGCCGCCGAAGATGCGCATCGCCTCGAGGCTGTTCTCGACGCCCGCCTCCGAGGCGAAGAGCTTCGCCATCGAGGATTCGAGGTCGCAGCGCTCGCCGGTGTCGTACTTGCGCGCCGCCTGCTCGATGAGCAGGCGCGAGGCCTCGACCCGGGTCGCCATGTCCGCGAGCTTGAGCTGTATCGCCTGGTGCTGCGCGATGGGCTTGCCGAAGGTCTCGCGTTGCTGCGCGTAGCGCAGCGCATCGCGCAGCGCCCCCGCGGCGATGCCGGCGCCGCGCGCCGCGACGTTGATGCGGCCGAGTTCGAGCCCGCCCACGGCCTGCTGGAAGCCGCGGCCTTCCTCGCCGCCGATGAGGTCGTCGACCGACACCCGGAAACCCTCGAACACGAGCTCCGCGCTGTCGATCGACTTGTAGCCGAGCTTGCGGATCTTCTTCGCGGCCTTGAAGCCCGGTCCCTTCTCGCAGAGGAACATGCTCATGCCCTTGTGGCGGGGCTGCGCGGTGGGGTCGGTCTTCACCAGCACGCCGAAGCAGCTGCCGTAGACGCCGTTGGTGATCCAGGTCTTGGTGCCGTCGATGACGTAGTGGTCGCCGTCGCGGCGCGCCACGGTGCGGATCGCCTGCAGGTCGGTGCCGGCGTTGGGTTCGGTGAGGCCGATGCCGCCGCGGATCTCGCCGGTCGCGAAGCGCGGCAGCCAGCGGCGCTTCTGCGCCTCGGTGCCGTGCCGCTGCACGCAGGCGGCCATGATGAGGTGGGAGTTGAAGATGCCGACCGGCGCCATCCACACCGAGGCGATGGTCATGACGAGCCGCGCGTAGGTCGAGGCCGAGAGCCCGAGCCCGCCGTGCTCCGGCGCGATGGTCGCACCGAAGAGCCCGAGCTCCTTCATCTGCTCGAC
Organism: Steroidobacteraceae bacterium; assembly: GCA_036734505.1. Classification (GTDB taxonomy): domain Bacteria; phylum Pseudomonadota; class Gammaproteobacteria; order Steroidobacterales; family Steroidobacteraceae; genus UBA964. The sequence continues at coordinate 2,376 of DAIMYL010000222.1, read as the reverse complement.
GATCTCCTCCGGGTACTCGTCGGCGTGGTCGAACTTGCGGGCGACGGGGCGCAGTTCGCGCTCGGCCCAGCGCTCGATGCTGTCGAGGATCTCGCGGTCGGTGTCGTCGGCGCTCATCGGCGGTCGTCCACGGCATGGCCGCGCTTGGCGATCAGGATGCTGCGCTCGAACTCGCAGACCACGGCCCCGTGCTGGTTGCGGCCGCGCGTGCGCACGGTGACGACGCCAGCGGTCGGGCGCGACCTGGACTCGCGCTTGTCCAGCACCTCGGACTCGGCGTAGAGCGTGTCGCCCGGGAACACGGGCGCGGTCATGCGGATGTCCTTCCAACCGAGGTTGGCGATCGCCTTCTGGCTGACATCGCTCACGCTCATGCCGACGAGTATGGCGAGCGTCAGCGGCGAGGCGACGATGCAGCGGCCGAACTCCGAGGCCTTGCCGTACTCCGCATCGAAGTGCAGCGGGTGGGTGTTCATGGTGAGCAGCGTGAACCAGGTGTTGTCCGCTTCGCTGATGGTGCGGCCGGGGCGATGCTCATAGACATCGCCCACCACGAAGTCCTCGTAGTGACGGCCGAAGGATTCCCGGTAGCGACCGGGGGCGATCTGGGCGGGGGTGTGCGACATGGCGTCCGGAATCCTGTCGGTCGCCGTGGGGCCTGTCAACGCTCCGCGGGCGATGCCTCGGTCGAGGTCGCGCCGCGACCCGCGGCGCGGGCGAGGTCCAGGGCGAGGATGCCGGCGACGATGAGCGCGATGCCGAGCCACTGCCAACCGTTCAGCCGCTCGCCGAGCAGCGCCCAGGCGAGCACCACGGTGGTCGGCGGCCCGACGGTCGAGAGCACCGCACCGCGCTGCGCGCCGATGCGGCGGACGCCCTCGGCCTGCAGCGAGGCCGGGATGAACATGCAGACCACGCCGATCGCCAGCAGCAGCGCCCAGGCGGCGGGCGAGATGGCGGCGAGCTCCGCGCCGGCGTCGCGGGTGAGCCAGAAGTGGACCGCGAGGCAGAACGCGGCGGCCGACATGGCGTACAGGGTGAAGGGCGCGCTGCCGATCTCGCGGGTGTAGCGCTCGCTCAGGACGAAGTAGATCGCGTAGGTGAAGGCCGAGCCGAGCACGAGCAGCGCGCCGATCAGGTTGGCCCGCACTTCGGCGAGGTCGAAGCCGCCCATCGTGAAGAAGATGCCGAGGTAGGTCAGTGCCACCGCGAGCAGCACCCGTCGCGAGGGCGGCGCACGGTCGCGCACAGAGGTGAAGAGCACGACCATCGCCGGGTAGCTGAAGATGAGCACGCGTTCGATGCTCGCGTCGATCATCGTGAGCGCCCAGAAGTCGAGCAGGGCGCCGACATAGTAGCTGAGCGCGCCCGCTCCGGCCGCCGCTGCGATGGCCCGCGGCGAGGCCGCCCGCACGGTCGAGTGCCCGCCGCCGCGCAGCGCGAACGCCCAGAAGAGCGGCAGGGCGACGACCGCGCGGATGGCGACCAGCGCCTCGACGCCGACGCCCATGGCGTAGAGCTGCTTGGCGAAGATGCCCTTGGCGGCGAACAGCATCGCGGCCAGCGCGACGCAGGCGGCACCGACCGGGTCCATCAGGGCGCCGGGACCGGCGATGCGCTGCGCCGCGGCGCGAAGCGGGCGATGGCCCAGATGCAGCCGCCGACGATCAGCACCTCGCCGAAGTTGTCGAGCTTCAGGGCGCGGAACGGCGGCGCGGCGCTGATGAGCATGAGCAGCCCGCCGAGCATCATCCACGGGAAGCGGTGCCGCACCAGCAGCAGCGCGCCCGCCATGATCACCACGAGGCAGGTGACGATGGAGGCGAAGGGCGGCGACCCCGTCACCACCTGCTGGTCCGGGAAGCAGAAGGTCCCCGGCCCGACCGCGGTCGAATAGCGCACCAGGTCGAACTCGCAGACCGGGTGCAGGCTGTCGGTCCAGAAATGCGGCAGGTCGTAGAGCATCAGCGCCATGGTCGCCGCGCAGAACATCAGCATGGCGCGGGTGGGCTGCATGAAGGCGAAGCCGGCGTGGCGCAGGATGGCGCCGCTTGCGGCGACCAGCCACACGCCGGACAGCCAGTGCAGCCAGAAGCGCGGCCACGACAGCGCCTCGAGCACGGGTCCGAGGCCGATGAAGCGCCCGGCGCCGACGATCAGGTTGTCCCAGACCAGCCCGAACTGCGGCAGCAGCAGCACCGCGGCGACCACGACGCCACGCTCGCGCCATAGCCGCCAGAGCCAGAAGAACAGGGCCATCTGCAGCGCGGCCTGGAAGAGGAACAGTCCAGAGTACATGGCCCTGCAAGCGTATCATCCCGGGTCGGGCGAAGGACGGACGGAGAGCGCCGATGTCGGGACCGTTGCAGGGCGTGA
>DAIMYL010000221.1:0-3314 GCA_036734505.1 Steroidobacteraceae bacterium | reverse complement strand
GAACTGCTCTCGGTCGGCCTCTCCGGCACCGTGTTCGCCGACCTCGCCAACGACGGCATCCAGCAGCTGCCGAACGACCTCGGCCTGGGCGGTGTCACGCTCGACCTCACCGGCACCGACGACCTCGGCGCCGCGGTGACCGCCACCACGACGACGGCCGCGGATGGCAGCTACTCGTTCACCGGTCTGCGCCCGGGCACCTACACGGTGACCGAGCCCACGCAGCCCGCCGGCACCGTCAACGGCATCACCACCGCGGGTTCGCTCGGCGGTACGGCGACACCGGTAGCGACGCTGCCCTCGGTGATCAGCGGCATCCCGCTCCTCACCTCCGGCGCGCTCTCGACCGGCAACAACTTCGCCGAGATCCCGAACAACAGCGGCGTCGGCGGCCGCGTCTGGCTGGACCTCGACAACGACGGCGTGATCGATGCCGGCGAGACGGGCATCGCGGGCGTCACCGTGACGCTGACCGGCACCGACACCATCGGCCGTCCGGTCGAGCGCACGCTCACCACCGACGCCCAGGGCGATTACCTCTTCGAGCAGCTCGCACCGGGCAGCTACACGGTCACCGAGCCGACGCAGCCCGCGGGCACGCTCAACGGTCGCACCGTCGTCGGCAACGGCGGCGGCACGGCGACCGCGGTCGCGACGCTGCCGAGCGCCATCAGCGGCATCACGCTCGGCATCGGCCAGATGGTCACCGCCAACAACTTCGGCGAGATCCCGCCGGCGCGCCTCGCCGGCCGCGTCTACGCCGACAACAACGACAACGGCGTGATCGACACCGGCGAAACGGGTCTCGCGGGCGTGGCGATCGTGCTCACCGGCACCGACGACCTCGGCGCCGCGGTGACCGTGGATGCCACGACCGGCGCCGACGGCAGCTACTCGTTCACCAACCTGCGCCCCGGCACCTACACCCTCACCGAGCCGACGCAGCCGGCCGGCACCGTCAACGGCATCACCACCGCCGGTTCGCTCGGCGGCACGGCGACGCCGGTGACCACCGTACCGAGCGCCATCAGCGGCATCGTGCTGCCGGTGGGCGGCGCGGGCATCGGCTACAACTTCGGCGAGCTCTCGCTGTCGCCGGACCTGCGCGTCTCGAAGACCCACGCCGAGACCATCTTCACGGTCACCAAGCCGGCGACCTACAGCATCCGCGTGCGCAACGCCGGCAACGCGCCGACCAGCGGCGCGTACACGGTCGAGGACCGCCTGCCGGCGGGCCTCACGCTCACCGCGACGCCGACCGGCACCGGCTGGACCTGCACCGGCACCGCCGGCGCGTCGGCCTTCAGCTGCACGAGCTCGACGGTGATCGCCGCGGGCGCGACCAACGCCAACGCCATCACGGCGGTCGCGGTGGTCGGCGCGGCGGCGCTCAACGCCTCGCCCGTCAACAACGCGGTGATCGTCGAGGGCGGCGGTGAGATCCCGGCGCGTCGGCCGACGCCCGCCGAGCGCGACGCGTTCGACCGCAACCCGGGTTCGCTGCCGGAGTGCAGCGCCGACATCGCGCACAACGCCTGCCGCGACCCCGAGGATGTGCAGCAGGCCGCGAGCCTGTCGGGCACCGTCTGGTACGACATCGGCACCGTGCAGCGCCAGCTCGATGCGCGCGACCAGCCCAAGCAGGGTTGGATCGTCGAGGTGATCGATGTCACCGGTGTCGACCCGTCGCGGCCGAACGCCGTGACCGGCGAGCGCGAATCTTTGAAGGGCGCCGATGCCGCCAGCGCCACCGCGCAGCCCAACGCCGGCGGTACGCCGGGCGCGGTGGTGGCGCGCGGCTTCACCAAGGCCGACGGCACCTACCTCATCGAGAACCTGATCCCGAACATCCCGTACGGCGTCCGCTTCCGCGACCCGAACTCGAATGTGGTGTTCGGCTATCCGGTGAACGGCGAGCGCGGTCCGGGCTCCTCGGGCGCGAACTGCCTCGAGCTCAACAAGCCGATCAATGTCGAGAGCTCCTGCGTCGAGACGGGTGCCACACCGCAGCTCTCGATCCGTCTCGCGCCGGGCCGCAACCTGGTGCAGCAGTCGTTGCCCATCGACCCCAGCGGCGTGGTCTACGACTCGGGTCTGCGCACACCGATCCCGGGCGCCGTCGTCACGCTGGCGCCGCTCGGTTCCTGCCCGGCTTGGGATCCGGCCGACGACATCGTCGGTGCCACCCTCGGCGGCTACACCATCGCGGGCAACGCCATCTCGATGCGCACCGGCGGCGACGGCCTCTACCAGTTCCTGCTGTCGCCGGGCGCACCGCCGCGCTGCACCTTCGCGCTCACGGTGACGCCGCCCTCGGGCTACACCTTCGAGTCGAAGCTCATCGCGCCGACGGCCGGCCCGATCGCCCCGCCGGGCGGTCCCGGCTCCTACTTCAATGTGCAGCCGCAGGCCGAGGCGCCCACCGGCCCGGTCGGCCCCGCGACCACCTACTACCTGTCGCTGGTGTCGGGCTCGGCCGCGCCGAACATCCTGCGCAACCACATCCCGCTCGACCCGGCGCTGCCCGGCGCAGTGCTGCTCGACAAGACCGGCGACCGTTCGGTCGCGGAGATCGGCGACAGCGTGCGCTACAGCATCACGGTCTCCGTGCCCTCGGGCGCGTTGCCGCGGCAGACCACCATCGTCGACCGCCTGCCCGCCGGCTTCACCTACATCGCCGGCACCGCGACGGTGGACGACCGCCCGATCGCCGATCCGCAGGGCGGCGTCGGTCCGACGCTCGCCTTCAACCTCGGCCCGATGGGCGCCTCGCGGCAGCTCGTGCTGCGCTACCGCGTCCGCGTCGGCGTCGGCGCGCAGGAAGGCGACGGCATCAACCGCGCGCAAGGCCAGGCCTGCGGCGTGCCCACCGGCTGCGTCGACGCGGGCTTCAACCCGCTGCCCGGCAATGTCGCCACCAACGAGGACCGCTACCGCGTGCGCGTCACCGGCGGCGTGTTCGGCACCGAGGCCTGCGTCGTGGGCAAGGTGTTCGTCGACTGCAACAACAACCATGTCCAGGATCCCGAAGAGATCGGCATCCCGGGCGTGCGCATGGTGATGTCGGACGGCACCACGCTGATCTCCGACAGCGAAGGCAAGTACAGCGTCTGCGGTCTCGAGCCGAAGAGCACGGTGATGCGCGTCGACCCGCGCACGCTGCCGCGCGGCGCGCGCATGACGACCTCCAGCAACCGCAACCTCGGCGACGCCGGCAGCCTGTGGCTCGACCTCAAGAACGGCGAGCTGCATCGCGCCGACTTCATCGAGGGCAGCTGCTCGGCGCCGGTCATCGACCAGGTGAAGGGCCGCCG
>DAIMYL010000220.1:0-3340 GCA_036734505.1 Steroidobacteraceae bacterium | reverse complement strand
CGCGGTTGAAGAAGGTCACCGAGTGGCCGCGCGCCAGCGCGAGCGCCGTCATGTGGAGGCCGATGAACCGCGTGCCGCCGAGGATGAGGATGCGCAGGGGCCGCGCCGCGCGGCCGCTGGTGGGCAGGGCCGCCGAGGCGGCGACCGCGGCGCCCGCCTGCAGGAACCCGCGTCGGTCCAAGCGACGGAAGTCCATCAGCGCACCCCCGGCGGCGCGTACCGTTGCACCCACTCACGCACGGTCGCGTACCAGTGCAGCGAGTTCTGCGGCTTGAGGATCCAGTGGTTCTCGTCGGGGTAGTAGACGAACTTCGAGGGCACGCCACGCTTCTGCAGGGTGTTGAAGAGCTCGACGCCGTGGTTCACCGGCACGCGCAGGTCCTGCTGGCCGTGGATGACGAGCGTCGGGGTGACGAAATTGCCGGCCGAGGTGTGCGGTGAGTAGCGCGCGAACTCCTCGGGCCGCTCCCAGAACTCGAAGAAGCGGTCCTTCTCCGCGCCGAAATCGGCGGCGATCTGCGTGTACTTGTTGTAGACCGCGGCGTGCGCCACCAACGCCTTGAAGGGATGCGCGCGGCCGAGCAGCGTGGCGGCGAGGAAGCCGCCGTAGCTCGCGCCCGCTGCGACCATGCGGTCGGTGTCCGCCCAAGGCTGGGCGGCGACCCACTGCGCCGCGGCGATGGTGTCCGCGTAGGGCTTGGTGATCCAGTCGGGGTTGATCGAATCCGTGAAGGCCTGACCGAAGCCGCTCGAGCCGTGGAAGTTGTGCCAGGTGACGACATAGCCCCAGCTGGCGAACACATGCGCGTTCCAGCGCCACTGCACCGCATCCTGGATGCCGTTGTGCGGACCGCCGTGCAGCAGCATGAGCACCGGGTACCGCTTCGCCGGGTCGAAGCCGGGTGGATGGATGACCCACATCTGGATCGGCGCGCCGCCGCTGCCCGTGTAGGTGACGCTGTCCACCTTGCCGAGCGACACGCCGGCGAGCGCCGCGTCGTTGAAGTCGGTGAGGCGCGTCGCCGCACCGCTCGCGAGGTCGACGCGCACCAGCGTGGGCGGTTCGGAGAAGCTCTGCCGCAGCGCGACGGCGGCGGGCTTGGCGCCGCCGCGCTCCGCCACCGCCAGCGAGCCGAAGCTCGGCGTCGTGGTCACCGCGCGCGGCTTGCCGGGCGCGGCGATGTCGAAGCGCCAGATGCGGTTGGTCGCCGCGTCGTCGATGGCGCTGAAGATGGCCTTCGAATCCGGGCGCCAGACGGGCACGCCGGCCGAGCGGTCGAAGTTCCCCGACAGGTCGCGCATCGCGCCCGTCGCACGGTCCACCAGCATCAGGCGCGCGCGGTCGGCATAGAACGGCGGGATCCTCTGCGCGGTGTACGCGAGCCACCTGCCGTCGGGGCTGTAGGCGGGGTCGTCGTCGTCTGCGCGGTTGCCCTCGGTCAGGTTGCGCGGCGGTTTGCAGCCGCAGGCGGCGATGGTGATGACGTCGTAGTTGGGCTCGATGCCGCTGCGGTCGGCATCCGCCACGAACGCGACCTCGAGGCCGTCGGGGGAGATGTCGTAGGACGACGACGAGTATTCCCTCTTCGACAGGGAGAACCCGGAGAGCCTGGTGATCGCCTGCGGCTCGCCGCCTCCGACCGCCACCGAGAAGAGATGCGGTTCACGGTCGTCGAGGTAGCGGTCCCAATACGCGAGCGGCGCACGGTCCCAGCTGCGCGCGCTCATCTTGCTGTCGGCGCGCTCCTTCAGCCGCTTCGCCTGGTCCTTCCACTCGACGAGGTCGGTCCAGATCGGCGTGACGAAGGCGATGCGCTCGCCGTCCGGGAACCACTTGATGGCGTTGGCGCCGGTCGGCACCTGCGTCAGGCGCCGCGCTTCGCCGCCATCGACGGGGATGATGTAGATCTGGGATTCTTTGTCGTCGCCGCGCTTCGAGAGGAAAGCGATGCTGCGGCCGTCCGGGCTGAAGGTGGGCGAGGTGTCGGCGGCCTTGTCGCTGGTGAGCGGGCGCGCCGGCCCGCCGGCGACCGGCACCAGCCAGATGTCGGTGGCGCCGCGGTCCTCGGCGATGTCGAAGCGCGTCACGGTGACGGCCGCGATGCTGCCGTCCGGCGAGATCGCGGTGTCGCCCAGGCGGGCGAGCGACCACATCTTCTCCGCCGAGAACGCATCCGTCGGGTCGGCGGAGGCGGCCGTCGTGCCCGGAGGCGCCCCCTGTGCGGCGACGGGCATCGCGGTGGCGAGGGCGGCGAGGGCGGAGAGCAAAGCGGCGAGGGTTCGGGTCATCGGCAGGCTCCGGCAGGTCGTTCGTCGGCGGTCAGTAATGGGGAGGCGGTTCGGGATCCGTGCGGCTCGCCCCTGCGCCACCGCCCTCGACCTCGGCGAGCAGCTGCTGGTTGCGCTGCCGCAGACGGTCGATGTCGCGCTGTTGCCGGTAGAACTCCTCGGAGAGCTCCTGCACGGCCCGCTCCAGATGCGCGATGCGCATCTCGAGGGCTTCGAGGCGGGCGGGGTCGGTCATGGTTCCGCAAGGCTAATGCATAGGCCGGTCCGCGGCCACCCGAGGGCCTCCGGCGGTCGTCGCCGGCCCGGGCGATGCGGCGGGATGCGCCCGCCCGGCGCGCTCGGGCATACTGAACGCATGACAGGCAATCTCGGTGATGGTCGCATCGTGGTCGGCGCCGCGCGGACGGAACGCGCGGACGCGATCGATCTCGCGCGCAACTGGCTCGATGCCGTCTGGCGGCGCGACCTCGCCGCCGCCGCGGCCATGATGGCGCCGGGGGCCCGGGTCACGATCTCGGGCGGGCACCAGTTCGCCGCGCTCGAGGCCTTCGCGGCGTTCGCGGCGGAGCGCTACGCGGAGTTCCGCAAGCAGGCCGATTCGTTCGAGGCCTGCGAGGCGGCCGGTGGCCTCGCGGTCTATGTGCGCGGCACGCTGTCCGGCACCTTCAAGGACGGCGCCCCGTTCAGCGCCGTGCGCTGGTGCGACCGCTTCCTCGTCGCCCAAGGGCGGATCGTCGACATCGAGACCTGGAGCGACATCGCGGAGATCCGCGCAGGGGCCGCAGCGACATGACCGAGAGACTCGACCGCTACGCCGCGCTCGCGTTGCAGGTGGACTGCGACGGCGTGCATCCCGACCGCGACCGTGAGAGCGCGGCGCAGAGGATGCAGGCTTCGTTGCTCCGCATCGGCGGGGCGTTGGAGGGCGCGCAGCGCTGGATCGGTCCGGACCTCAAGCTCGTGGTGCTTCCCGAATACATCCTGTCCGGTCCGCCCTGGGGCGAGACCATCCCCGAGTGGGCGGCGAAGGGCGCGATCGCGCCGGACGGAC
>DAIMYL010000219.1:0-3389 GCA_036734505.1 Steroidobacteraceae bacterium | reverse complement strand
TCGGCGCGCGCCGCGGCCTGCTCGCCCATCTCGATGAACGCCCGCGCGAGGTCGATCTTGCTGCCCGCCTCTTCGATGGTCGGCGGGTCGCCTTCTTCGTCGTCCTCGGGCTGCGGCTCGACCGGAGCGACCAGTGGATCGACGGCGGTCTCGGACGCAGCGGACTCGGTGGCGGTCTCCTGGACCTCGCGTCGCGGTGCCGACGACCAGGCCTGCAGCTCGGCCTCGGCGGCGGCGGCGCGGCGGCGCACCCCCATCAGCACGGCGACCAACGCGAACACGGCGAGCAGCAGCAACGCCCAAGACCACCACGCCTTGCCGAACAGCGCACGCAAGGTCCCGACGATGCCGCTCTGCGCGGTGGCCGGGGCGGCGGCGGACTTCGCCTGCAGCTCCGCCAACTGCGCGTTGGTCAGCTGCAGCAAGCGCTCCTTCTCGAGGAGTTCCTGCTCGACGCGCGCGAGGCGTTGCTCGGGCGTCTCGTCGGCGGCCGCGGCTTCGCCGGTACCGGCGCCCGACGGGATGTCCGCGGCGTCCACCGACGCGAGCCGCGTGCGGCCCTCACCGCCTGTGCCGACCGCGACCTCGGTGGGCGCGACGAGCCGCAGCCGGCCGCCCGGGTCGGCGGCGCGCGTCGCAGCGCCCCCGCGGTTGCGCCACACCGATACGGCTCGGTTCACTTCGGCGGCGACCATCGACGGCGGCAGCGCCGAAAGCTCGGCGAGATCGGGCACGCGCAGCACCGCGCCGGAGCGCAGGTCGTTCATGCTCGCGCCGAAGGCCTCGGGGTTGGCGCGGTAGAGACCGACCATCAGCTGTGAGGTGGTGGCGGCGGACCGGCCCGAGAGGCGCTCGGCGATCCTGTAGAGCGAGTCGCCGCGGCGCACCGTGACGGCGTCGCCCGCAAGCGCGCTCGGACGCGGCGCGGCCCTCGGCGGCTCGGCCACGGGCTCGGCGCGCTCGCGAGCCGCCGGCTCAGGCGTCGTCGTGGCGACCTGCGGCGCGCGCTCGACGGTGCCGCTGCGCTCCGACACGATGGCCGGGGCCTGCACCTCGATCGGCTCGAGCGGCTCGGCCGTCGCGGACGGACGGTCCACCACGAGGTTGAACTCGCGCAGCACCCGCCCGCGTCCCCAGTCGGCGGCGACGAGCACGGTGACGAACGGCTCCGCGACCGGCTGCTCGGTGCGCAGCACCAGCACCGTCCTGCCGCCGGCGGAGTTGCGCACGGTGACCGAGGCGGTGGTGAGGAAGCCCGGCCAGTCGAGGCCGTAGCGCGTGAAGATGTCGCGGCCCGGGATCTCGGCGCGCAGCGCTGCGAGCTCCTCGGGCGTCGCGTCGATGACCTCGATCTCGGCGACCAAGGGCGCGTTGAGCCCGGAGATGACGCGCGCCTCGCCGAGGCCGAGCGCCTGCACCTGCGTGGCGACGCCGGCGAGCGCCAGCGCCGCGAGCATGCGCAGCGGACGCATGATGCGCGATGCGGTGGGCGACGCGACGCTCAAAGGTGGTCCCTCACGAGCAGTTCCGCGATCTGGATGCTGTTGGTGGCCGCACCCTTGCGGATGTTGTCGGAGACCACCCAAAGATCGAGGCCGCGCTCGTGGGAGATGTCCTCGCGGATGCGGCCGACGAACACCTCGTCCTTGCCCGCGGCGTCGACGGCGGTGGGGTAGCCGCCCGGCTTGCGGGTGTCGATGACCTTCACGCCCGGCGCCTTCTCGAGCAGCGCGCGCGCCTCGGGCACGGTGAGCTTGCGGCGGGTCTCGATGTGCACGGCCTCGGAATGCCCGAAGAACACGGGCACGCGCACCGTGGTGGCGTTCACCCGGATGGACGGGTCGCCGAGGATCTTCTGGGTCTCCCAAGCCATCTTCATCTCTTCTTTCGTATACCCGTTGTCGAGGAATTTGTCGATTTGGGGCACGACATTGAAGGCGATCTGCGCGGCGATGACCTTGGGCTTGACCGGACCCTTGCCGCTCATCAGCGCCACCGCCTGCTCGGCGAGCTCGTCGACCGCTTCCTTCCCGGCGCCCGACACCGACTGGTAGGTGGCGACATTGATGCGCTCGATGCCGGCGGCATCGTGAAGGGGCTTCAGGGCGACCAGCATCTGGATGGTCGAGCAGTTCGGGTTGGCGATGATGCGGCGCTTGGCGAACTGCGCGATGGCCGCCGGGTTCACCTCCGGCACCACGAGGGGGATGTCGTCCTCATAGCGGAACTCGGAGGTGTTGTCGATGACGACGCAGCCCGCAGCCGCGGCCTTCGGCGCGTAGACCTTCGAGACCTCGCCGCCCGCGGAGAAGAGCCCGATCTGGGCCTTGGCGAAATCGAAGGTCTCGACATCGATGACCGGGATGTCGCGGCCGCGGAACTCGACGCCCTTGCCGAGCGAGCGGCTGCTGGCGAGCGGGTAGAGCTCGCCGACCGGGAAGTCGCGCTCCTCGAGCACCTTGATGAGCGTTTCGCCCACGAGTCCGGTGGCTCCGAGCACGGCGACGTTCCAGCGACGGGTCATGGGATTCGGTCCTTCGAGTCCGGCGCGCGGGCCGGGATGACGGGTGTGGTGACCTGCACATCGGCGTTCTGTCCGCGGTGGCGCAGGTAGTGGTCCATGAGGACGATGGCGAGCATCGCCTCGGCGATCGGCGTCGCGCGGATGCCGACGCAGGGATCGTGGCGTCCGGTGGTGACGACCTCGACGGGCTCGCCGTCGACATCGATGGAGCGGCCCGGCACCTGGATGCTGGAGGTGGGCTTGAGCGAGGCGTGCACGACGATGTCCTGCCCGCTCGAGATGCCGCCCAGCACGCCGCCGGAGTTGTTGGAGAGGAAGCCCGCGGGCGTGAGCTCGTCGCGGTGCTCGCTGCCGCGCTGCGCGGCGACGCGCACGCCGGCGCCCACCTCGACCGCCTTCACGGCGTTGATGCCCATCATCGCGTAGGCGAGGTCGGCGTCGAGGCGGTCGAACACCGGCTCGCCGAGGCCCGGCGGCACGCCGCGCGCCACCACCGTCACCCGCGCGCCGACGGAGTCGCCCTCCTCGCGCAGCTTCCAGATGAGGTCTTCCAATTCTTTGACACGCGACGGATCGGGACAGAAGAAGGGGTTGTCGTAGGCGGTCTCGGGCGCGACCGGCTCGAGCTCGATGTGACCGATGCGGCTCAGGTAGCCGTGGATGCGGACGCCGACCCGCTGCTCGAGCCACTTGCGGGCGATGACGCCGGCCGCGACGCGCACCACGGTCTCGCGCGCCGAGGAGCGGCCGCCGCCGCGGAAGTCGCGGAAGCCGTACTTGTGCTGGTAGGTGTAGTCGGCGTGCCCCGGACGGAAGCGGTCCTTGATCTTGTCGTAGTCGCGCGAGCGCGCGTCGGTGTTCTCGA
>DAIMYL010000218.1:0-3419 GCA_036734505.1 Steroidobacteraceae bacterium | reverse complement strand
GGCGGCATCTACATCTCGCATGTGCGTGATGAAGGCCCGCGCGTCTTCGAGGCCTTCGACGAGCTGCTGCGCATCGGCCGCGAGGCGAAGCTGCCGGTGCAGATCACCCACATCAAGCTCGGCACCCCTTCCACCTGGGGTCTTGCGGCGCAGCGCATGCCCGCATACTTCGAGCAGGCGGCGCGCGAGGGCATCGACCTGCGCGCCGATGTCTACCCCTACACATATTGGCACTCGACCCTCCGCGTGCTCGTCACCGACCGGCAGTTCTTCAACCCCGAGAAGGTCGCCGCCGGACTCGCCAACAACGGCGGCGCGGCCAACATCCGTCTCGCGCGCTACACGCCCGACCCGAAGCTCGCCGGCAAGACCATCACCGAGATCGCCGCGGTCTGGGGCGTGACCGAGGTCGACGCGTACATGCGGCTCGTGCGCGAGACCATGGGCGAGCTGGTGGCCGGCGGCGAGATGGAGAGCATCATCGGCACCTCCATGAGCGAGGAGGATGTGCGCTGGTTCGTGGCGCATCCGCGGATCGCGTTCTGCAGCGACGGCGAGCTGCACGGTGCGCATCCGCGCGGCGCGGGCACCTTCCCGCGCATCCTCGGCCGTTATGTGCGCGAGCAGGGTGCGCTGTCGCTGGAGGCCGCGGTGCACAAGATGACCGGCCTCGCCGCGCGCTACATCGGTCTCGCCGACCGCGGTCGCATCGCGCCCGGTCTCGTCGCCGACCTCGTGCTCTTCGACCCCGCGACGGTGATCGACAACGCGACCGTGGAGGACCCCGAGGCACCACCGACCGGTATCCTCGCCGTCATGAACGCGGGCGAATGGGTGGTGGACGGCGGCCAGCCGACGGGCAGACGGCCGGGTAAGGCGCTGCGCAAGCCCACGAGCGTGCAGCCATGAGCGGCATCCGGCTGCCGTATCTCCTCTTCCTCGGCGACGAGCGCGTCGAGTCGAACGCCAAGACCGCGTTCGGCGTGCGGCAGTGGCGGCCCGAGGCCTGCGTCGCGCAGTGGAACCTGCCGGGCGGCACCGTCGACATCGGGTTGCCGCGCTTGAGGCCGGCCGAGGCGTTCGCGCAGGGCGCTCGCTCGCTGCTGATCGGCATCGCGCCGGTCGGCGGCAGGATCTCGCCGCACTGGATCGCGCCGATCTGCGAGGCGCTGGAGGCCGGGCTCGATGTGGTGAGCGGCATGCACACCCGTCTCGGCTCCGTCGAGGCGATCCGCGACACCGCGGCGCGTTGCGGCCGCACGCTGCACGATGTGCGGCACAGCGACATCCGCTTCCCGGTCGGCACGGGCGAGCGCCGCAGCGGCCGCCGTCTGCTCACCGTCGGCACCGACTGCGCGCTCGGCAAGAAGTACACCGCGCTCGCGCTCACCCGCGCGTTCCAGGCCGCGGGCCATGCCGCGACCTTCCGCGCCACGGGGCAGACCGGCATCCTCATCAGCGGCGCGGGCGTCGCGATCGACGCCGTGGTCGCGGACTTCATCGCGGGCGCCGCCGAGTGGCTGTCGCCCGCGGCCGCCGACGATCATTGGGACATCATCGAGGGGCAGGGGTCGCTGCTGCACCCGGGCTATGCGGGCGTCTCGCTCGGCCTGCTGCACGGCTCGCAGCCGTACGCCCTGGTTCTGTGCCACGACCCGGCGCGCCTGCACATCGAGGACCACCCGGATTTCCCGATCCCGCCGCTCGAGGAGGTCATGGACCTGCATCTGCGCCATGCGCGCCGCGTGAACCCGGCAGCGCGTTTCGTCGGCATCGCGCTCAACACCTCGAAGATGGCGGAGACCGACGCCGAAGCGCTGCTCACGGCGACCTCGCGACGGCACGGTCTGCCGGCCTTCGATCCGCTGCGCTCGGACCTCACGCCCGTGGTGCGGCTCGCGACCACATGATCCGTCTCGAGGTCACCGAGGTCCGCTGGCCGCTGACGGTGCCGTTCACCATCGCGCGCGACACCGCGTACGACATCGCCTGTCTGCAGGTGCGACTGACCGACGAGAATGGCCGCAGCGGGCGGGCCGAGGCCATCGGCGTCGACTATGCCGGTGAGACCATCGCCTCGATGCGCGGACAGATCGACGCCGTCCGCGAGCGGCTCGAAGCCGGCCTGTCGCGTGCGGCGCTGCAGGACCTGCTGCCCGCCGGCGGCGCGCGCAACGCGCTCGACTGCGCGCTGTGGGACCTCGAAGCGAAGCAGCGCGGTCTGCCCGCATGGCAGGTCGCGGGGTTGCCGCCGCCCGCGCCGCGTCCGACCGCGTTCACGCTGGGCATCATGGATGAAGCTGCGCTGCGCGCCGCGGTGCGTGCGCATGCCGGGTTCGAGGTGCTGAAGGTCAAGACCGACCGCGCGCACGGCCTCGACCCGGTGCGCATCGTCCACGAGGAAGCGCCGCGCGCGCGGCTGATCGTCGATGCCAACACCTCCTGGGGAGCTGCCGATCTGCAGCGCCATGCGCCGCATCTGGCCGATCTCGGCGTCGCCTTGCTCGAGCAGCCCTGCGATCCGCGCGAGGACGAATTGCTGCAGGACCTTTCGTTGCCGGTGCCGGTGGCGGCCGACGAGGCGTTCGTCGACCGCGGCTCGCTGCCGAGGCTCGTCGGCAAGTACCAGGTGCTCAACATCAAGCTCGACAAGACGGGCGGGCTCACCGAGGCGCTCGCCTGCGTGGACGCCGGGCTGGCCCTGGGTTTCCGCTTGATGGTCGGCTGCATGGTCGGCAGTTCGCTCTCCATGGCGCCGGCGACCCTCGTCGCGCAGCGTTGCGATTTCGTGGACCTCGACGGTCCGCTGCTGCAGGCCGCCGACTGCGATCATCCGATCGTCTACGAGGGCGGTCGCATCGGTGTGCCGACGCCGGCGTTGTGGGGCTGATCCGTTTCAGCGCAGCGTGTGATCCAGCGCAGCGCATGACGCAGCGGGGCGCATGACAGATAATCCTCGCATGACCACCACCACCCGTCCGCTGAAGGTCCGCCTGCTCGATCCGCGCCTCGGCAAGGAATTCCCGCTGCCCGCCTATGCCACCGACGGTTCCGCGGGCCTCGACCTGCGCGCCTGCCTCGACGCGCCGCTCGAGCTCGCGCCGGGCCGCGCGGAGCTCTTGCCGACGGGGCTCTCCATCTGGATCGACGATCCCGGGCTCGCCGCCGTGATCCTGCCGCGCTCGGGGCTCGGCCATAAGCACGGCATCGTGCTCGGCAACCTCGTGGGCCTCATCGACTCCGACTACCAGGGGCCGCTGATGGTGTCGTGCTGGAACCGCGGCAGCAGCACCTACACCGTGCAGCCCGGCGAGCGCATCGCGCAGCTCGTGGTGGTGCCGGTGGTGCAGGTCGCCTTCGAGGTCGTCGAAGATTTCACCGCCACCGCGCGCGGCGCGGGCGGCTTCGGCAGTTCGGGG
>DAIMYL010000217.1:0-3422 GCA_036734505.1 Steroidobacteraceae bacterium | reverse complement strand
CAGGTCGGCGGCATCGGCATCGCGCCGGGCGCCAACATCAACTACATGACCGGCCACGCCGTGTTCGAGGCGACCCACGGCACCGCGCCGAAGTACGCCAACCTCGACAAGGTGAACCCCGGCTCGGTGCTGCTGTCGGGCGAGATGATGCTGCGCTACATGGGGTGGACCGAGGCGGCGGACGCCATCATCACCGCCATGGACCGCACCATCGGCCAGAAGACGGTCACCTACGATTTCGCGCGGCTCATGGAAGGCGCCACCGAGGTCAAGTGCAGCGAGTTCGCCGACGCGCTGATCCGCAACCTCTGACCGGCGTCGCGCCTTCGCGATCGGCGTCGGGGCGGCGGCCGTGAGCGTGCTCGGACTCGAGGACGCCGCGCGCCGCATCGCCTCGGCGTTCGCGGGCTACAACGCGGAGTTCCGCGCGGTGACCCGACGCGCGCAGTCGCGCTTCGAGGCGCGCGACTGGCATGGCGCGCAGCAGGATGCGACCGAACGCATCGACCTCTACGACTCCTGGGTCAACCGTACGGTCGATGCCTTGCGGGCCGATCTCGGCGACACCGCGACCGACCGCGCGTTCTGGGGCACGCTGCGCGACCGCTTCGCGCAGCGCAGCGCGGGGCTGCCCGATGCCGCCTTCGCGCGCACCTTCTTCAGCTCGGTCTCGCGACGCCTCTTCGGCACGGTGGGCGTCGACCCCGACATCGAGTTCGCGGCCGTCGACCTCGACCCGCTGGAAGGCGCCGGCAACAACCCGGAGACCCGTCGCTACGACAACCGCGGCGACTTCGCGCTCCTGGTCGAAGACCTGCTCGATGACCTGCCGCTGCGCTGCCCCTGGATCGACTTCGAGCGCAGCGTGCGTCATGTGGCCCAGGATGCGCTGCAGAGGCTGCGTGCCGACGGCGTCGACGCCGACGCGGCGGTGCGCTCGCTGGAGATGCTGCGGCCCGTCTTCTTCCAGAGCACCCGCGCCTATGTGGTCGGCCGGCTCGACGCCGCGGGCGGCCGCGTCTGGCCGTTCCTGATCGCCCTGCAGCACACCGAGCGCGGGATGCTCATCGATGCGGTGATGCTCGATGAGGACGATGTGAGCATCGTGTTCGGCTTCACCCGCTCCTATTTCCATGCCGACCTCGAGCGGGTGGCGGAGACCGTCGTGTTCCTGCGCCGCCTGCTGCCGCGCAAGCCGCTCTCCGAGCTCTTCACGGTGCTCGGCCGGGCGCGGCAGGGCAAGACCGAGCGCTACCGCGAGCTCGTCCGGCATCTCGGCGACTCGGACGACCTGTTCGCACATGCGCCGGGCGAGCGCGGGCTCGTGATGATCTGCTTCACCCTGCCCTCGCTCGATGTGGTGTTCAAGCTGATCCGCGACCGCTTCCCGCCGGTGAAGAACATCCTGCGGCAGGATGTGCTCGACAAGTACCAGTTCGTCTTCCGCCACGACCGTGCCGGGCGGCTGGTCGACGCGCAGGAGTTCAAGCGGGTGCGCCTGCCGCGGGCGCGGTTCGCGCCCGCGCTGCTCGAGGAACTGGCCGCCGAGGCCGCGGACAGCGTCCACCACGACGGCGACGACCTCGTGTTCGACCACATGTACATCGAGCGGCGCATGACACCGCTCAACCTGCTGCTGCGGCAGACGGACGAGGCGGCTGCGCTGCGGGCCGTGCTCGACTACGGCCAGGCGATCCGCGACCTCGCGCTCTCCAACATCTTCGCCGGCGACCTGCTGCTCAAGAACTTCGGCGTCACCCGCCATGGCCGCGTGATCTTCTACGACTACGACGAGCTGTGCCGGGTGACCGACTGCCGTTTCCGGGATGTGCCGCAGGCCTCCAACGACGAGGACGAGATGCGCGGCGAGACCTGGTTCTATGTCGCCGACAACGATGTCTTCCCGGAGACCTTCCTCAACTTCCTCGCCTTCACCGACGCGCAGCGCGAGGCCTTCGTGCGCACCCACGGCGACCTGCTGACCGCGGATTTCTGGCGCGGCCTGCAGCAGCGCCTGCGCGCCGGGGAACTGCTGGAGGTGCTGCCTTACCAGCCGCGGCGCATCGGTGTCGCCTCGTCGGCGGGCCAGCCCGGTCAGCCGGGGCGTGAGGCCTCGAGCGCCTGAGAGAGGTCCTCGCAGAGGTCCTGGGGATCCTCGAGCCCGATGGACAGCCGTACCGTGCCCTCGCCCAGCCCGCTCACCGCCCGCTGCGCGGCGTCCAGATCGCGCGGCTGCAACAGCTGTGGCGGCAGCACGAGCGACTCCGTCGAGCCGTAGGACGGCGTGCAGGCGAAGAGCTGCAGCGCGTCGGTGAAGCGGCGCCCGGCCTCGGCGCCCGCCCGGACCGAGAAGGTGATCACGCAGCCGGGATCGCGCATCTGCGCCCGGGCGAGCGCGGCCTGGGGGTGCGAGTCGAGGCCGGGATGCATCACCCGTTCACAGGCGGGATGCGACTCGAGGAAGCGAGCCACCTGCAGCGCCGCGGCGGATTGCGCGCGGTAGCGCAGCAGATAGGTCTTGAGGCCGCGCATCATCAGCGAGGCGGCGAGCGGATCGATCGGCGCACCGAGCAGTTGGAAGGTCGGCCGCACGGTCTTGATGAGCGCCGCATCGCCGATCACCGCACCGCCCATCACATCGCCCGCACCGGTCGCGAACTTGGTCAGGCTGTGCACGAAGAGGTCCACGGGGAACTCGCCGTGCTGGTGGTAACCGGCGAGCGTGTTGTCGAGGACGCTCAAGGCGCCGTGCTCATGCGCGAGCCGGGTGATCGCCGCGATATCCGCCACCTTGCCCGCCGGCGTGGTCGGGGACTCGAAGAAGACGACTTTGGTCGGACGCTCCGCGAGCGTCGAACGCAGCCCCTCGAGGTCACCGACCGGCAGCATGGTGTGGCCGACGCCGTAGCCCGCCAGCAGACCCGTGATGAACTGCCTCGTGGGGCCGTAGCCCTCGATGAAGAACACCACATGGTCGCCGGCGCGGGTGAGCGCCATCAGCAGCTGCGTGATGGCGTTGATCCCGGAGGCCGCGGTGACGCAATCCTCCCGACCCTGCAGCGCCGCGAGCGCGAGCTCGAGCTGCCGCACCCCGGGGTTCGACATCCGCGAGTAGAAGTAACCCGGCCGCTCGCCCCGCAGCATGCGCTGCGTCTCCTCGACGGTCGGGAACGTCCATTTGACGTTCTGCTGGATGGGCAGGTTGAGCGGCCGGTTGTCGGCCGGGATGTCGACGGCAGGCGGATGCTGCAGACGCGTCTCTCGCTTCACGGCGCGTGGTCCGGCATGGCGTCCGCGACGCCGATCGACGCGTCCGCCGCCGCGAGCGCCGCACCGACCACGCCCGCATGGCCGCGCAGCGCCGCCGGCACGATGCGCGCGCGGCATTCGAGCAGGGGTACCCACTCGGCGGCGTGCTCGCT
>DAIMYL010000216.1:0-3449 GCA_036734505.1 Steroidobacteraceae bacterium | reverse complement strand
GGCCGGCGTCGCGCAGCCGGTCGAGCAGCACGCGCAGGCTGCGCACCGACATCACGTCGAGGCCGTTGGTCGGCTCGTCGAGCACGAGGTTGCGCGGCGCGTGCACCAGCGCGCGGGCGAGCGCGGTCTTGAGGCGTTGGCCCTGCGAGAAACCCTTGGCCTTGCGGCCACCGCATTCGCCGAGCTCGAGCATCTCGACGAGCTCGTCGGCGCGGCGCAGCGCCTCGCGGCGCGCGAGTC
Organism: Steroidobacteraceae bacterium; assembly: GCA_036734505.1. GTDB lineage: Bacteria > Pseudomonadota > Gammaproteobacteria > Steroidobacterales > Steroidobacteraceae > UBA964. The sequence goes on along the minus strand of DAIMYL010000216.1, from coordinate 3,209 downwards.
CGTGCAGCTCGCCGAAGTAGGCGATGTTCTCGCGGCAGGTGAGGTGCGGGTAGAGGCCGGATGAATGCGACAGCACGCCGATCAGGCGGCGCGCCGCGATCGGTTCGTCGGCGACCACATGGCCGTCGATCAGGGCCTGGCCGGCGTCCGGCTGCAGCACGGTGCACAGCATGCGCAGCGTGGTCGACTTGCCGGCGCCGTTCGGGCCGAGCAGGCCCGTGATGCGGCCGTCGCGCGCCGTGAAGCTGACCTCCCGAACGGCCTGCACCTTGCCGAAGGACTTGCTGAGGCCGCGCGCCTCGATCATGGCGGCGGTCCCGCGAGCGAGGTGAAGAAGGCCGGCGAGCTGCGCTTGTCGAGGCACTTGGCGTCGAGCGTCGCCGGTGCGGGCGCGGCGAGGAAATCGCGCAGCACCTTGTCCATGCAGGGCGCTCCGAGCTGGCCGTGGCCCTCGCCGGCGAGCACGAGGTGCCGCGCGTCGGCGAGCCCGCGCAGCGCCGCTTCGCCGTAGGCGGGCGGGGTCACCGGATCGTCGGCGCCCGAGAGCAGCAGCACCGGCACCGCGGTGGCGAGCGGCTCGCGGAAGTCGGCGTCGACCGGGCCGCGCGGCCATGCGCTGCAGACGCGCTGCAGCGTGTCGATCATCTCCGTGCCCATGTAGGTGGTCGCGAGCCGCGCGCGGTCGACGTCGCCGACGAAAGGGATGTCCTCGGAGCACACCACGCTGTAGTGCATGCCGGTGGCGATGCTGCCTTCCAGCGAGCCCTGCAGCATCAGCAGCGAGGACCCGAGCGGCGTGAAGTTGTCCTTGGTCGCCGCCTCGTGCAGCGCGACCGGCAACAGCGCAGCCTGTGCAGCGCTGTAGCTCGACAAGCGCAGCACCGCCGCGAGATGGCGGTGACCGAAGCGCAGCGTGCGCGGCTCACCGGTGCGCGGGTCGGGCAGACGCACCTCGCGCGGTGCGGCGCGCAGCTGTGCCATCAGGCTGCGGTAGGTGGTGGCGGGGTCGCCGAACGCGCTGCGGCAAGCCGGCTGCGTGCCGCAGCGCTTCAAGATCCGCGCGAGGGCCGCCTCGGCGTCGGTCGCGATGGCGGGGCCGAGCGCGAGGCCGGGCGGCACGACGCCGTCGAGGATCACGCTGCGCACGCGCTCGGGATGGCGTCGCAGATAGTGCTGTGCGACGCGCGTGCCGTAGGAGATGCCGTAGAGGTTGAGCCGCTCGACGCCGAGCGCCTCGCGCACGGCTTCGAGGTCGCGCACCGCGACGCTGGTCGTGTACTGCCGGACGTCATGCTCGGCGCGCAACTTGTCGAGACAGGCGCGCACGGCGGCGTCGACCACCGCGGACGTCGGCTCGGCGGCGTCCAGCCAGTCGCCCTCGGGGTCGAGGTCGCAGCCGAGCGGCGTCGAGCGGCCGGTGCCCCGCTGGTCGACGAGGATGATGTCGCGGTCGCGCCCGATGCGGGCGAAGGCCGCAGCGGCGCCGGCGTACATCTCCTGCGCGCCCATGCCCGGGCCGCCCGCCAATATGAAGAGCGGGTCCGGGGCCCTGCGCTCGCTGATCGCGGGGTCGCGGACGATGGAGAGGGTGATGCGGCGACCCTCTCCGGACGGGTTCTCCGGGACCTCGAGCGTGGCGCACTCGGCCTTTAGCGATGCGAGTCGCGTCGGGTGCGTCAGCATGCAGGGCGTGAAGGCCAGGGTCGGCGCGGCGCCCACGGTCGGTGGCGTCGTCGGGGTGCGGGGACTGCAGGCGGTGAGTCCCAGGAGGCCGAGCAGCGCGAGCGGCCGCGCGACCCTCCCCAGCGACCGGAGCGTGGGCGTCATTGGAGGCGGAGTCTACAATACGAAAATGAACGACCGCATGCGCTGCCTCACATCCTTCGAGGTCATCGTGGTGGGTGGCGGCCATGCCGGCACCGAGGCCGCGTTGGCGGCTGCCCGCATGGGTCGCAAGACTTTGTTGCTGACCCAGAGCATCGAGACCCTGGGACAGATGAGCTGCAACCCCGCCTTCGGGGGCATCGGCAAGGGGCACCTCGTCCGCGAGATCGACGCCCTCGGCGGCGCGATGGCGCGGGCCGTCGACCGGGCCGGCATCCAGTTCCGCACCCTCAACGCGAGCAAGGGTCCGGCGGTCCGCGCGACCCGCGCCCAGGCCGACCGCCGCCTCTACCGGCAGGCCATCCGCAGCGTGCTCGAGAACCAACCGGACCTGTCGCTCTTCCAGCAGGAGGTCGCGGACCTCCGGGTCGAGGGCGGGCGGGTCACCGGGGTGGTGACGGGCAGCGGCATCGTGTTCGAGGCCCCCGCCGTGGTGCTCACCGTGGGCACCTTCCTCGGCGGTCGGATGCATGTCGGGCTCGACCAGCATGCGGGGGGTCGCGCGGGCGATCCGCCCTCCAACCGCCTGGCCGCGCGGCTGCGTGAATTGCCGCTCCGGGTGGGTCGCCTCAAGACCGGCACGCCGCCCCGCATCGACGGCCGCAGCATCGATTTTTCGGTCATGGCGCCCCAGTACTCGGACGACCCGCGACCGGTGTTTTCGTTCCTCGGGCGAGCCGAAGAGCATCCAAAGCAGGCTCCTTGTTTCATAACTGCGACAAACGAGCGTACCCATGCGCTGATCCGAGCGGGTTCCGACCGCTCGCCCATGTACACCGGCAAGATCGAGGGGGTGGGCCCGCGCTACTGCCCGTCGGTCGAGGACAAGGTCCAGCGTTTCGCCGACAAGACCTCGCACCAGATCTTCGTCGAACCCGAGGGTCTCGACACCCACGAGGTCTACCCGAACGGCATCTCGACCAGCCTGCCCTACGACGTGCAGGTCGAGTTCGTGCGCAGCATCCGCGGCTTCGAGCAGGCGCACATCACCCGCCCCGGCTACGCCATCGAGTACGACTACTTCGACCCCCGCGACCTGCACCCGACCCTCGAGACCCGGGCCATCGGCGGGCTCTACTTCGCGGGTCAGATCAACGGCACGACGGGCTACGAGGAAGCCGGCGCGCAGGGTCTCATCGCGGGCCTGAACGCCGCCCGTCAGGTGCGGGACGAGACCCCCTGGGTGCCGACCCGCAGCGAGGGTTATCTCGGGGTGTTGGTCGACGATCTCGTGACCCGCGGCGTCACGGAGCCCTACCGCATGTTCACGAGCCGCGCCGAGCACCGGCTGCTGCTGCGCGAGGACAACGCCGACCTGCGGCTCA
>DAIMYL010000215.1:0-3463 GCA_036734505.1 Steroidobacteraceae bacterium | reverse complement strand
TGTCGATGCGCAGCTCCGCCGGGTTGATCTCCACCGCCTCGAGCTCGTCGAGCTCCGGGAGGATCGCGACCGTCACCGCCGAGGTGTGGATACGGCCCTGGGATTCGGTGGCCGGGACGCGCTGCACTCGATGCGTGCCCGACTCGAACTTGAGGCGTGCGAAGACGGCCGTGCCGACCACGCGGCAGATCACCTCGCGGTAGCCGCCGTGCTCGCCCGGGCTCTCGCTCATGGTCTCGAGGCGCCAGCCCTGGCGTTCGGCGTAGCGTGCGTACATGCGCAGCAGGTCGCCCGCGAAGATGGCGGCCTCGTCCCCGCCGGTGCCGGCCCGGATCTCGAGATAGACGTTGCGCGCATCGCGCGGATCGACCGGCACCAGCATCCGTCGCAGCGCCCGTTCCTCTTCGCCCAGCGCCTGCGCGATGCGGTGGACCTCCTCCTCGCCGAGCGCCCGCATGGCCGGATCCGCATCCCCCGCCAGCGCACGCGCCGCCGCTTGATCGGCCTCGAGCGTGAGATAGCCGCGCCACCGCGCGGCGAGCGGCGCGAGGCGCGCGTACTCGACCGAAGATTCCCGGTAGAGCGCGGATCCGCCGTCCATCGACGGGTCGGCGAGGGCGCGTCCCAGCTCCTCCCATCGCTCCGCCTGCCGCTCGAGGCGGCGTCGGATGCTGTCCTTCATGGGAGGTCCTGCGGCATGGTGCGCGGATTCTGTGTGGCTGGACCCATGCTGACAAGCCGCTCCGTCACGGTTCCGCTATAGTGGAACCAAGATGCGTTCCTTGGTCCGCCCCTCGATCGCCGGATCCGCCTGCGCGGCCCTGCTGCTCTGCGCCGCGCTCGTCCAGGCGCAGGGGGTCGGTCCGGACCCCGCGGCGTCGGCCGCCCCGCCGCAGAGCGCCGGCGAGCGCGGTCTCGCCGCCGGCGATTGCCGCATGGCCTCCGAAGGCTTCGAGGGCGACGCCCGCGCTTCGCGCGACCCGGCGGTCGCCTATCGAGCCGTCGAGATCGCCAAAGCATGCGCTCATCTGCCGGCCGCCTGGCGCTCCGCGCAGCGTCTGGTCGAGCTCGACCCGGAGAACGTCGAGGCGCTGCGGCTGGCCGGTACCGTCGCGCTCGAGATGGCGCGCTACGACGACGCGCGCCGCATCTTCGGTGGTCTGCTCGGCAAACCCGATGTCGAGCCCGAGCGAGCGCTGCGCGACATCCTGCCGCCGCTCGCCGAGGGCGACCTCGCTCCCGCCGCCTGGCAGGTGTTCCCCCGAATCCTCGACCGCTCGACGCTGTCGCCGCAGGTGGTGTCGGTGCTCGCCCGCATGGCCTGCAACGCCGACGACCTCAAGAGCTGTCTCTCCCTCATCGACGAGGCGCGTGCGCGCGACGGCGGCCGCGACGCCGCGACCATCCGTCTTGCGGCGACCGCCGCGGCGGCGCTCGGCGATGCCGACCGTGCGCTCGCCGAGGCGCAGCTCGTGGCGCAGGGCGACCCGGAGGAGCACCGTTTCGCCGTCGTCGAGACGCTGGTCGCGCTCGACCGCCGCGATGAAGCGCGCGCCGAGATCGAACGCATCGCCGCCGAGCCCGACCACGCGGTCGAGGCCGATCGCCGTCTTGCGTTGCTCGCATTGGCGGACGGCGACGGCGCCGAGGCGCAGCGGCGTTTCGCCGGCCGTCTGCAGCGCGACCAGGGCGCGGGCGAGGCCCTGTTCTACCTCTCGCTGCTCGCCGAGCGCGAGGGGCGCACCGATGTCGCCCTGCAGGGCTACCAGCAGCTGATCAACGCCGGCGCCGGGCTCGCACCGCGCAGCCGCGCCGCGCGGCTCCTCGTGAAGCGCGGGGAGGCGCCTTCGGCGATGCGCATCTTCGACGGTTTCCTGCGCAGCGGCCGCGCCGACTTCATCGACACCGAGGTGGCGCGCGCCCGTTCGCTCGCCGACGGCGGCATGCATGCCGAAGCCGTGCAGGGCATCGACCTCGCGTTGCAGCGCCATCCCGACCACCCCGAGCTGCGCTACCAGCGTGCGGTCGAGCTCGACGCCGGCGGCAAGACCCGCGAGGCGATCAAGGTCTTCGAGGCGCTGCTCGCCGAGCGACCGCAGGACGCCGCGGTGCAGAACGCGCTCGGCTACACGCTGGCCGACCGGGACCGCGAACTGCGGCGCGCGGAGAAGCTGATCCGCAGCGCGCTCGCGCAGCGCCCCGACAACGCGGCGTTCATCGACAGCCTCGGGTGGGTGCTGTACCGCCGCGGCAAGCTGCGCGAGGCGGCGCCGGTCCTCGAGCGGTCCTGGCGGCTGTCCCAGGAAGGCGAGATCGCCGCGCATTACGGCGAGGTCCTCTGGAAGCTGGGCGAGCAGGCGCAGGCGCGCGCGGTCTGGGCCCGTGCTCTGGTGACCTCGCCCGATTCCAAGCCGCTGCGCGCCACCATCGAGCGCTTGACCGGCAAGCCGCCGGCGCCCACGGCGCCGATGCCATCGCCTTCCGCCGCCGCGCCCGGCACCGCACAGCGCTGAGCCGCGCGTGCCGCGCTCCCGGGCCGCGCTCGCCTCCGCGTCTCTGCTCGGCCTGCTGGCGCTCGCGGGCTGCGCCGGGCTGCGCACCGCATCCCTGCCCGATCTCGAGCTCCCCTCGTCCTGGGAATCCCGGCGCAGCGCGCTGCAGTCCTGGCCGGGCTACGACCTGCGCGGGCGCATCGCGGTGGCGCGCGGCGATGACGGCTTCAGCGGCGCCTTGCGCTGGGTGCAGTCGGGGTCCAAAGCGCGTCTCGAACTCGACGGCCCGCTGGGGGTCGGCGGTGCGCGCTACGACCTCGATCCGGCGTCGGTCGACGGCGCGGCGCTCGAGCAGGCCCTCGGCGTGCCGGTGCCCGTGGCGAGCCTGCGCTACTGGCTGCTCGGCGTCCCCGATCCCGCGCTGGCCGCGGATGAATCTTTGGAGGCGGGTGCCGCGCGGCTCGCCGCGCTGCGCCAGGCGGGCTGGTCCGTCGTCTACGCGCGCTATGCACCGGTCCCTGGCACCCGCCTCGAGCTGCCGCAGCGCATCGAGGTGACCCGCGAGGGTGTGCGTCTGCGGCTGCTCGTCGAGGACTGGCAGGGGGTGCGGCCGTGAGCGCCGGCGATGCCGAGGGCGCGGCCGGCGCGTCGCGTTGGTGGCGGGCCCCCGCCAAGCTCAATCTTTGTCTGCATGTCGTCGGGCGTCGGCCCGACGGCTATCACGAGCTGCAGACCGTGTTCCAGCTGATCGACCTGTGCGACCTGCTCGCCTTCGAGCTCGACCCGACGGGCGACATCACCCGCGTCGATGACGCCGCCGCCGCGCCCGGTGCGCTCGCCGCCGTGGCGGCCGACGCCGACCTCACGGTACGCGCGGCGCGCGCGCTGCAGGCCGCTTCCGGCACGCCGCTCGGCGTCCGCATCCGTGTGCGCAAGCGCATCCCCATGGGCGGCGGCCTCGGCGGCGGCAG
>DAIMYL010000214.1:0-3493 GCA_036734505.1 Steroidobacteraceae bacterium | reverse complement strand
CGAGCGAGCCCATGCCGCGGTAGCTCTTGAAGCTTGCGCCCTGGAAGAGCTCGACATCGCCCGGCGATTCCTCGGTGCCGGCGAAGAGGCCGCCGATCATGGCGCAGTGCGCGCCCGCGGCGAGCGCCTTGGCGAGGTCGCCCGAATAGCGGATGCCGCCGTCGGCGATGAGCGGCACATCGGTGCCCTCGAGCGCGGCGGCCACATTGGCGATGGCGCTCACCTGCGGCACGCCGACGCCCGCGACGATGCGCGTGGTGCAGATGGACCCTGGACCGATGCCGACCTTCACGCCGTCGGCGCCGCAGCGCACGAGGTCGCGCGCGGCCTCGGCGGTGACGATGTTGCCGGCGATGACCTGCAGCGCGGGCCAGCGGCCCTTGATGCGTTCGACCGACTGCATGACGCCGCGCGAGTGGCCGTGCGAGGTGTCGACCACCACGACATCGACACCGGACTCGACGAGCGCCGCGACGCGGTCGACGGTGTCGGGCGAGGTGCCGACCGCCGCGCCGACGCGCAGGCGACCGCCCTCGTCCTTGGCGGCACGCGGCCTTTCGGTCGCCTTCTGGATATCTTTGACGGTGATCAGGCCCTTGAGCTCGTGGCCGTCGCCCACCACCAGCACCTTCTCGATGCGGTGCTTGTGGAAGAGCTGCAGCACATCCTCGCGGGCGGTGTTCTCGCGCACGGTGACGAGGCGCTCCTGCGGCGTCATCACCGCCGAGACGGACTTGTCGAGGTCCTTCTGGAAGCGCAGGTCGCGGCTCGTGACGATGCCGACCACCTTCTTGTCCTGCACCACCGGCATCCCGGAGATGCCGCGCGCGCGGGTGAGCTCGAGCACCTCGCGGATGGTGGCGTCGGGCGTGACGGTGATGGGGTCGAGCACCACGCCGCTCTCGTATTTCTTGACGCGGGCGACCTCGCGGGCCTGCGCCTCGACGGTCATGCTCTTGTGGATGATGCCGATGCCGCCTTCCTGGGCGATGGCGATGGCGAGCCGCGCCTCGGTGACGGTGTCCATGGCCGCCGAGACCACCGGCAGGTTGAGCCGGATCTTGCGGGTCAGGCGGGTGGAGAGGTCGACCTCGCGGGGCAGGACCTCGGAATAAGCCGGGACCAGAAGCACGTCATCGAAGGTGAGTGCTTCCTGCAGGATGCGCATGGGTGGGGGTCCGTCCAGGGATATTGGACGCGGCATTCTACGCACCCCGCCCGACCCGGTAAACTCGGCCCCCACCCCCTCCCGGACGCCCGCCTTGCCCCCTGCCGCCCCGTCCAACCGCGACATCTACACCGTCGGCCGCCTCAACCGGGAGGCCCGGATGCTCATCGACCACGGGCTGCCGCTGATGTGGGTCGAGGGCGAGATCTCGAACCTGTCGCGGCCGGCCTCGGGGCACTGGTATTTCTCGCTCAAGGACCGCGAAGCGCAGGTGCGCTGCGCCATGTTCCGCGGCCGCAACAGCGTGCTGCGCTTCGCCCCGCGCGACGGTCAGCTGGTGCTGGTGCGGGCCAAGGCGGGCCTCTATGAGGCGAGGGGCGAGTTCCAGCTGATCGTGGAGCACATGGAGGACGCGGGCGCGGGCGCCCTGCAGCGCGAGTTCGAGCGGCTGCGCGCCAAGCTCGAGGCCGAGGGGCTCTTCGACCCGCGCCTCAAGCGGCCGCTGCCCAAGGCGCCGGCGACCATCGGCATCGTCACCTCGCCCACGGGCGCTGCGCTGCAGGACATCCTCAACATCCTGCGGCGGCGGTTCCCGGCGGCGCGGGTGATCGTCTACCCGGCCGCGGTGCAGGGCAAGGACGCCGTGCCGCAGCTGTTGGCGGCGGTGGCCCGCGCGGGCGAGCGCGCCGAGTGCGATGTGCTGATCGTGGCGCGCGGCGGCGGCAGCATCGAGGACCTCTGGGCCTTCAACGACGAGGGCCTCGCGCGCGCGCTGCGCGCGGCGCCGATGCCGGTCGTCACCGGTATCGGCCACGAGATCGACTTCACCCTCGCCGACTTCGTGGCCGATGTGCGCGCGCCGACGCCCTCGGGCGCCGCGGAGCTCGTGGTGCCGGACGGCGCCGCGTGGCGCCAGCAGTTCGCGCGCCTCGAATCGCGGCTGCTGCAGGGCGCCACCCGACGGCTGCGCGCCGAGAGCGAGCACCTCTCGCGCCTGCAGCGGCGGCTCGCGCTCACGCATCCCGGGCAGCGGCTGCAGCAGGGTGCGCAGCGGCTCGATGAGCTCGAGCAGCGGCTCGCCGGCGCGCTGCGGCTGCGGATCGCGGATTCGCGGCTCGAACTGCAGCATCTCGTCGCCCGGCTCGGCCATGTCTCCCCCGCGCTCACGCTGCAGCGGCTCGCGGCGCAGCGCGCGGCGCGGGAGTCGCGCCTGCGCGCCACCCTGCCCCGGCAGCTCGAAGCGCTCGGCCGACGCTTCGCGCTCGCCCACCGCACGCTGCACGCGGTGAGTCCGCTCGCCACGCTCGACCGCGGCTACGCGCTCGTCACGCGCGCGGACGGCCGGCTGCTGCGTGACGCCGCCGACGCACCGCCCGGCACGCGCATCGAGGCGCGGCTCGGCCGCGGCCGCTTGCGCGCGACCGTCGACGAAAGCCTCGCCGATCCACCATCAGACCCCACGGAAAACCCCGCATGACCCACGCGCTGCGCGCCGCCTTCCGGATCCCTGTGTTGCCCGCACTTGCGCTCGCGCTGCTCGCCGGCGCCGCGTACGCCGACCTGCCGCGCCAGAGCGCCGTACCGGGCGGCGTGGTTCTGATCGACATCCCCGCGGCCGCCGCCGGCACAGCCGAGGCGGCGCCGCCCAGAGTGACCTTCGACGGCAAGCGCGTGATGGTGCTGCGGCGCGATACGGGTTGGGTGGCGGTGGTCGGCATCCCGCTCACGCGCAACCCAGGTCCAGGGCAGGTCGAGATCCGGCAGGGCGCGACCCTGCTCACCCGCGGCTTCACCGTCGAGGGCAAGGCCTACGCCACGCAGAGCCTGAAGGTGGCGCCGCGGCAGGTCGACCTCTCGCCCGAGGACGCGGCACGCGTGACGCGCGAGACGCCGATCCTGCGCAAGGCGATGGACACCTTCACGGAGGATGCGCCCGCGAGCCTGCGCCTCGAGCAGCCGGTGCCGGGACCGCGCTCGAGCTCGTTCGGGCTGCGTCGCGTCTTCAACGGCCAGTCACGGAACCCGCACTCGGGGATGGACATCGCCGCCCCCACCGGCACGCCGATCGTCGCGCCCGCGCCGGGCCGGGTGGTCGAGACCGGTGATTTCTTCTTCAACGGCAACACCGTGATCATCGACCACGGACAGGGACTCGTGACGCTCTACTGCCACCTGAGCCGAGTCGATGTGGAGCCGGGCGAGATCGTCGAGACCGGGGATCTCTTGGGCGCGGTGGGGTCGACCGGCCGTTCGACCGGGCCCCATCTGCACTGGGGCGTGTCGCTCAACCGCGCGTACGTGGACCCGGCCCTTTTCCTCGCGCCG
>DAIMYL010000213.1:1158-3516 GCA_036734505.1 Steroidobacteraceae bacterium | reverse complement strand
GCCGTTGACGTTGACGAGCGCGGCGGTGTGGCGGCGCTTGCCGTTCACGAGCACCAGCGTCTGGTCGGGCGCGAGGCCGCGCAGCGAGGCAGGACGCACGGTGTCGGTGCCGTCCGTGAGACCCGGGCGCGGGAAGTTGAAGGAGGGCAGCGCGACGGAGAGCGCCTGGTTGAGCTCGGTGACGCCGAGGTTCTGCAGCGCCGCGGCGGGCACCACATCGACGGGCACGGCGGTGTCGAGCGCCGAGCGGTTGGCGACGCGCGTACCGGTGATGACGACCTGCTCGAGCTCTTCGGCGCCGGCGGCGGGCTGGCCCTGCTGGGCGAGGGCGGCCTGCGACAGCGCGGCGGCGACGAAAACGGCAACCAGTTTGTTGCGCATTTACAACTCCTTGAAATCCTTGGAAGGAACGGGGGTGATCTGAACCCACAAGAGTACCGAGAAACGGCGCTCTGCTCAACCTCTCCGAGCCGTTCTTTTGGGACTATGGCTATAACCGAAAAACAACACCCGGCGGGCGGCCGTGATCCGGCCGGAACACAGCCGGAAAACCGCTGTCTGAAGGTGACTATCGGCACCTTACCGGAGGGCTGCCCCGAGGGGCATCCTCAACCCATGAACCGCAAGTTCACCGCCTTCCCGACCTCGCCCTGCGACGACTGCCTGGGCGACTCGAACAAGCATCTGGAGACGGATGCCGGACTGGCGTTGTACTGCGAGCATGAGAGCGCCCTCGCCCTCTGCGAGCACAACCGCTGGCGCGTCATCAGCCCCCTCACCTTCGACGAGGCGGCCGCCGTCCTCGAGGCCTGCGTCACCGCGCGCAAGCTGCCCGAGGTCGAGGAGGACGAACTCCCCGGCGAGCGCGACTTCCAGCCCTGGCAGCCGCAGCGCATCTGGACCAGCCCCGCGCGGTCCGATGCCTCGCCTGCGCACCGCCGCCCCAAAGCGCCCGCCCGCTGACCCCCTCCCCGCGCGCCTATCCGTGCGCGCCTATAATCATCCGCTGCGAACCGGTCCGGTGCGGACCCGCGCGGTGACCCGATGCTCTTCGACCTAGAGACCCAGAACGTCCCGGCATCCACGCGCAAGCAGCTCAACCTGCAGGCGGCGGGCCTCATCTTCACCATCCTCGCCGTGGCAGCCCTGCAGCTGCCTTGGCGGCTCGAGGACTGGACGGTGCTCGAGTGGGGCGGCGTGGGCGCCCTCATCGCCTTCGCCATCGCGTTCGGCGCCACGGTGCTGATGATCGAGTACGGCGCGAACTCCATCGAGCGCGTGCTGCTGATCCTGCTGCAGATCACCATCGTGGTGATCGCCTTCGACCGCTTCCGCAACTACCCCGGTCTGCTCTACACGGTCCCCGCGCTGCTGATCGTCGTCGCGACGCAGATCGCTACGCTGTTCCGCGACTGGGTGGCGACGCTGCTGATCGTCATCGCGAGCCTCGCCTTCTGGGGTGTGAGCCTCATCACCATGCCTTGGCCGGGCGCCCTGCTGCCCACCCTGGTGCTGATCGCCTTCCAGGGCTACGCGGTGAGCATCATCTCCTCGCGCGTCGAGGTGGACCGCGCGCGCGGCGAGCTCGCGCGCAGCAACGCCGAGCTCGTGTCGATGCAGTCGTTCGTGTCCGAGACCGTGCGCGACCGCGAGCGGCTGCGCATCGCGCGCGACCTGCACGATGTCACCGGCCACAAGCTCACCGCGCTCAAGATCAACCTGCAGATCATGCAGCAGCGGGTGAAGGACAGCCCCGAGCTCAAGGATTTCGTCGACCGCTCCGCGCAGATCGCCGACGACCTGCTCTCCGACACGCGCGTCATCGTCCGCCAGATCAGCGGCGCCGAGGGCCTCGCGCTCAACGAGTCGCTGCAGAAGCTCGCGACGCTGCTGCCGGAGGGCATGATCACCGTCGAGCTCGAGGAGGACCTGCGCGTGCAGAGCGGCGAGGTCGCGCGGCTGCTGCTGCGCGCCGGCCAGGAGGGCGTGTCGAACGCGCTGCGGCACGGCGGCGCGACCCGCATACAGCTCGCCCTGCGGCGCATCTCCGACCGCTTCGTGCTGCGCATCATCGACAACGGCCGCGGCCTGCGCGGCAAGCCGGCGGGCTTCGGGCGCAGCCAGCTCGCGGCGCGCGTCAAGGACCTGAACGGCGAGTACCGCCTGATCGACCACGCCGCCTCGGGCGGCACCGGCTGCGAGCTCGAGATCACGGTGCCCGACGAGGCGCCGCCGAGCGGTTGAGGTCGGCGGGAGCCTGGGAGGTCAGAGCAGCCCGGCGCCGATGGCGCGGATCACCGCCTGCGTGCGGTCGCGCGAGTCGAGCTTGATCATCAGGTCGCTCATGTAGTTCTTGAC
>DAIMYL010000213.1:0-1058 GCA_036734505.1 Steroidobacteraceae bacterium | reverse complement strand
ATCGAAGCCGTTGAAGCCCGGCATGCGGATGTCGGACACGACCACATCGACCGGCTTGCGTCGCAGCTCGGCGACGAGCTCCATGGGCTGCGTGGTGGCGCAGTCGACGGAGATGGACGGCATGGTCTCGAGCAGCACGCGCAGCCCCTCGAGGACGAGGGACTGGTCGTCGACCAGCGCTACGCGGATCTGCCCGGTCAACCGGTGCGGGTCCAGCTGGCCTTGACCTTCTTCGAGGGCGCGAGGAGGCCGACGGACTTGCCGTTGGCGACGACATCGATGCCCTGCGAAGCCGTCGGCACCACGCGCACCGTGCCGCCCGCGTTGACCACCTGGGCGGTCGCGAAGCTGCCGTCCTCGGCCGTGACCGAGACGATGTAGTGGGCGTCCTGGGCCGCCTCGAAGAGCGGCGCCACGGTGCCGAGGGAGACGAACAGCTCCTTGCCGCCCGTGTTGACGACGCGGCCGCGCAGGCGGGCGGCGTCGACGCTGTCGATGGTGGCGCCGTCGGCGTCGAGCTCGACGAAGCGGGCCTTCTCGGCCTCGATGCGCTGCGCACGCAGCTCGGCGATGTAGGCGCGGTCGGCGGTCAGGTTCTGGACCTTGAAGGTCGGGGTCAGCACGACCATGGTGTCGGGCTCGCGGGTGAGCGAGAAGCGGGCCACGAAGGCCTCCGCCTGGCCGAGACGCTCGTCGATCTTGAGGACCTGCTCCTCGGTCTTGAAGAGGCGCTCCTCCACCATCGCCAGCGTCTGCTCGGCGGTGACGAGGCGCGCGTCCTGTTCGTCCAGGCGGTCCGCCTGCTGCTTCATGCCCTCGATCAGCACCGGGATGAAGCCCGTGTAGTTGACCGACTTGTAGCCCTGCGCGTCGGTGGAGACGAGCTCCGGCAGCACCTTCTCGACCTCCTGCGCCAGCACGCCGATCTGCGGACGGGGCGAGAAGCCGCGGTCCGGGAAGGCCGCGCGGTTCCAGTCGTAGGACACGCCCTGCAGCTTGCGCACGATCGACAGCGCATCGGCGATGGCGGCGATGTTGGTCTTGAAGCGGGCGTCGGA
>DAIMYL010000212.1:0-3519 GCA_036734505.1 Steroidobacteraceae bacterium | reverse complement strand
GCCGGCAGGGCCGCCGCATCCACAACATGCTGGTGTTGCCGCCGGGATTCGACGCCTCGAAGAGGTATCCGCTGTTCGTGGTGATCCACGGCGGACCGCATACGATGTGGCGCGACCAGTGGGTGACGCGCTGGAACTACCACCTGCTCGCGGCGCCGGGCTATGTGGTGCTGCTCACCAACTACAGCGGCTCGACGGGCTTCGGTGAAGCCTTCGCGCAGACCATCCAGGGCGACCCGCTGCGCACGGCGGGCGAGGAGACCAACGAGGCCGCGGATGTCGCGTTGCGCGACAACGCCTTCATCGACGCCTCGCGCCAGTGCGCGGGCGGCGCCAGCTACGGCGGCCACCTCGCCAACTGGTTGCAGGCCACCACCACGCGCTATCGCTGCCTCGTGAGCCATGCGGGTCTCATCAACCTCGAGTCGCAGTGGGGCACGAGCGACACCGTCTACGGCCGCGAGATCAACAACGGCGGTCCGGTGTGGGAGCAGGGCCCGGTGTGGCGCGAGCAGAACCCGATCCGCTACGCCGCGCAGTTCAAGACCCCGACGTTGGTGACCATCGGCGAGCAGGACTTCCGCGTGCCGCTCAACAACTCGCTCGAGTACTGGACGGTGCTGCAGCGCCAGCAGATCCCGAGCCGGCTCGTGGTGTTCCCGGACGAGAACCACTGGATCCTCAAGGGCGAGAACAGCCGGCTCTTCTACCAGGAGATCCACGACTGGCTGGCGCGTTGGCTCGGGCCGCAGCCCGCCGCCGGGGCGCCTGCGAAGTAGGACGGGCCCGGGCGACGGGCGGCCTCGGGGCGGGGTTTGTATGCCCCGGGGCTTTCGATTATGATGCGCAGCCTCGCGCGGCTCCTCGGGCCGTGCGGGTGGCGAATCGGCAGGAGCTGGTTCGCACAAGCGCTTGATATACAAGCGCTTTATGGAAAGCCCCCCGAGGGGCTTTTCTTTTTTCCGCCCCTGGCCGGGGCGGTGGATGGAAGCAGGGGCCCTTGGGCCCCTTTTTTGTTCGCGCCGTCGCCGCTTGCGGCGGCGCGGCTGGACGACGGACGAGGACGACGGCAAGGCATGACGAGCGCTTCGGCGACACGCGACAGGTTGATCGCCCTGCTGGAGCCGCTCGTCGAGCAGCTCGGCTACGAGCTGGTCGACATCGAGTGGGCCTCGGCGCCGCGCTCGGGGTTGCTGCGGATCTACCTCGATCTGCCGGCGGGCCGCGAGGGCCACATCGGCATCGAGGACTGCGAGAAGGTCAGCCGCGAGGTGTCGGCGCTGCTCGATGTCGAGGATCCGCTGCCGGGCGCGTACACCCTCGAGGTGTCCTCGCCCGGGTTCGACCGGGTGCTGCGCAAGCCGCAGCACTACGGGCGCTTCGTCGGCGCCCGGGTGTGGGTCGAGCTGAGACTGCCGCGCGACGGGCGGCGACGGTATACGGGGACGCTCGTGCAGGTGACCGGCACGGGCGTCGAGCTTGAGGTCGACGGCGAGCCCGTGCAGCTGCCGTTCGACGAGATCGGCAAGGCACGCCTCGTGGCTTGAGCGCTGCACGGCATCGAGAGGACGTAAGGACGATGAGCAAAGAGATCATGATGGTCGTGGACGCCGTCTCCAACGAGAAGGGCGTCGACAAGGAAGTCATCTTCGAGGCGCTGGAAGCGGCGCTGGCCTCGGCCACGCGCAAGAAGCACGGCGAGGAGTGGGATGTGCGCGTCGCCATCGACCGCAAGACCGGCGAGTACGACACCTTCCGCCGCTGGAAGGTCCTCGCCGACGACTCGCGCGAGCTGGAGGTGCCCGACCGCGAACTGCGGCTCGAGGACGCGCTCGATGTCGACGCGAAGGCGCAGATCGGCGGCTTCGTCGAGGAACCCATGGAGTCGGTCGGCTTCGGCCGCATCGCCGCGCAGCAGGCCAAGCAGGTCATCGTGCAGAAGGTGCGCGAGGCGGAGCGCGCGCAGGTCGTCGACGCCTACAAGGACCGCGTCGGCCAGCTGGTCAGCGGCGTCGTCAAGCGCGTCGACCGCAACGGCATCTTCGTCGACCTCGGCGGCAACGCCGAGGGCTTCGTGTCCCGCATCGACATGATCTCGCGCGAGATCGTCAAGCCGCAGGACCGCATCAAGGCCTTCCTCAAGGAGGTCCGCTCGGAGCCGCGCGGCCCGCAGCTCTTCCTCACGCGTTCGGGCCCGGAGTTCCTCATCGAGCTCTTCAAGCTCGAGGTGCCCGAGGTCGGGCAGGGCACGATCGAGATCCTGGGCGCTGCGCGCGACCCCGGCATCCGCGCCAAGATCGCGGTGCGCAGCAAGGATCCGCGCATCGACCCGGTCGGCGCCTGCGTCGGCATGCGCGGGTCGCGCGTGCAGGCGGTCTCCAACGAGATCGCCGGCGAGCGCGTCGACATCATCCCCTGGGACGACAACCCGGCGCAGTTCGTCATCAACGCCATGTCGCCGGCCGAGGTGTCGTCGATCGTGGTCGACGAGGACTCGCACAGCATGGACATCGCGGTGTCCGAGGAGAAGCTCTCGCAGGCCATCGGCCGCGGCGGCCAGAACATCCGCCTCGCGAGCCAGCTCACCGGCTGGGACCTCAACGTGATGAACGAGTCCGAGGCCGAGGCGAAGAGCGAGTCCGAGGCGCGCGCCCTCGTCGAGAACTTCATGAAGCAGCTCGACGTCGATGAGGACGTCGCGGGCATCCTCGTGCAGGAAGGCTTCTCGACCGTCGAAGAGGTCGCCTATGTGCCGCAGTCCGAGCTCAACTCCATCGAGGAGTTCGACGAGGACATCGTCAAGGAGCTGCGCAGCCGCGCCCGCGATGTGTTGCTGACGCAGGCGATCGCGAGCGAGGAGAGCCTCGACTCGCAGCTGCCCGCCGACGACCTGCTGCTGCTCGAGGGCATGCAGCCGGACCTCGCCCTGGCGCTCGCGCGCCGCGGCGTGCGCACCCGCGAGGACCTCGCGGAGCAGGCGGTCGACGACCTGCTCGACATCCAGGGACTGTCGGCCGAAGAGGCCGGCAAGCTGATCATGAAGGCCCGCGAGCACTGGTTCGCGCCGGGCCACGGTTGAGGTAACACATGGCTGACGTGACGGTTGCGCAATTCGCCGAGGTGCTGAAGATCCCGGTCGACAAGCTGCTCACGCAGCTCGACCAGGCCGGCATCAAGGTGAGCGGTCCTGAGGACCGCATCAGCGACGAGGCGAAGCTGGAACTGCTCTCGCACCTGCGCCGCAGCCATGGCGGCGCACCCGAGGCGGCGCCCGGCGTCGGTGCACCGCGCAAGATCACCCTGCAGCGCAAGCAGCAGAGCGAGATCAAGCTCGCCGGCACCACCGGGCGCGCGCGCACGGTGAACGTCGAGGTGCGCGTCAAACGCACCTATGTGAAGCGCGACCTGCTCGATGAGCAGTCGCGAGGCGCCGCGGGTCCGGATGCCGAGGCGAAGGCCCGCGAGGCCGAGGAGGCCGCCCAGGCCGAGCGCGAGCGCCAGGAGAACGAGCGCCGCGAG
>DAIMYL010000211.1:1705-3541 GCA_036734505.1 Steroidobacteraceae bacterium | reverse complement strand
GCGCGTCGCGCAGGAGAGCCCCGAGCTCTACTACGAGATCCAGAGCCTCAATGATTACGGCGCCGAGTCGCTGGAGGCGCTGGCGCGCGCCGTCGAGTCGCTGCGCCGCGCCGTGCTGGCGCAGGACAAGGACGCGTTCACGCGGCTGATGGTGCAGGGGCGCGAGTACCTCGAGGACCGACGCGCGCAGCAGCCGCCGCGGGCCTGAGACGCCGTGCAGGACGTCATCGACGGCGACGGGTTCCGCGCCAACGTCGGCATCGTGCTGGCGCAGGACGACGGCCGCGTCTTCCTGGGGCGCCGCGCCGGCGGCAAGGGCTGGCAGTTCCCGCAGGGCGGCATGCGGGTCGGCGAGAGCCTCGAGCAGGCGATGTACCGCGAACTGAACGAGGAGATCGGTCTCGGACCGGACGATGTGGAGGTCCTGGCCGTGACGCGCCGCTGGATGCGCTATCGCCTGCCGGCGAAGTTCGTGCGCCGCGACCAGACCCCGCTCTGCATCGGCCAGAAACAGCGCTGGTACCTGCTGCGCAGCCGCGAGCCCGAGCCGCGCTTCCGGTTCGACTCGACGGGTGTGCCCGAGTTCTCGGGCTGGCGCTGGGCGGGTTATTGGGAGCCGGTGCGCGAGGTCATCCACTTCAAGCGGCCCATCTACCGTCGCGCCCTGCACGAACTGGGTCGCGCGGCGCTGCCGAACGGCCTGCCCGCCTATCCGGACTGGTGGGAGACGGGCGGATGAGGCGCACCCAACTGCTGGTGCTGCGCGGCCCCGCGTGGCTCGCGAGCCGGCCGGGCATGGCGCTCATCGCCGCCGCGCTGCTCGTCTTCCTGGCGGCGCTGTATGCCTTCGGGCGTTGGCATGCCGGCTTCGATGCGCGCCGCGCGCTCGATGCCCGGGCCGCGCTGCAGGCGACGCTCGGCGAGCGCGACGCCACCATCGCGGAACTGCGCCTCAAGGTCGCGGAGCTCGACACGCTGAAAGCCGCGCAGGATCGCGAGCGACAGGAGGTCTCCAAGACCATCGGTGAGCTGCAGGCCGAGGTGGCGCGCCAGAGCCAGCAGCTCGATTTCCTCCGCGGCGTCGTGGCGGGCGGCACCGCGCCCGCGCCCTCGGTGGCCATCCGCGAGCTGCGGGTGGCTCCGACGCAGGCGCCGGGCCGATACCTGCTGCGCATCGCGCTCGCCCGACCGGGGCGTCCCGAGCGCGAGGTCACGGGGTCGGTGCGGGTCACCGTCGAAGGGCAGCGCAACGGACGCCTGGCGCGGCTGGAGCTGCGCGAGGTCAGCCCCTCGCGGACCGCGCAGTTGACCTACCGCTTCCTCTACTTCGAGAATCTGGGACAGGAACTCGCGCTGCCGTCGGGCTTCCGGCCGGAGCGCGTCCTGGTGGAGGTGCGCCCGTCCGAGCGCGGCGCTGCGCCGGTCACGCGTACACTGCTGTGGGCGGTGGACGGACCGACCTAGGGGGATCTCGACATGTTCTCGCGACGCAAGCCGTCCGTTCCCGGACGCATCGACACCTTGGTCGGCCCTCAGACGGTGCTGCAGGGCGACCTCGCGTTCGCCGGCGGGCTGCATATCGACGGCCGCATCGTCGGCCGTGTGCATCCGTCCGCGGGCGGCGCCGAGGCCACGCTCTGGATCGGCGAACAGGGCAGCGTCGAGGGGCGTGTGGAGGCGCAGCAGGTCGTCGTCCACGGCGCCGTGAAGGGCGATGTCCACGGCCATGAGCGCGTGGTGCTCGGTGCGACGGCGCGCATCACCGGCGATGTGCATTACGGCGCCATCGAGATGACCCTCGGCGCCCGCGTCGACGGCAAGCTCGTGCCGGGGGGC
>DAIMYL010000211.1:0-1605 GCA_036734505.1 Steroidobacteraceae bacterium | reverse complement strand
GGCGTTTTGACGCTGACTCACCCCGAGCCGTAACATACCGCCATGAACGCCGTCACCGACGACCTCCCGCTCGACCTGCCGCCCGCGCTCGTCTTCACCGACTCGGCGGCCCGCAAGGTCGGCTCGCTCATCGAGGGCGAGGGCAACCCGAAGCTCATGCTGCGCGTGTTCGTCCAGGGCGGCGGCTGCTCGGGCATGCAGTACGGCTTCGAGTTCGACGAGCAGCAGCAGGACGGCGACACCATGGTCGAGAACCATGGCGTCAAGCTCCTCGTCGACCCGATGAGCCTGCAGTACCTCAGCGGCGCCGAGATCGACTACCGCGAGGGGCTGGACGGCGCGCAGTTCGTCATCCGCAACCCGAACGCCACCACGACCTGCGGCTGCGGGTCCTCGTTCTCCGCCTGACGGCGCACGCCAGAACCGCTGGCGTTTCGTGACGCGCGCTTCCCCGAGACCCGCCCCCGAACTGCTCGCGGCCGTCGACCTCGGCTCCAACAGCTTCCATCTCGTCGTCGCGCGCCACACGCACGGCCAGCTGGTCGTCGTCGACCGCCTGCGCGAGATGGTGCGGCTCGGTTCCGGCATCGCCGCCGAGGGCCGTCTCGACCGCGAGGTCGCCGCGCGCGCCTTGGCCTGCCTCGAGCGCTTCGGCCAGCGGCTGCGTGACATGCACGCGGACAAGGTGCGCGTGGTCGGCACCAACGCGCTGCGGCAGGCGCACCGCAAGCAATCCTTCCTCGAGCGCGCCCGCACCGCGCTCGGCCACCCCATCGAGATCGTCTCCGGTATGGAGGAGGCGCGGCTCATCTACTCCGGCGTCGCGCACACCTCGCCGGCGGCGGACGGCCGGCGTCTGGTGGTCGACATCGGCGGCGGCAGCACGGAGCTGATCGTCGGCGAGGCGCTCACGCCGCTGCGTCTCGCGAGCACCGACCTCGGCTGCGTCTCGCTCAGCGAGCGGCACTTCGCGGGCGGCAAGCTCTCGGCCAAGCGGTTCGCGCGCGCGCGGGTCGCCGCGCGCGGCGAACTCGAGCCCATCGAGGAGTCGTTCCGCAGGATCGGCTGGCAGCAGGCCCTCGGCAGCTCGGGGTCGGTGAAGGCCATCGCGGAGGCGGTGCGCGAGCTGGATCCGTCGGCGACCGCCATCACGGCCGAGGGTCTCGAAGCGGTGATCGGGGCCGTGCTGCGCGCGCGCGATGTGCGCGAGATCGCGCTCGCCGCCATAGACGACGAGCGGCGCGCGGTGTTCCCCGGCGGCCTCGCCATCCTCGCGGAGGTGTTCGAGGTGCTCGGCATCACGCGCATGGAGGTCGCGGAGGGCGCGATGCGCGACGGCCTGCTGCACGACCTCGTCGGTCGCCTGACGCACGAGGACGCGCGCGAGCGCACGGTGCGCGCGATGCAGGCGCGCTACCATGTCGACCTCGTGCAGGCCGAGCGGGTCGAGCGCACGGCGCTCGCGCTGCTCGGGCAGGTGGCCGACGACTGGCAGCTGGACGATCCGCGCGCCGCTCAGCTGCTGGCCTGGGCGGCGCGGCTGCACGAGATCGGCCTCGATGTGGCGCACTCGCGCTACCACCAGCACGGCGCCTATCTGCTCGA
>DAIMYL010000210.1:0-3544 GCA_036734505.1 Steroidobacteraceae bacterium | reverse complement strand
GACCTCGTGCCGCCGCAGGGGCTGCGCCTGACGCCGCGGCACTACGCGTACCTCAAGATCTCCGAGGGCTGCAACAACAAGTGCAGCTTCTGCATCATCCCCGACCTGCGCGGCAAGCTCGCGAGCCGTCGCATCGACGAGGTGCTGCGCGAGGCGGAGCGGCTGGTGCGCGCGGGCGTGCGGGAGCTGCTCGTGATCTCCCAGGACACGAGCGCCTACGGCTCCGACCTGCGCTACGCGAAGGCGCAGTGGAACGGCGCCGAGCATGCGACGCGGTTCATCGACCTCGCGCGCGGACTCGGCTCCTTCGGCGTGTGGGTACGGATGCACTATGTGTATCCATATCCGCATGTCGATGAGGTGCTGCCGCTGATGGCCGAGGGCAAGGTGCTGCCCTACCTCGACATCCCCTTCCAGCACGGCAGCCCCTCGGTGCTCAAGCGCATGAAGCGCCCCGCGCACGCCGAGGACACGCTCGCGCGCATCAGGTCATGGCGCGAGGTGTGCCCCGACCTCACGCTGCGCAGCACCTTCATCGTCGGCTTCCCCGGCGAGACCGAGGCGGAGTTCGAGGAGCTGCTCGACTGGATCGAGGCGGCGCAGATCGACCGCATGGGCGCCTTCAAGTACTCGCCGGTGCAGGGCGCGCGCGCCAACGATGTCGCACCGCATGTCGCACCGGAGGTGCAGGAGGAGCGCCTCGCGCGCTTCATGGCCGCGGCGCAGCGCATCAGCGCGGCCCGGCTCGCGAAGCGCGTCGGCGGCGAGGAGACGGTGCTGGTCGATTCGGTCGAGGGCGGTACGGCCATCGCGCGGTCGCGCGGTGATGCGCCGGAGGTGGACGGTGTGGTGCGGATCCGCGGCGGCGGCAAGCTGCCGGTGGGCGAGTTCGCGCGCGTGCGCATCACGCGCGCCGGCGACCACGACCTGGCCGCGACGCCCGTACGGGGCTGAGCGGACGCGCGGCGCGCCTCAGCTTCGCTGCGCGCAGGGCCAGACGGCCTTCAGCGCCGCGGTGATGACGCGGTCGGCGCTCTGGTCCAGCACCTCGGGGTTGTTGCGCATGTACTTCAGCACCACCTGCACGACCTGTCCCTGGGTGACGTTGTCGCCGGAACAGATCACCGAGCCGGAGAGAGCGTCGTGGACGCCGATGACATAGCCGAAAGCGACCGCATCGCGCACCGTCTCGGTGGAATCGTCCCTCACCCAGCCCTCGAGACCGGTCTTGACCTCGTTGCCGGTCTTGAACTCGCCGGCGGCGTGGGAGGGCGTGACGAGCAATGCAGCCAAGGCCAAGGTGCGGAGCGGGGCGAGCAAGCGCATGGAACTCTCCTCGAGACGGGCGACCTGTCGCCCGAAAAGCGCAAAGTACCCCGCGGCACCCTATTTGACAAAGTCCACCTTCCCGAACTGTGAACTCGGGCGGACTTCGACAGTCTGACGCGCATGAGCATCCCCTCCTCCGATCCCTCGGCCCGCCCTTCAGGCGCCTTCAGCAACCTCTCGCTCGCCCCCGCGCTGGCGCTCGGCGCAGCGCTCGCGCTCGGACTGCTGGTCGCAGGCTTCGCCGTCAGCAAGGGTCTCGAGCGCTTCCGCATGGCCGACCGCTCCATCACCGTGAAGGGGCTGGCGGAGCGCAGCGTCGAGGCCGACTACGCCACATGGACGCTCGCCTTCCGCCGCGGAGGCAACTCCTTTGCGGAGGTGCAGCAGTCGCTGAAGGGCGATCGCGATCGCGTGGTCGCGTTCCTGAAGGGCGCGGGCTTCAAGGACGACGAGATCGAGGTCCGTCCGCTCGAGGTCCAGGACCTCTACTCGCGCGAGTACGCGCAGACCAACCAGCCGTTCCGCTACAACGGCAACGCGCGCGTACTGGTGAAGTCGGCGCGCGTCGTTGCGGTGGCGCAGGCCGCGCTCGCCACCGACCCGCTGGTGGCCGCGGGCGTCGCGCTCGAGCCGGGCAACGGTCCTTGGTACGAACTGCGCGGCTTCAACGCCGTGAAGGCGCCGCTGCTCACCGAGGCCACGCGCAACGCGCGCGAGCAGGGACTGCGCTTCGCCGCCGAGGCAGGCGCCACGCTCGGACCGCTGCGCAACGCCAACCAGGGCGTGATCACCATCAGCGGCGAGGACGAAGGCGACGACCGCGCCTCGCGCATGAAGCGCCTGCGCGTGGTCAGCACCTTCGAGTACGAGCTGCGTTAACGCGTCGCCGCGATCCAGGCATCGACCTGCTGTTCGAGCAGGTCGAGCGGCAGCGCCCCAGAGCGCAGCACCACGTCATGGAAATCGCGGATGTCGAAGCGCGGCCCGAGCGCGCGCTTCGCCTTCCCGCGCAGCTCGACGATCTTGAGCATGCCGACCGTGTAGGCGGTCGCCTGCCCCGGCATGACGATGTAGCGCTCGGTGGCCTTGACGGCGGCATCGCGCGTCATCGGCAGTTTCTCGAGGTGGTACTGGATCACCTGCTCGCGCGTCCAACGCTTGGCGTGCAGCCCGGTGTCGACGACGAGCCGCACCGCGCGCGTCATCTCCATGGTGAGACGCCCGAAGTCCTCGTACGGATCCGCATAGAGGCCGAGTTCCTTGGGCAGGCGTTCCGTGTAGAGCCCCCAGCCCTCGGAATATGCGGTGAACCCGC
This sequence comes from Steroidobacteraceae bacterium, assembly GCA_036734505.1. Lineage (GTDB taxonomy): Bacteria > Pseudomonadota > Gammaproteobacteria > Steroidobacterales > Steroidobacteraceae > UBA964. The sequence continues at coordinate 900 of DAIMYL010000210.1, read as the reverse complement.
CGAACCGGCGGAAGCGCGGCAGTTCTTCGAGCTCGCCCGCGATCGCGAGCTGCATGTGATGGCCCGGGATGCCCTCATGGTACGCGAGCGCCGGCAGCTCGTACTTGGGCATGTCGGCCATGCGGTAGAGGTTCGCGTAGTAGATGCCGGGACGCTTGCCGTCCGCTGACGGCGATTGATAGAACGCCTTGCCGGCCGACCTCTCGCGGAACGGCTCGACGGCCTTCACGATCATGGGCGCCCTGGGCAGCGTACGGAACAGCTGCGGCAGCCGCGCGCGCATGTCGTCGATGACCCGCGTGGCTTCGGCGAGGTAGGCCGCCTTGCCCTCGGGCGTGTCGGGATAGTAGAAGCGCGGGTCCTTGCGCACGGCTTCGAAGAATTCCGGCAGGCTTCCCTTGAAGCCCACCTGCTGCATGATGGCGCGCATCTCACCCTCGATGCGCGCGACCTCGGCGAGACCGACCGCGTGGATCTGTTCGGCGGTCATCGAGGTCGTGGTGTAACCCGCGAGCAGATGGTCGTAGTAGCGCGCGCCGTCCGGCAGCCGCCACACACCGTCGTCGGAGCCGGCCCGGCGCTCCGCGCCCTCCGCGTAGACGATGATGCGGCGGTAGGCGGGCTCCACCGACCCGCGCAACGCGGCCTCGCCCGCCGTGAGCAGCCGCGCGCGGGTGGCGTCGTCGGTCTGCAGCGCGCCCACCTTGGCCTTGAAGTCGGCCCACAAGGGGCTGTCGCCCACCGCCGCTGCACCGCCGAAGGGTGCACCGGTGATGACATTGCGCGCATCCGAGACGACATACGGGAACACGAACTTCGGCGGCAGGATGCCGCGCCGCTCCGACTCCGTCGCCATCGCGATCGCCTGATCGACGCGCTCGGCGACGCCCTGCAGGCGCG
>DAIMYL010000209.1:0-3555 GCA_036734505.1 Steroidobacteraceae bacterium | reverse complement strand
TTCGAGGTCGGTGCTGCCGCCGAGCTCGAAGTCCATCTGCATGGCGCGCGTCCAGGTGGAGTATCCGGGGAAAACGCGTGCGCAAGCGAGCGCCGCGATCGGATCGGCGAGCGCCGCCTGATAGCCGCCGAACATCACGCCGCCCGGGTTGCGCGAGATGGCGTTGAGCGGCAGACGGATGCGCACGCGGCGCCATTGCGGACCGATCTCCAACACCTTGATGCGCATCATCAGGAACGGCGGATACCACTCCAGCATGCGGCCATCCGACATCCATCGGTGCTCGGCGCCGTAGCGCAGCAGGCGCTGCATCAGCCGCGGTCGGTCCGTCGCGCCGCGAGGCGCGCTGCCCGGTTTGCCGCTCATCGCGCAGCCTCCTCGAAGACGACCGCATGCAACGCCGCGGTGCGCTCGGCGGTGGCGGCATAGCCGCCGGCGAGCGTGATGACGAGCGGCAACCCCGCCGCGCGCGCCCAGCCGAGCACGCGCCGCTCGCGCGCGCGCAGGCCGTCGTCGGTGAGCGCGAAGCGACCGTAACGGTCGCCCGCGACCACATCGACGCCCGCGAGATAGAACACGAGATCGGGCGCGAAGCCGGCCGTGAGCTGCGGCAGGTGGGCGTCCAACGCCGCGAGGTAGGTCTCGTCGTCCGTGCCGTCGGGCAGCCCGACATCGATGGTGGAGCGCATCTTGCGCGCAGGATAGTTGCGTTCGCCGTGCATCGAGAAGGTGCGCACCGACCCGTCGCCCTCGAAGATGGCGGCCGTGCCGTTGCCCTGATGCACATCGAGGTCGACGATCAGCGCGCGGCGGACCGCGCCCTCGGCCTGCAGGCGGCGGACGGCGACCGCGACATCGTTGAGCACGCAGAAGCCCTCGCCATGGTCGGCGAAGGCGTGGTGCGTACCGCCCGCGAGGTTGCCGGCGATGCCATCCGTGAGCGCGGCGCGGGCCGCGAGCAGCGTGCCCTGCACGGCGAGCCGCGAGCGGCGCAGCGACCGCGGCGTCCAGGGCACGCCGAGCGCGCGGACCTCGGCGGGCGTGAGGCCGCCGGCGGCGAGACGGTCGAGGTAGTCCGCGGTGTGCACACGCTCGAGGTCCTCGCGGGCTGCCTCCTCCGGCACCAGCTCGTCGGCCTCGCGCAGCAGACCCGCGGCGCGCAGCCGCTCGCGCACCAAGGGGTATTTCGCCATCGGGAACGGATGGCCGTCAGGCAGCGGCAGGAAGTAATCGGGGTGGTGGCTGGCTTTCAAGATGGGTCGGAATCGGCTACAAACGGTCGGCGTCCGCGGGCCATTCCCTCGCGGCCGGCGACGCACACTCTACACCGGCGGCGAGGCAGCGCCCGGAGCCCGGATGAACGCGACCACCAAGCCCGACATCCCGCCCTACCCCAACCAGGCCTACGCCTGGTACGTGGTGGTGGTGCTGCTGCTCGCCTACATCATCGCCTTCATCGACCGCGAGATCATCAACCTGCTGGTGCCCGACATCAAGGCATCGCTCGGCATCAACGACACGCAGATGAGCCTCCTGATGGGCGGCGCGTTCGCGATCTTCTACACCTTCTTCGGGCTGTTGATCGCCTGGTTCGCGGACCGCGGCAACCGCCGCGGACTGCTGTTCGCCGGCATCATCTTCTGGAGCCTCGCGACCATGGCCTGCGGGTTCGCGGTCACCTTCCCTCTGCTGTTCTTCGCGCGCGTCGCGGTGGGTGCGGGCGAGGCCACGCTCAACCCCTGCGCGCTGTCGATGCTGAAGGACTACTTCCCGCCGGAGCGCGTGGGGCGGGCCATCGGTCTCTACACGGCGGGCGTGTCCACCGGTCTCGGCATCGCCTCGATCATCGGCGGCATGATCTACCCCAAGCTGCGCGCGGCGGGCCCCGTCGAGTGGCCGATCTTCGGGGTGCTCGAGCCCTGGCAGCAGATGTTCATCTGGGTGGGCGCGCCCGGCATCCTCATCGGCCTGCTGCTGCTGACGGTGCGCGAACCGGCGCGACGCGAGTACCTCGAGACCGGCCGCAAGCCGGAGGCGAGCACGCTGTGGCAGACCTTCGCGCATGTCTTCAAGCGCTGGCGGGCGTTCATCCTGCTGTTCGTCGCGCTCTCCGGTCTCGCGATCATGGCCTACGGCGTCGGCGCCTGGATCCCGGAGTTCCTGCGCCGGACCTACCAGCTCTCGGACGCCGAATACGGCTACTGGCTGCAGGTGCGCGGCTATGTCTCCATCGCCGCGGGGCTCGTCGGTGTCGTGGTGGGCGGTTGGCTCTGCGATGTCTTCCAGAAGCGCTACGAGGACGGTTATGTGCGGGTCTGCCTCGGCTCGTTCGTGTTCCTCGCCGTCGGCTACTGCGCGTTCGTGCTGATGCCGACGCCCGCGCTCGCGGTCGCGATGCTGGTGCCGGCCACCCTCGGCGCCGCGGCGCCCACCGCAGCGGGCGCGGCCGCCGTGGTCGCCATCGCACCGCCGTCGATGCGCTCGCAGTGCATCGCGATGTACTACTTCGTGCTCAACGCCATCGGCTTCTTCATCGGCCCCACCTCGGTGGCGCTCCTGACGGACTATGTGTTCGGCGACGAGTCGCAGCTGCGGTACTCGATGCTGGTGGTCGCGGTGGTGGTGTCCATCGGCGGCGCGCTGCTGCTCACCTGGTGCCTGCCGCACTTCCGCGCTGCGGTGCGGGAATCGCGGCAGTGGACGACGCGGACCGCCTGAACGCTAGACTGGCACCCGACGGGGACGCGTCCGTCCCGCCCACCTCGACGACACGCAAACGCAAGGATCAGACCATGGCCAACACCCCTGCCGACCCGAAGCTCCCCATCCTGCAGCGCGACCACCGCAGCGTGATGGGCAAGGTGCTCTACACCAGCCGCAAGCCCGAGCGCATGGGACAGGAGCGCGGCCGCGAATACTTCCGCATCGATGTGCACGCGGACGGCACCCGCACCTGCACCGCGCACTGCGAGATCGACGACCGGCCGTCGGTGATGCGCGACATCACCTACTCGCTCGACAAGGACTGGATGCCCACCGACTGCTTCGTGCGGCTCTCGGTCGGCAGCCGCTTCATGGGTTCGGGCTGGTTCCGCTTCCACCCGCAGTACGCCGAGTGCGAGACCTTCACCTCGCTCGAGGGCCGCGTCTCGCAGCGCATGGAGCTCGCGACGCCGCTCGCCACCTTCCAGAACCACGCCATCGCCTGCGACGCCTGGCACCTGCGGCTCATCGACCAAAGAAAACCCGGCGAGGTGCAGCGCATCCGGCAGATGCTGCTCTCCTCGCCCGACCACCGCGGCGCGACGGGACCGATGCTGTTCTCGATCGGCCTCAACATCGTGTTCGTGGGTGCGGAGAAGGTGACGGTCGGCGCCGGTACCTTCGATGCGCTGCATTTCCAGTTCGTGGCCAACCCGGAACTGCCGCAGGAACACCCGCCCTACGATGTCTGGTGCACGGCCGACGGCGACTACCTCTTCCTCAAGGGGCAGGTCGCGGGCTACATGCAGACCCACTACGAGCTCGTCGAGCTGTCGCGCGGCCCCCACTGGG
>DAIMYL010000208.1:0-3565 GCA_036734505.1 Steroidobacteraceae bacterium | reverse complement strand
TGGCCGACCGCCATGCCGCAGTAGACCATCTCCTCGGCCGGCAGGCCGAAGCGCGCCGCGAGCTGCGGCCGGAACTGCGCCCAGGCCTCCTGCATGCAGCAGCCGAGGCCGCGCTCCTCGAGCAGCAGCGCCACGGTCTGGATGAGCATGCCGAGGTGCGCCCACTGGCCGTGCACGACGCGGCGGTCGATCACGAAGAAGAGGCCCACCGGCGCGCCGAACAGCTCGAAGTTGCGCGCGACATGGCGCAGACGCGCCGCCTTGTCCTCGCGCGGGATGCCGAGCGCGCGGTACATGTCCTCGGCGAGCGTGAAGCGTCGTGTGCGCAGCGGCTCCCAGAGGTTCGCCGGGTAGATGGGGAACTCGTCGTTCGAGGTCATCGACGGCGTGCCCATGGACTCGAGCGCCATGCGCACCACGGCGTCGCGCTCTTCACCCGCCACGGCGACGATCTTCCAGGCCTGGATGTTGCTGCCGGAGGGCGCCCAGCGCGCGGCATCGAGCACCTCGCGCAGCACGGCCTCGGGCACGGGGGTCGGCAGGAACGCACGGATGGAGCGGCGCTGGCGGACGGCTTCGGTGACGGTCATGGGATCCTCCGTTGGAAGTCGTATGATATCCGCATGATCCCGCATGTCCGCACGCCTGACGAACGCTTCGACGGACTGCCCGGCTTCCCGTGGACGCCGCGCTACACCGACGCGCTGCCCGCTCTCGACGGTCTGCGCCTCGCCTATCTCGACGAGGGGCCGCGGGACGCGCCGCTCGTCTGGCTCTGCCTGCACGGCAATCCGAGCTGGTCCTACCTCTACCGCAAGATGATGCCGGTGTTCCTCGCCGCCGGGCACCGTGTGGTCGCGCCGGACCTCATCGGTTTCGGACGCAGCGACAAGCCCCTCGACTCCGCCGTGCACCGCTTCGGGTTCCACCGCCGGATCCTGCTCGAGTTCGTGGAGCATCTCGATCTGCAGCGCGTCGCGCTCGTGGTGCAGGACTGGGGCGGACTGTTCGGTCTGACGATGCCGATGGAGGCGCCGCAGCGCTACGCGGCGCTGCTCGTCATGAACACGGGGCTCGCCACGGGCGATGCACCGCTGACGCCGGGCTTCATCGCCTGGCGCGACATGGTGCGATCGAAGCCGGACTACGATGTCGCGCGGCTCTTCGCGCGCAGCGAGCCCGGCCTCACACCGCAGGAATGCGCCGCGTATGCCGCGCCGTTCCCGGCCGAGGCGCATCGCGCGGCGCTGCGCGTGTTCCCGGATCTCGTGCCCGAGCGGCCCGACGACGAGGGCGCCGACATCGCGCGCCGTGCCCGCTCATGGTGGCGCAGCGAGTGGCGCGGCCGCAGCCTCATGGGCATCGGCATGCGCGACCCTGTGCTCGGGCCGCCGGTGATGCAGGCGCTGCGCCGCGACATCGCAGGCTGCCCGGAGCCGATCGAACTGCCCGACGCGGGGCATTTCACGCAGGAGCAGGGCGAGGCGCTCGCGCGGCTCGCGGTGGAGCGGTTCAGCGCGGGCTGACGGGCGCAGGACGCCCCGCGGCGTCCGGGTGTCGGCCGCGCAGCAGATCCACCGCCTTCTCGGCGATCATCACGGTCGGTGCGTTGGTGTTGCCGCTGACCAGCGTCGGCATCACCGAGGCGTCGATCACCCGCAGGCCTTCCACGCCGCGCACCCGCAGCTGCGGGTCGACCACGCTCGCGGCGTCGCTGCCCATGCGGCAGGTACCGACCGGGTGGTAGACGGTGTCGCTGCGCCGTCGCAGCGCCTCGCGGATCTCGTCGTCGGCCGTCACGCCCGGCGTGAACACATCGGCGGTGATCCAGCGTGCCAGCGACGGTGCGTCGAGCAGGCGACGCGTCAGCTTGAAGCCCTGCACCATGTCCTCGAGGTCCGCGGGATCCGCGAAGAACGCCGGGTCGATGCGCGGCGCGTCGGTCGGGTCGGCGCTCGCGAGCGTGACGCTGCCGCGGCTCCGCGGCCGCAGCAGGCAGACATGGCAGGAGAGGCCATGGCCGAGGCGCAGCTTGCGCGCGTGGTCCTCGACGAGGCCCAGGACGAAGTGCAGCTGGATGTCGGGCGCGGGCAGGCCGTCGCGGGTGCGCAGGAAGCCGCCGCACTCGGCGAAGTTGGAGGTCGCCATGCCGCGCCGCTCGCGAGCGTAGCGCAGGAACTCGCGCGTCATGCGCGCGACTCCCGCGAAGGAGATACCGGGCGTGTCGAGGCTGTCGGAGCGCAGGCCGAACACGAAGTCGGGATGGTCCTGAAGGTTGCGGCCGACCTCCGGCGCATCGTGCAACAGCGGGATGCCGTGGTGCGCGAGCTCCGCGGCGGGGCCGATCCCGGAGAGCATCAGCAGCTGCGGCGATTGCAGCGCACCCGCGGCGAGCAGCACCTCGCGGCGCGCGTACAGCCGGCGGCGGCGACCCCGCTGCAGGAACTCGACGCCGACCGCCCGTCGGCCCTCGAACAGGATGCGCTGCGCGCGCGCCCGCGTCTCGATGCGCAGGTTGGGGCGTGCGAGATGGGGATGCAGATAGCCGCGCGCCGCGCTCCAGCGCTCGCCGTCGCGCTGCGTCACCTGATAGACGCCGAGCCCGTCCTGCGTGGCGCCGTTGAAGTCGTCGTTGAGCGGAAAGCCGGCCTCGAGTGCCGCGGCGCGGAAGCGCGCGTGGAAGGGGTTGTCGGTCCGCAGGTCCGAGACCTTGAGCGGGCCGCCGCGGCCGTGGAAGCCGTCCTCGAGCCGCTCGTTGTCCTCGCTGCGGCGGAAGCAGGGCAGCACCTCGTCGTAGGACCAGCCGGTCGCGCCGAGCGCCGCCCAGCGGTCGTAGTCGTGGCGGTTGCCGCGGATGTAGACCATGGCGTTGATCGCCGAAGAGCCGCCGAGACCCCGGCCGCGCGGCTGATAGCCGCGACGACCGGCGAGGCCGGGCTGCGGCTCGGTATGGAAGCGCCAGTTGTTGAGCGCGGTCGGCAGCATCGCCCAAGCGCCGAGCGGAAGACGGATCAGGAAGTCCTTGCCGTCGCCGCCGGCCTCCAGCAGCGCTACCTGCACCGCAGGATCCTCGCTCAGACGCCCGGCGAGCACGCTGCCCGCGGAGCCGCCGCCGATGATCAGGTAGTCGACGCTGTCCGCCGCGCCGCCCGCCTGACCGACTGTCGACGGGTCCGTCACCGGTCGCCTCGGACGCGCACCTGCATCGCGAAGCGCTCGAGACGCGGGATGTCGAGATCGAGGAAGCCTTCACCGCCGAGGTCGCGCAGCCAGCCGCGCACCACGACGCGGTCCATGTCGGGCAGCGCGCGGAAGGCGTCGAGCGTGCCCTGCATCTTCCAGAGGGTGAAGGGGATGGCGTGCCGCGTGAAGGTGTGCGCGCCCATCGGGAAGCTGATCGGACCGAGCGTGCGCGGCAGCGGCCGCGGATCGTCGGGACGCTCCGCGCGGGCGCGCCGCACCTCACCCAAGATGCCCTGCACCATCGGCAGGAAGCCGTGGCAGATCCCGCGCAGCACGGGCTCCAGCGTCGGCGGGATGGTGTCGCCCGCGTCGTCCTGCGCCG
>DAIMYL010000207.1:0-3617 GCA_036734505.1 Steroidobacteraceae bacterium | reverse complement strand
TGCGCTTCGCTGCTCGAGAGGTCGTAGCCGCCGCGGCCGGCATGCGTATCGAGCAGCAGGAAGCCCTTGTCCTTGCGCGCGAGCGCGCGCAGCAGCGCGAGCAGCGTCGCGTGCTTGTGCGCATCGGCGAAATTGCCGGCGTGGAAGGCGTGGCGGTACTTCACGCCCCGATTCTAGTGCCTATCGGGGCGTCGGTCGGCCCGAGTGCGTCAGTCGGCGGACGGGTCGGGCGCGGCGGCCTTCTTGCGGGCAGGCGCCTTCTTCTTGGCCTTCTTGGCGGCGGTCTTCTTGGGCGCAGCGGCCTTGGCCTTCGCCTCGGGCTTGGCTGCGGGCGTCGCTGCGCCGTCAGCGGCAGCCGAAGTCTTCGCGGCGGCCTTGGCGCCGCCCTTGCCCTTGGCCGCGGTCTTCGCACCCGCCTTGGCGCCGCGGCCGAAGCGGCCCCGCCCCGGACGCTGCGGCGCCGCCGCGAGGAGCGCGCGGCATTCCTCGAGCGTGAGCGTCTTCGGGTCGCGGTCCTTCGGGATGCGGGCGTTGCGCGCCTTGTCGCTGATGTAGGGGCCGTAGCGGCCGTTCAGCACCTGGATGTCGTCGATGCCGAAGTCCTGGATGATGCGGTTGGCGTCGGCGAGCTTCTTCGCCGCGACCACCTCGGCGGCGCGCTCCGAGGTGATGGTGTATGGATCGTCCTCGACCTTGAGCGAGGCGTACTTGCTGCCGAACTTGATGTAGGGGCCGAAGCGGCCGATGTTGGCCTCCATCGGCTCGCCCTCGGGCGTGGCGCCGAGCTTGCGCGGCAGCTGGAAGAGCTGCAGCGCCTGCTCGAGCGTGATGGTGTCCATCTTCTGGCCGGGGCGCAGGCCCGCGAAACGCGGTTTCTCCTCGTCGTCGCGCGTACCGATCTGCACGAAGGGACCGAAGCGGCCGATGCGCACCGAGACGGGCTTGCCCGAGACAGGGTCGACGCCGAGCTCGCGCGACTGCGCGGCCTCGTCGCGCGAGACGTTGTTCTGGACGTGCTCGACCTGGTCCTTGAACGGCTGCCAGAACTTCTGCAGCGGGTCGGTCCACGGCTCCTCGCCGCGCGACACGGCATCGAGCTCGTCCTCCATGGCGGCGGTGAACCCGTAGTCGAAGTAGCGGCCGAAGTGCGCGCTCAAGAAGTTGTTGACGACCTTGCCGACGTCGGTCGGGATGAAGCGCCGGCCGTCCATGTCGACATACTCGCGGTCCTTGAGCGTCGTGATGATGGAGGCGTAGGTGGAGGGGCGGCCGATGCCGTGCTCCTCCAGCGCCTTGACGAGCGAGGCCTCGGAGAAGCGCGGCGGCGGCTCGGTGAAGTGCTGCGCGCCGCGCAGCCGCACGAGCTGCACGGTGTCTCCCTCGGCGAGCGGCGGCAGGATGCGGTCGTCGTCGTCCTCGGCCGCGTCGTCGACGCCCTCCAGGTAGACGGCGATGAAGCCGGCGGACACCAGCGTGGAGCCGTTGGCGCGCAGCAGGTGACGGCGAGGGCCGTCGTCGCCGGCCAGCAGATCGATGGCCACGGTGTCGAACACGGCGTGGGTCATCTGGCAGGCGACCGCGCGCTTCCAGATGAGGGTGTACAGGCGGTGCAGATCGGGCTCGATGCGGCCCTCGAGCATCTGCGGCAGCACCGCCGCCGAGGTCGGGCGGATGGCCTCGTGGGCCTCCTGCGCGTTGCGGGACTTGTTCTTGAAGTAGCGCGGAGTCTCGGGCACGGACTCCGCGCCGTAGAGTTTGCCGATGACCTGGCGGATCTCGCCGATGGCCTCGTTGGCGAGGTTCACGGCGTCGGTGCGCATGTAGGTGATGAGGCCGACCGCGCCTTCGCCGTAGTCGACGCCTTCGTAGAGCTGCTGCGCGAGACGCATCGTGCGCTGCGCGCCGTAGCCGAGCTTGCGCGCGGCCTCCTGCTGCAGCGTCGAGGTGGTGAACGGCGGCGCGGGGTTGCGGTTGCGCTGCTTGCGGTCGACGGAGAGCACGCGCAGCGTGCCCGGCGGCGCGAGGCGCGGCGCGACGGGCTTGGCGGACGCCGTGCCGTCGGTCTGTGCTGCGGCGTCGTCGGTGGCGGTCGGTGCGACGGGCGGCGCGGGCAGCCCCGCGCCGGTGGCGGTGCAAAGCGCCTGCTCGACGGCGCGCGCGCGGGCGACGTCGGTGAAGCTGAACTGCTCGACCTTGCGGCCCTCGAACTCGACGAGGCGCAGCGGGAAGGCCTGCTGACCCTGCGCGCCCTTCGCCTCGCCTTCGGCATCCAGCGTCCAGTATTCGCGCGGAACGAAGGCCTGGATCTCGGCTTCACGCTCGCAGATCATGCGCAGCGCCGGGCTCTGCACGCGTCCCGCGGAGAGTCCGCGGCGCACCTTCTTCCAGAGCAGCGGCGAGAGGTTGAAGCCGACGAGGTAGTCGAGCGCGCGCCGCGCCTGCTGCGCGTTGACGAGGTCGAGCGACAGGTCGCGCGGCTGCTCGATGGCCTGCCGTACGGCGTTGCGGGTGATCTCGAAGAACTCCACGCGGTGCACCTGCTTGCCCGCGAGGTCGCCGCGCGCCTCGAGCAGTTCGCGCAGATGCCAGGAGATGGCCTCGCCCTCGCGGTCGGGGTCGGTGGCGAGATAGAGCGACTTGGCCTTGCGCAGCGCGCGGGAGATGGCTTCGACGTGCTTCTCGTTGCGCTCGATGATGTCGTACTTCATCGCGAAGCGGCGCGACGGATCGACGGCGCCCTCTTTGGGCACGAGATCGCGCACATGGCCGTACGAGGCCAGCACCTCGAAGTCCTTGCCGAGGTACTTCTTGATGGTCTTGGCTTTCGCCGGGGATTCGACGATGACGAGGTTGTCAGCCATGGTGGGCCGTTCCGTGGAGCGGGGCGCTGCGCGCGCCGCTCAGTGCGGCCGCTCGGGCGGCAGGTCGAACAGGAGATCCTCCATGCGCGAGCAGGCGTCCTCTTCGCCGGGCTGGCTCGACAGCACCATCAGCGTGACCCACTTGAGGCGGTCGACATCCAGCTCGTCCGCGTCGAGCGCGAGCAGGCGGTCGATGACGATCTCGCGCTGCTGCGCCGACAGGATGCCGGTGCGCTCCAGCGCAAGGAGGTAGCCGCGGCAGTCGGCGGGCAGGTGCTGGCGCTCCTGTTCGGTGAACACGCGCATCGCGCAGGTGCCGCTCTCGGCGAGCAGCGGGCGGTGGCGCTCGCTCGCGAGGTCGGCGAGCCAGTCCAGGGCGCGCTCGACGTTCTCGTCGGAGAAGCCGGCGCGCTGCAGTTTCCGGGCGAGTTCGTCGCGCTCGGGCACGTCGGGGGTGTCGACCAGCATGTAGCGGTCGAACACATAGATGAGGATGTCGAGGACGTTGCCTTGGTCGGTCATGTTCGGGCGGTCGATGTCGGTCCTTGATCGGTCGGCGGGCGGGGCGCGGCGGCCGGTGCCATGGGCCGGAAGTACCGACCGGAAGCGTCCGACGCGATGCGCCCCTCGAGTTCGAGGGCCAGGAGCAAGGACGCTACAGAGGTGCTGGAGAGGCCGGTGCTCGCGATGAGCGCATCCGCGCTCGTGGGCTCGAAGCCGAGGGCATCTAACAGCATTTCCGCAGGGTTGTCCAAC
>DAIMYL010000206.1:0-3622 GCA_036734505.1 Steroidobacteraceae bacterium | reverse complement strand
TTGGTGTTGATGACTTGAGACATATCGGTATGGTTCCCTATGTTTGATGGTTGACTTGACTGATCCCCCGACCCCACTTCCTCGCCACCTCCCCGGCCGGGCATCGGGGAGGCATCGGATCACCTACAGGTAATCGAACAAAGACATCCGGCCGAGCCGCGCGACGGACTGCTGCGCGGCCTGCAGGCCTGTCAACTGCATGTTGAGACGCGTCAACGCCTCGGCGTAATCGAGGTCGCGAAGCCCCGAGAGGCTCGCTGTGACATCCTCGCGGAGCATCGCCCGCGACGACGCCGCGTCGTCGACCGCGAGCAGGCGGGAGCCGAGCACCGCGCGCTGGCTCGACATGTGCTCGAGCCCCTGACCGAGCTGCGCCATCACCGCGTTCATCTCGTTGGCCGCCGCGGCGCGTTGCGCCGCGGTCGTGACCGACGACTCGAGGGTCGCGGCGAGACGGTCGAGCGTGGCGAACACCGACTCGGTGCCCGACGGATCGATATGGAACTGGTCGCCCGCCGCGGGCGCTCCGCTGATGCTCAGGCGGATGCCCTTGAACTCGATGGCGCTACCGGAGGAGTACGGCCCGGACGCCACAAGCGCGTCGGCGGCATCGCGTGCCTCCCAATCGCCGTTGGCCATGATCAGCACGCGGTAGGGTTCGCCGTCCCAAGCGGCCGGATCGACCAGCGTGCCGGCGCCGGCGATGCCGGTACCGGTGTTCGCCGCTCCGGCGCGTATCGAGAAGCTGCCGTTGCCAGCGGCGATGCGCACGAAGAGGTCGGCGCCCGGGATGCCGTCGGCGATGCGCTGACCCGGCGCGACCTCGACGAGGCGCGTCAGGTCATCGCCCGCGTACTGCACGGCGCCGCCCTGCCTCGCGAACGGCTCGCCAGCGGTGCTCGCCCCGGCGAACAGGTACTCGCCCGAAGGCGAGCGCCGGTTTGTGATCTGCATGAGCTGCTCGGCGCGTTGACGCACCTCCGCCGCGAGCATCTTCCGCGCCGAGGTGTCGAGCGCACCGTTGCCGCCTTGGACCGCGAGCTCGCGCACGCGCTGGAGCACATCCGTGACATCGGCCAGCGCGCTCTCCTGGAGGGCGAGCCGGGAACCCAGCAGGTCGCCGTTGCGCTGCTGCTGGTCGGCGGCCAGCATCCATCGCTCGCTCTCCTGCACGCGCGCGGCGGCGGCCGGATCGTCTGCCGGGCTGAGCAACCGTGTGCCGGCGGACACCTGCGACTGCGTGCGCTGGACCTCGTTCTGGAGCCGCGACAGCGACTCGACATGGCCCTGCATGAATCCTGCTGTGGAGATACGCATGGTCGCCGTCAGCCTCCGATGTCGATGAGCATCCGGAACACCTCGTTGGCGGCCCGGATGACCTGTGCCGAAGCCTGGTAGGCCTGTTGGAAGCGCAGCAGGTTGGCGGCCTCTTCATCGAGGTTCACGCCCGAGATGCCCTGCCGCTGCCGCACCGACTCCTCGTGGGAGAGCCGCTGCACCTCGAGGTTGCGCTGCGCGAGCTGGGTCGTCGTACCGACGCCGCTCATCAAGCGCGTCGCGGCGTCCGCAAGCGAGGCCGTGCCCGAGTCGAGCAGCGGGACCCGCAGGCGGTCGGCGAGTTGGATGGCGTTGCGGTTGTCGCCGCGGCCCACGGCGTTGTCGACCACCGAGAAGCTGTCGCCCGCCGACGGGACGCCCGTGATGCGCAGCCGCCAGCCGTTGTAGTCGATCGCCTGTCCGGCGGACCACGCCTGCGGCGGGTTGCCGTCGACGCTCACCGTGGTGGGTGTCGGGAAGGTCAGCGATACCGTGGTGCGCAGCGCCGGGTTCGCCGCATCGAGCACCTCCATCGAGACGACGGACGCGCTGCCGGCGTTACCGGTCGCGGCGGTCGGACGCACCGGCAGGGCTGCAGCGATGCGGCCTGGTGCCGTGATCCGGACCGACATCTGCTCGACCGCGCTGCGCGTAGGGCGCAGGAGCACGCTGTCGCCGGTCGCGGGCGAACCGCCGATGACCACCGACAGCCCGTCGAACGCGAGCGGCGAGCCCGCGCTGCCGGTGCCGGTCGTGGTGACGACGGCACCCGTGTCGCTGCGACGCACATCCCAAGCCGAGCCGGTCCACTCGAGCCGATAATCGATGCCCGCCAGCGCGGCTGCATCGGTAACCGTGGCGCCCGCGGTCAAGGCGGTGCTGTTCTCGGTGGAGGGCAGTGCCTGCGGCGCGCCGACCGCGAGCAGCTGCCCACCGGGCGCGCCGAGCAGATCGACACCCTTCGCATGCTGCTCGTTGAGCGCGCTCGCGAGCACCGCCGCGATGCGACCGAGCTCGTTGCGGGCCGGGTCGAGCACCTGACCACGGAAGTCTACGAGACCGCCGATCGCGCCGCCGGTCATGGCGGCCGTGATGTCGGTGGAGACGCCGTCGCTCTTCATGACGATGCGCTGACGGGACGCGTCGGTCGGGTCCCGCTCCAGAGCGATCTTCGAGGCGCGCTCGCCCATGACGAGCGACTGGCCGCGGCCGACCGTGACGTTCACCGACCCGTCATCGGCGGCGACCACGCGTACCGAGATCTTGGCGGCCAGCTGATCGATCAGACGGTCCCGCTGGTCGAGGAGGTCGTTGGGAGCGCTGCCGGAGGTGGCCTGGGCCAGGCGGATCTCGCGGTTGATGCCGGCGATGCCGCCGGCCAGCCCGTCGATCGCGTCGATCTCGGTCGCGATGCGGCCGTTGGTCTCGGCTTCGAAATCGCGCAGCCGGGTATCGATACCACGGAGCTGCGATACCGTACCTTCGAGCGCGCCGAGCAACGCTTGCCGCGCGGCCATCGACGACGGCTCGGTGGCGACGCCCTCGATCGCGTTCTGCAGACGCTGCAGCGCCATGGAGACGCCACCTGACGGGTCGCCGAGCACGCCGGCGACACGACCGGTCTGGCCGGCGTAGATCTCGAGCCGGGAGGCGGCCGAGAGCGCATCACGCGACTGGTCGGCGAGGAAATCGTTGACGATGCGCGTCAGACGGCTGACCTGGACGCCGTTGCCCACCCAGGACTCGCCGACCTGAGTGGAGGCGCGGGTGCTGAAGTCCGCACGCTGCCGCACATAGCCGTCGGTGTTGGCGTTGGCGATGTTCTGGCCGGTGACATCCAGTGCCTGGCGGAACGCCTGCAGGCCGGAGAGCCCGGTGACGAAGAGGTTGCTCATGTGCGACCCGGCGTGCGGCGGAGCTCAGCGGCCGTCAGCGGACGGTCATCGCGGCGCTCAGGAACGCCCTGCGGCGGCTCGGCGCGACGGGCCTGGAGCAGGCGCCCGACGGAGTCGGCGACCGCCGCGATCTTGCGCGCGTAGCCCGGATCGGTCGCGTAACCGCCGCGCTGCAACGCGGTACCGAACGCGAGCGCATCGTCGCCGGTGCCGCGGACCGCCTGATATCGACGGCTGTTGCCGATCAACCGCGCATGGTCGGCGACGCTCTCCTCGATGCTGGAGTAGGCGCGGAAGCGCTCGACCATCCGCTGCGCCCTGCCCTGCAGGATCTCGGTGGTGGACGAGGCGACCGAACCACCGCGCCAGTTGCCGGTGGCCTTGATGCCGAAGAAGTTGAAGCTCACGCG
>DAIMYL010000205.1:0-3631 GCA_036734505.1 Steroidobacteraceae bacterium | reverse complement strand
CGGATGTCGCCGGTGCGGTGAAGAACGCCAAGAGCGGCCAGGTGCGCTACCGCGTCGACAAGGCCGGCATCGTGCACTGCACGATCGGCAAGGCGGGCTTCGAGCCCGTGCAGCTGAAGGAGAACCTCCTGGCGCTGCTGGCCGACCTGCAGAAGGCGAAGCCGGCCAACGCCAAGGGCGTCTATCTCAAGCGCCTCACGCTGTCCTCGACCATGGGGCCGGGCGTGCAGGTGGAGCAGTCCTCGCTCGGCCTTTGAGGCCGCTCGAGGGAAGTTTTTTCGGATCGTTGCGGGTCCGGCGGCACGAGCCGCCGGGTTCCATCGAAGACCGCAGGCGGGCAGGGGAACGGCTGATGCGTTCCGCCAGCCCTTAATGATCGCCTGCGCAGGTGGTGCGCCGCTCAGACGAGGATCGTCCTCGGATGAAGGTCACCGTCGAAAGGTCCGGCGGACGGCGCGAGCCGTCTGCCGGTGTGTGATCTTCAGGAGAGGAGAATTAATCAAGTGCCTCTGAACCTAGAAGACAAGAAAGCGCTGGTGAAGGAAGTGGCGGAGGTTGCGGCCGATGCGCAATCCGTGGTCGCTGCCGAGTACCGTGGTATCACGGTCTCGCAGATGACCGAGCTGCGTGCCAAGGCCCGTGCGCAAGGCGTGTACATGCGTGTCGTCAAGAACACGCTGGCGCGCAAGGCCATGGTCGGCACATCGTTCGAGTCGTTCGGCACCCAACTCAAGGGACCGCTCGTGCTCGCCTTCTCGAAGGACGACCCGGGCGCGGCTGCGCGCGTGGTGAAGGACTTCGCGAAGACCAACGACAAGCTCGTCGCAACCCTCGTGTCCCTCGGTGGCCAAGTGCTGCCGGGTTCGGACCTCGAGAAGGTCGCCTCGCTGCCGACGCGCGAACAGGCTCTCTCGATCCTGTTGGGGACCCTCAAGGCCCCGATCGAGAAGTTCGTCCGCACGCTGGCCGCGCCCCACACCAAGCTGGTCCGCACCGTCGCGGCTGTCCGCGACGCGAAGCAGGCCACCAGCGGCTGAACTTGTTGCCATCCCTAAACTTTTGGAGTCAAGACAATGGCTGTTAGCAAGGACGAAATCCTCGAAGCGATCTCTAACATGAGCATCATGCAGGTCGTCGAGCTCATCTCCGACATGGAGAAGAAGTTCGGCGTGACCGCCGCGGCCCCGGTGGCCGTCGCCGCCGTGGCGGGCCCCGCCGCGGCCGCCGCCCCGGCCGAGGAGAAGACGGAGTTCACCGTCATCCTCAAGGAATACCCGGCGGACAAGAAGGTCGGCGTCATCAAGGTCGTGCGCGAACTGACGGGCCTCGGCCTGAAGGAAGCGAAGGACCTGGTCGAAGCCGTGCCGGGCACGGTCAAGGACGGCGTGAACAAGGCCGATTCCGAGACCATGAAGAAGAAGCTGGAAGAGGCCGGCGCGAAGGTCGAGATCAAGTAACCCGCCGCACACGACGGTGGGAACCGACTTCGTATCGTGGATCCACGGGCGACCGGAGCCGCAAGGCTCCGGTCGCGCCGTCGTCCGCGCCGCTGATTGAAGACAGAGGTGGTCCAGATGGCGTACTCCTTCACTGAGAAGAAGCGCATCCGCAAGAACTTCGGCAAGCAGGGCAGCGTCCTCGAGACGCCCGATCTGCTCGCCATCCAGCTCGAGTCCTACCGCAAGTTCCTGCAGGCCGACAAGGCCGAGGAAGCGCGCGAGGACAAGGGCCTGCATGCGGCCTTCAAGACCGTGTTCCCGATCTCCAGCTATTCGGGCAACGCGGAACTGCAGTACGTCGGCTATCGCCTCGGCGAGCCGCCGTTCGACGTGAAGGAATGCCAGCTGCGCGGGCTGACCTACGCCGCGCCGCTGCGCGTCAAGGTCCGCCTCGTCGTGTACGACAAGGAGGCCTCGGGCACCCCGAAGCCCATCAAGGACATCCGCGAGCAGGAGGTCTACCTCGGCGAGCTGCCGCTGATGACCGAGAGCGGCACCTTCGTGATCAACGGCACCGAGAAGGTCATCGTCTCGCAGCTGCACCGCAGCCCGGGCGTGTTCTTCGACCACGACCGCGGCAAGTCGCACTCCTCGGGCAAGCTGCTGTTCAACGCCCGCATCATCCCCTACCGCGGTTCCTGGCTCGACTTCGAGTTCGACGCCAAGGACTACGTCTACGCCCGCATCGACCGCCGCCGCAAGCTGCCGGTGACGGTGCTGCTGCGCGCCCTCGAGATGGGCGACGGCGAGATCCTCGACATCTTCTTCGACCAGAACACCTTCCTGCTGTCGCGCGACGAGGTGGCCCTCGAGCTCGTGCCGGCGCGCCTGAAGGGCGAGACGGCCGCCTTCGAGATCCGCATCGGCGACGAGGTCATCGTCGAGGAAGGCCGCCGCATCACGGCGCGCCATGTGCGCCAGCTCGAGGACGCCGGCGTGCGCAAGCTCGCCGTGCCCCGCGACTACATCTACGGCAAGGTCCTCGCCCACGACGTGGTCGACACCAACACCGGCGAGATCATCGCCAAGGCCAACGAGGTCATCACCGCCGTGTCGGCGGAGAAGATGATCGAGGCCGGCATCGACAAGGTCCGCACGCTGTTCGTCAACGACCTCGACCGCGGCCCCTATGTCTCCGACACCCTGCGCGTCGACCCGACCAAGAACCGCCTCGAGGCGCTGGTCGAGATCTACCGCATGATGCGCCCCGGCGAGCCGCCCACCCGCGACGCCGCCGAGAACCTGTTCCAGAACCTGTTCTTCAACCCCGAGCGCTACGACCTGTCGCCCGTGGGCCGCATGAAGTTCAACCGCCGCGTCGGCCGCAAGGAGATCGTCGGTTCGAACGTCCTGTCGAAGGACGACATCCTCGATGTGCTCAAGGTGCTGATCGCCATCCGCAACGGCGACGGCAACGTGGACGACATCGACCACCTCGGCAACCGCCGCGTGCGTTCGGTCGGCGAGATGGCGGAGAACGCCTTCCGCGTCGGCCTGGTGCGCGTCGAGCGCGCGGTCAAGGAGCGGCTGAACATCGCCGAGAGCGAGCCGCTCATGCCGCAGGACATGATCAACGCCAAGCCCGTGGCGGCCGCCGTGAAGGAGTTCTTCGGCTCCTCGCAGCTCAGCCAGTTCATGGACCAGAACAACCCGCTGTCCGAGGTCACCCACAAGCGCCGCGTCTCGGCGCTCGGCCCGGGCGGCCTGACGCGCGAGCGCGCGGGCTTCGAGGTGCGCGACGTGCACCCGACCCACTACGGCCGCGTCTGCCCGATCGAGACCCCTGAAGGTCCGAACATCGGCCTCATCAACTCGCTGTCGGTCTACGCACGCACCAACGAGTACGGCTTCCTCGAGACGCCGTACCGCCGCGTCGTGGACGGCAAGGTCACCGACAAGATCGACTTCCTGTCGGCGATCGAGGAGGGCGAGTTCGCCATCGCGCAGGCCAACGCCCGCGCCGACGGCACCGGCCAGCTGTCCGACGACCTCGTGTCGTGCCGCTTCCAGAACGAGTTCACGCTGATGCCGCGCGAGCGCATCAACTACATGGACGTGTCGCCGAAGCAGATCGTCTCGGTGGCCGCCTCGCTGATCCCGTTCCTCGAGCACGACGACGCCAACCGCGCGCT
>DAIMYL010000204.1:0-3644 GCA_036734505.1 Steroidobacteraceae bacterium | reverse complement strand
GTCGAGCGCGTCGGAGACCTTCTTGGCGGTGCCGAGTTTCTGCCACGCCTCGATGATCTGCTCGTCGGTCACATATTTCGGCACGTTCAGCCTTTCGGGTTGCTATCGAAGGTGCTCAAAGCCTGGTGCAGGAGGCTGCCCAGGTTGTCCACGAAGACTTCGTCGTGGGAGAGCGGGTGGTTGAGCTCATCGAGCAGCGCGTGCGTGAGCTCGTGACAGAAAGCCTGCTGCAGCTCTGTGTCACCGAGGTCTGAGCGCAGGTCGATGCGGTGCGTGTTCGGCTGCCAGTAGCCGAGGCACTTGACGCCATGCCGCCAGCGCGACGGCGCGATGATGCGCACGGTGACACGGTGGCCGTGGAGCTTGAAGCTCCGAGGTATGCCGAGACGGCGGTGCCGATCACCGCCGCTCGGCTGCGCGGTCTCCCGCGCCATCGGTCAGGCCTTCGGCTTGTCGCGCTTCGACAGGAACGACCAGATGGCCGCGCCCGCCGTGGCGGCGACGCCGGCGAGGGTGGCGACGGTCTCGGCGTCGACGAGGCCCTTCGCCACGAGGTAGCCGCCCACGGCGGCGAAGAGCGCGCGGACGATGCCGGCGAATTGGTCAGCGGTCATAGATCACCTTTTACGCTTCGTTGTGGGATGAGGGCATCCCGTTGGAGTTCACCAGCGGTAGGCCGGCGACCAGGGTCAAAGTTTCGGGATACCGATAACCCAGAACCCGAGTTCTGTCAAATGGCGAAACGGTGACAGCGTTGCCTTGGTTGCCGCCGAGGACCATCAGCCGGCCCCGCTCGTCGACGCCGACGACGAAGCCGACATGGCCGCCGCCCTTGCGCTCGAAGACGGCGATGCAGCCGACCGCGGCGTCGGGGATGGCCCGGCCGAAGGCGAGCCACGCCCGGGCGCGGTACCAGTGCGGGGGCGGCTTGAAGCCCTCCGCGCGCATGACGGCCGCCACGAAGACGCCGCACCAGGCGGTCTCGTCGTCGCTCCACCAGGCGCGCAGCTCGCGCAGCCACCGGGCGATCGTGGGCGTCGTCGCCTTGCCGGGGGTCTCGCGGACGCCGAGGTAGCCCCGCGCGCGGGTCAGCCAGGCGGGGTCGGTCACGGGAAGAAGACCAGCTTCACGAGGATGGCGGCCATGCCGGCCATGAGGCCATAGCCGACCTTCGAGATGATCTTCTGGAAGCTCGTCAGGTCCTCGCGGATGCCCTTGTACCGCTCGGCGCAGACCGCCTCGTGGGACGCGAACTTGATCTCGAGCTCGCGGATGCGGCGGTCTTGTGTCGTCTCGGATGACGAGCGGCGCTCTATTTCGGCCACAGGGGAATCTCCTTAGAGTCTTTCGATGGAAACGAAGACATCGGCGGTCGCGGTGAGCGGCGTGCCGCCGGTGGAATCGGTGACGGTGCAGCGGAACGTCGCATCTCGCGCCTCTCCCGAGAAGAGCGCGGTCGCCGAGAAGGTCGTGGTCGCTGCACTCGCGCTGTCGGCTGTGATGGCGTCGCCGCTCAACTTGGTCCACGCGTAGGTGTAGGGCGAGACGCCGCCGCTCGGAGTGACGGTCGTCGACGCTGTCGTCTGGTTGGTGCCGACGCCCGACTTGTAGAGGCTGGTCGGCGATGCCGACGCGGTCATGGCCGCGCGCGTGATGCTGACGGTGACATCGACGGTCTTGGTGGCCGCGACGTTGTCGGTCACGGTGCAACGGAAGACGGCGTCGTAGGTGGTGCCGGAGGCGAGAGAGGAGCCGGTGAAGGTCGTGGTGGCGGCGCTCGCCGAGTTGGCGGTGATCGAGGTCGAGCCGCTGATGCGCGTCCAGGCGTAGGTGTAGGGCGAGGTCCCGCCGGTGGCCGTGACCGTCGTCGAGACCGTGGTGATCGACGCAGCGGTGTCCGTCTTCTGGATGACCGACGGCGCGGCCGATGCGTTGAGCACGCTCGACACGCTGTTGGAGGAGCCGGCGAGGCCCGCGGACGGCGGTTCAGTGGCAGACACGCCGCCGGACGGCATCTTCACGCGTACCCAGTAATAGCGGACGGTGGTGTCGGACTTGGCGATGATGGCGGCCGTCGCGGCGCCCGTCCAGATCAGGGTCGCGCTTGAGAACGGCGTCGCCGAGGTGTGCTCGTAGACCTCATACTGCGCGTCGAGCGGCAGCCCGGTCGGCGCAGTCCACAGCAGATAGATCGCGTTCTGCAGACCGGTAATCGAGAGGTTCGTCGGCGGCGAGGGCACATAGCTCGAGGGGGTCGGCGCGGTCACGCTGCCGGGCTGCAGGTAGTCGCTCGTGAGCGGGTCATTCCAATCGGTCGCCGCCTCCTCGCGCACGACGAGCTCGACGAAGCCGGAGGGGTCGAAGTTCCAGCCCTCGCAGCGCACCGTCTTTGCCGACCAGCCGAGCTCGGGGATGGTCACGGTGCCGGTCTCGAAGGGACGGATGCCGTAGGCGGCCATGTTGCAGCGGAGCGTCGCCGACTGGCGGAGACGGCTGCGGCGGTTGAGCAGGATGGCGTGACGCTGCGCCTCGTATTCGTCGGTCGTCGCCGCGAAGTCGACATCGAGCCAAGTCTGCTCGCCGTCGTCGCTGACGTAGGTCGAGTTCGTGACGGGACGGAACTCGATCTTCTGCCAGTTCTTGGTCGGTGAGATGTAGGTGCCGCGAACGCTGTTGTGGCGCTTCTCGTAGGGCAGCGCGGTCACGAGGCGGATGCCGCCATCGATCAGATCATCGACGCCGAGCGCGAAGCTTGTGGTCTGCCACGCGCCGGGGAACATCCGCCACTTCCCGCCCGAGTAGTAGCACACGCCTGCCATCGCCTGCGCGAGGACCTCGATGTTGTCCTCGAAGCGGTCGGTGGCGTTGAGGACCACGTTGCAGGTGTAGCGCTTCTGGGTGGTCGCCGGCACGCTGACAGTCTCGTCGCAGATGTCGGCGGCGTCGGCGACGAGGTCGTAGTCGATGCGCGCGGCGTCCTCACCGAGGCCGAGACGGTTGTCGAGCAGGTAATCGGCGAGGCAGAGCGCGGGGTTGGTCGAGTAGGCCCACGTCGTCGGATCGTCGATGCGGTGGGCGCCGCTGCCGCCGGCGCGGGTGCCGTCGAGGCGCGGGTCGTAGACCTTCTTGCCTTGGACGAGACAGGTGACCTCGGGCTTGCCCTGACGGTAGGTCTCCTCGTCGAACTCGAAGGTGGAGGCGATGTAGGCGACGCCTCGGCCGCGGTGCGAGGCGGTCCACTGTGAGGGGAAAGCCGTAGCGAGCTTGTAGTCGACCGTCTGCGAGTCGGTGCCGACGTACCGCCGGACCCAAGCCTTGTTCTGGTACCGCCCGGTCGTCACCTTGCCGTCGTCGGCACTGCCGGTGATGGCCGTGATGGTGCCGAGCTGCTCGCGGTTGAAGTAGACCGCCCCGAGGCTGTTGCACTCGTGGCCGGCGACGGCGATGACCTGATGCAGGTAGTCGCTCTTCGGGCCGGAGGTCATGGGCGGGATGACGTTCATGCCCGACACGAGCATCTCGCCGTAGATGATGCGGCGGGCTTCGACGGTGCCGGAATACTCCACGTCTTGAGCTGGGCGCGGCACCTTGGGCTTGCCGATCAGCATCTGCGTCGCCTTGGCGAGCGCGATGTTGATCAGGGC
>DAIMYL010000203.1:2155-3644 GCA_036734505.1 Steroidobacteraceae bacterium | reverse complement strand
GTCGATTTCATGATGGATGCCACCGGTCGGCCGCTGCTGCTCGAGATCAACACCGTGCCCGGGATGACGGCGACCAGCCTCGTGCCCAAGGCCGCCGCCGCGGTCGGCATCGATTTCCCGACGCTGGTCTGGCGCGTGCTCGAGACCAGCCTGACGAGGAGGCAGAGAGGATGATCGGCAACCGCCCGCGCAACCGTCGCCGCGAGGAGAGGTCCTGGCAGTGGCCCGTGGTCGACTGGCGACGCGCTGCGCGCATCGGCGCGGCGCTCGCCGCCGTCGGCCTGCTCGGTCTGCTCGTCACCCGCGCGCTCGACGAACCGATCGAGCAGGTGACGCTGGAGGGCCGCTTCCAGCGCGTCTCGCCGCTCGAGCTCGAACAGGCGGTGCGCAAGCGCGTCGACGGCGCGGGGCTGGTGTCGGTGGACCTCGCGGCCTTGCAGCGCTCGGTCGAGGAGCTGCCGTGGGTGGACCGCGCCACCGTGGCGCGCGCCTGGCCGCGCGGCCTGCGCATCGAGGTCACCGAGCAGGTGGCGGCCGCGCGCTGGGGCGCGGACGGCCTGCTCAACGCGCGCGGCGAACTGTTCCTGACCGGCGCGCGCTTCCTGCCGCCTGAACTGCCGCGGCTCTCCGGCCCGGCGGGCAGCGAAGGCGCGGTGGCGCGGCGCTATCTCGCCATCCAGGGCCGGCTCGCCGAGGGCGGTGTGCGGCTCACGGCGCTGCGGCTCGACGCCCGCGGCGCCTGGGAGATCGATCTCGACAACGGCGTACGCATCCGCCTCGGCCGCCGCGATGTCGACGAGCGCTTCGAGCGCTTCGTCGCGGCGGCGCTGCGCCTCGTGGTGCAGCGCGGGGCGGAGCTCGCCTATGTCGACATGCGTTATTCGAACGGTTTCGCGGCCGGCTG
The DNA here is from genome assembly GCA_036734505.1 of Steroidobacteraceae bacterium. Classification (GTDB taxonomy): domain Bacteria; phylum Pseudomonadota; class Gammaproteobacteria; order Steroidobacterales; family Steroidobacteraceae; genus UBA964. The sequence continues at coordinate 2,740 of DAIMYL010000203.1, read as the reverse complement.
GCGCAACGGCACCCGCATGGCCGCATTGGACGAGGGCGACGACGCCCCTGAGGGTTGAGCGACACACATGGCCAAGAAGATCGAACGGCAGCTGATCGTGGGGCTCGACATCGGCACCTCCAAGGTGGTGGCGCTGGTGGGCGAGGTGGGCGCGGACGGGGGCGTCGAGGTCATCGGCATCGGCTCGCAGCCCTCACGCGGCCTCAAGCGCGGCATGGTGGTCGACATCGAGTCGACGGTGCAGTCGATCCAGCGCGCGGTCGAGGAGGCCGAGCTGATGGCCGGCTGCGAGATCCGCTCGGTGTACGCCGGCATCGCCGGCAGCCATGTGCGCAGCCTGAACTCCCACGGCGTGGTGGCGATCCGCGACAAGGAGGTCCAGCAGTCGGACATCGAGCATGTCATCGACGCGGCCAAGGCGGTGGCGATCCCCGCCGACCAGAAGATCCTGCATGTGCTGCCGCAGGAGTTCATCATCGACGGGCAGGAAGGCGTGCGCGCCCCGATCGGCATGTCGGGCGTGCGGCTCGAGGCCAAGGTGCACATCGTGACCGGCGCCGAGAGCGCGGCCCAGAACATCGAGAA
>DAIMYL010000203.1:0-2055 GCA_036734505.1 Steroidobacteraceae bacterium | reverse complement strand
TCGCAGCTGGCGCGCGCCGAGGAGACCATCGAGGTGCCGGGCGTCGGCGACCGGCCGTCGCGGCGGCTCGCGCGCCAGACGCTGGCCGAGGTGGTGCAGATGCGCTACGCCGAGCTCTTCGGCCTCGTCGCGCACGAGCTGAAGCACAGCGGCTTCGACGAGGCGATCGCCGCGGGCATCGTGCTCACCGGCGGCAGCGCCAAGATGGAAGGCGCGGTCGAGCTCGCCGAGGAGGTGCTCGGCAAGCCGGTGCGGCTCGGCATGCCGGGCGGCGTGCGCGGCCTGTCCGACGTCATCAGCAACCCGATCCACGCCACCGGCGTCGGTCTGCTGCTGCACGCGCGCGAGCACATGACGCCCGGGCGGCGCGGCGGCGGACTCGCCGGAGCGCGCACGACGCTCGAGCGCATGAAAAATTGGTTTCAAGGCAACTTCTGATTCATTACAATTCTCGAAACCTGAGGAGCACTCACCATGTTCGAACTGATGGACGCTTACACGCAGAGCGCGGTCATCAAGGTGTTGGGTATCGGGGGCGGCGGCGGAAACGCCGTGTCGCACATGGTGCGCAGCGGCATCGACGGCGTGGAGTTCATGTGCATCAACACCGATGCGCAGGCGCTCAAGCACTCCGACGTCAAGACCACCCTGCAGATCGGTTCAGGCATCACCAAGGGCCTCGGCGCCGGCGCCAACCCTGAGGTCGGCCGCCAGGCCGCCATGGAGGACCGCGACCGCATCATCCAGATGATCGAAGGCTGCGACATGCTGTTCCTCACGGCCGGCATGGGCGGCGGCACCGGCACCGGCGCAGCGCCGGTGGTCGCGCAGCTCGCGCGCGAGCTCGGCATCCTCACGGTCGCCGTGGTGACGCGCCCCTTCAACATGGAAGGCGGCAAGCGCGCCGCGGTCGCCGAGCAGGGCATGCAGGAGCTCGCCCGCAGCGTCGATTCCCTCATCACCATCCCCAACCAGAAGCTGCTGACGGTGCTCGGTCCCAAGACCACGCTGCTCGACGCCTTCAAGAGCGTGAACGGCGTGCTGCAGGGCGCGGTGCAGGGCATCGCCGACCTCATCACCCGTCCCGGCCTCATCAATGTCGACTTCGCCGATGTGCGCACCGTCATGGGCGAGACCGGCATGGCGATGATGGGCTCGGGCGTCGGCACCGGTGAGGACCGGGCGCGCGTCGCCGCGCAGATGGCGGTCTCTTCGCCCTTGCTCGAGGATGTCAACCTCGCCGGTGCCCGCGGCATCCTGGTCAACGTCACCGCCGGCATGGACCTCGCCATCGGCGAGTTCGAGGAGGTCGGCAACATCGTCCGCGAGTTCGCCTCCGAGGACGCGACCGTCGTGGTCGGCACCGTCATCGACCCCGAGCTCAGCGGTGAACTGCGCGTCACGGTGGTCGCCACCGGCCTCGGTCGGCCTCAGGCGGCGGTCGTGCAGCAGCCGGCGGTCGCCCGCGCGGCGACGCCGGCGATCGGTGCGGGTGCCGGTGCAGCGCCGGCGCGTGGCGCCGGTTTCGGCGCGACGCCGGGACTGCGTCCGGCGCTCGGCTCGGGTGGCCTGCGCAGCGCGGCGCTCAAGACCGCTGCGACGGTCGCGACCGGCGACTACTCGCGCTTCGAGGAGCCGGCGATCAACCGGCTCGCGGCGGCGGCCGGTGACGGTCTGCGGCACGACGACTCCGCCGACGAGATCCTCGACATCCCGACCTTCCTGCGCCGTCAGGCCGACTGACGGCGACGAGGCCGCTCGGCCTGAAGGCCGACGGCCCCGTCACTTTCGGGTAACATTCCCCGGTTCGGCGACGGCCGGCGCTCCGCGACCTGCGGGCGCCGGGTCGGCCGGGGGGATCCATGGTCGGTCAGCGCACTCTCAAGAACATCATCCGCGCCTCGGGCGTAGGACTGCACACCGGCAAGAAGATCCTCATGACGGTGCGTCCCGCCGCGCCCGACACCGGCATCGTGTTCCGTCGCACCGACCTGCCGACACCGGTCGACATCCCGGCGCGCGCGGAGAACGTCGGCGAGACCATGCTCGGCACCG
>DAIMYL010000202.1:0-3716 GCA_036734505.1 Steroidobacteraceae bacterium | reverse complement strand
CGGTTCAGCCAGAAGGTGAAGGCCCCGGCCGTGATGAACATGATGATGCTGTAGACGGCCGCCGGCACCGACATGGTCGCGTTCTGCAGCACGTTGAGCGCGATGAAGATGGCGAGCGTACCGTTGTGGATGCCGATCTCCATCGAGATGGCGATGGCCTGTCCGCGCGGCAGATCGAGCAGCCGCGGCAGGCCGTAGCCGACCGCCATGCTCAGCAGGTTGAAGGCGAGGCAGGCCGCGCCCACCGCCGCGATGAAGCCCGGCAGCCGCTCCCACTCCGCGACGATGGCGGCGCCGATCACCGCCACCAGCACCAGCACCGCGAACAGCCGGATCGGCTTCTCGAGGGCGGCCGCCACCTTCGGCAGGCCGGCCCGCAGCGCCATGCCGATGATCACGGGCAGCACGATGATCGCGGCGACCTCGATGACCTTGCGGGTCGGCGGCGGGACATACTGGTCCTGGCCGAGGAAATGCGCGAGCGCAGCGTCGACGATCAGCGGCAGGGTCAGCAGCGCGAGCAGGCTGTTGACGGCGGTGAGCGTGATGTTGAGCGCGACATCGCCGTGCGCGAGATGGCTGTAGATGTTGGCCGTGGCGCCGCCCGGCGAGGCGGCGAGCAACATCATGCCTACCGCGAGCTCGGGCGGAAGCGAGAACGCGCGGGCGATGAGGTAGGCGCCGGCGACGAGGACCACGGTCTGGGTGAAGAGGCCGACCAGCACCGCTCTCGGGTAGCGCACCACGCGCGCGAAGTCCGCCACCGTCAGCGAGAGGCCGAGGCCCAGCATCACGATGCCGAGCGCGACAGGCAGCAACAGCGTGGTGACGATCGAGCTTTCCATGTGTCAGGCCTCCGGTCGTCCGCGGCCGTCGTCGCGCGGCTCGAACGCGACCACATGGTCGGTCTCCAGCCGCACGCCGATGCGCTCGCCGATGTGGTGGTCGTGGTGGCTCGGCACGAGCGAGAGCACCTGCGTGCCGTCGGCGAGCCGCAGCGTGTAGAGGAAATCGGCGCCGCGGAAGGCCTTGGCGAGCACCTCGGCGGTGGTGGGGCTCGCGTCGTCGTGCACCACATCGTCCGGACGCAGCAGCAGGTCCACCGTCGAGCCCGGGGTGCAGGTGCAGTCCGCGGCGTGCGGCGCGGTCGCGGCGCCGAGCGCGGTATCGATGCTGCCGTCCGGGCGACAACGGCCGACCACGAAGGTGCCGCTGCCGACGAACTCGGCGACGAAGCGCGTCGCCGGACGGTGGTAGAGGTCGTAGGGCGTCGCCCACTGCTCGATGCGGCCGTCGCGCATCACGCCGACCTCGTCGGCGATCGCGAACGCCTCCTGCTGGTCATGGGTGACGAGCAGCGCGGTGGTGCCGTAGCGCTTGAGGATCTGGCGCAGCTCCGCGCCCAGCTGCCGCCGCAGCTCGGCGTCCAGGCTCGACAGCGGCTCGTCGAGCAGCAGCAGTTGCGGGCCCGGTGCGAGCGCGCGCGCGAGGGCCACACGCTGCTGCTGGCCGCCGGAGAGTTCGTGCGGCCGTCTTGCGTCGAGGCCGGCGAGGCCCACCGCCTCGATCAGCTCCCGCGCGCGGGCGCGGCGCTCCACGGCCGGCCGGTCGTGCAGGCCGAAGGCGACATTGCCGAGCACATCGAGGTGCGGGAACAACGCATGGTCCTGGAACACCATGCCGATACGCCGCTCGTGCGGCGGCAGCTGCACGCCGGGCGCCGTGAGCGCACGGTCGTCGGCGAGCACGCGACCGGCGTCGGCCGGCTCGAATCCCGCGATGATGCGCAGCAGCGTGGTCTTGCCGCAGCCGCTCGGGCCCAGCAGGCAGCCGATCGTGCCCGGCGCGAGCATGAACGAGATGTCCCGCAGCACCGGTGTGCCGTCGAAGGACCGTCGTATGGAATCGATCACCAATCGCATCAGCGAAGCCCCTTGCCCGCGCCCGGTTCCGATCTCAATCCGGACGCTCGGCACGCCGCAGCAGCAGCGCGACGGGCAGCAGGCCGACCAGCACGATCGCGAGCGCGGGCAGCGCGGCGCGCGTCCACTCGCCCTCGGAGGTGAGCTCGAACACCCGTACGGCGAGGGTATCCCAACCGAAGGGCCGGGTCATGAGCGTGATCGGCATCTCCTTCATGACATCGACGAACACCAGCGCCGCAGCGGTGAGCGTCCCGGTGCGCAGCAGAGGCAGGTGGACGCGTCGCAGCAGCGCGACGCCGTCCGCGCCGAGCAGGCGCGCGCCGTCGTCGATGCTGCGGGTGATGCGGCCGAGGTTGGCCTCGATCGGCGCGTGCGCGACCGCGAGGAATCTCACCGCATAGGCCAGCAGCAGCACGGCGACCGAGCCCTGCAGGTAGCCCGGCCAGTCCGTGCCTAGCGTGCGGGCGGCGGCTTCGAGCAGGTTGTTGAGCCCTGCGATCGGCAGGAACACGCCGACCGCGAGCACCGCGCCGGGCAGGGCGTAGCCGAGCGTGGCGAGGCGCGCGAGGCCGCGGGTCGCGCCGTCGGGACGCGTGCGCACCGCATAGGCGAGCGCGACCGCGAGGGTGCAGACGAGCGCCGCGGCCATGAGGCCGAGCGCCACGCTGCGACCGGCCGCCGCCCACCAGTCCGCATCGAGGTCGCGCGCGGCATGCCCGAGCGCCCAGGTGACGAGGGCGATCCCGGGCAGCACCAGCGCGAGCAGCAGCACGGCGGCGGGCAGGGCGGTGGCGGCGGCGGCGCGACCGCCGGTGAGACGGTGCCGCGGCGCGTCCGGTCCGCCCAGCGCCGTATGTCGCTGCGCCGCGCGCGCCCGTTGCTCGAACATCAAGGCCACGGCGACGAGCATCACCAGCGCGCCCGCGAGCTGCAGCGCGGCTTCGATGGAGTACAGCGCCGACCAGGCGCGCCAGATGGCGGTGGTGAAGGTGTCGTAGTTGAACACCGCGACGGTGCCGAAGTCGGCGAGCGTCTCCATCGCGACCAGCGCGGCGCCGCCCGCGATCCACGGGCGGGCCAAGGGAAGCTGCACGCGCAGCAGCGCCTGCCGCGGCGTGAGGCCGAGCGAAGCGGCGACCTCCATCGCCCGTCGTCCCTGCGTGGCGAACGCGCCGCGTGCCAGGAGGTAGACATAGGGATAGAGCGCGAGGGTCATGACGAGGATCACGCCGCCCGTCGACCGGATCGGCGGCAGCCGCAGGTCCGCGCCGAAGACGCCGCGCAGCGCGGTCTGCACGGGCCCCGCGAAGTCGAGCCCGGCGATGGCGACGAACGCCAGCACGTAGGCTGGGATCGCCATCGGCAGCAGCAGCGCCCACGAGAACACGGATCGCAGCGGGAACTCGTAGGCCGTGACGAGCCACGCGAGCGTCGTGCCGAGCAGCCCTGCGAGCAGCGTGACGCCCACCACCAGCACCAGCGTGTTCAGCAGCACGCCCGGCACGACATGGTCGAACAGGTGCTGCATGTCCGCGGCCGGCGCACCGAACGCGCCCCAAGCCAGCGTGATGAGCACCGTGACCGGCAATGCGGCGATCGCCGCCGCGGTGGACAGAGGCCCGCGTCCGCGGTGCACACGCGCGCCCATCGCGCGGCCGTCGATCGCGGTCGTCCCCGCCTCGGTCAACGCCAGCCGATCCGGTCCATCAGCTTGGCGGCCGTCGGTTGCAGCTTGCCGACCTCGGCGACGGCGATCGGATCCTGCACCGGCGTGCCGAAGCCGCGCACGAT
>DAIMYL010000201.1:0-3726 GCA_036734505.1 Steroidobacteraceae bacterium | reverse complement strand
CCGCCGAACCTGCTCATCGGCACCTTCAAGGGCGGCAACCAGAACCTGCCCATCGCGATGGCGCGTCGCCTCAAGGGCGACCTGCTGCAGGGCAAGCGCGTGGTCGCCATCGAGACGGGCACGGACAGCGCCACGGTCGTCTGCAGCGACGGCAGCCGTCATCGCGCGAAAGCCGTCGTCTGCTCCATGCCGTTCTCGACGCTGCGCGATGTCGCCATCGACCCGCTGCCGCCGACGCTGCAGCACAAGGCCATCCAGACGCTGGGCTACATCCCCATCACGCAGTTCCACATCGTCCCGAAGAAGCCGTTCTGGGAGATGGACGGGCTCTCGCCCTCGATGTGGACCGACGGCCCGCTCGGCATGGTGCTCGCCCAAAGATCGGGCAGGACCGACGCCGAGGTGACGAGCCTCACCGTGTGGTGCCGCGGCCTCAACGGCCTCTTCATCGACCGCTTCGGCGTCGAGGAGGGCAAGCGCATGATCCTCGACGAGTTCGCGCGGCTGCGACCGGCCTCGAAAGGCCTGCTCACCGTGGGCGCCGTGCACTCCTGGACCGCCGATCCCTTCTCGGCCGGCGACTGGGCGATCTTCCAGCCGGGTCAGGTGCGCGAACTGCGCGCCGCGATGGCGGTGCCGCACCAGCGCCTGTTCTTCTGCGGCGAGCACACCGCGGTCGGCAGCCGCGGCATCGAGGGCGCGTTCGAGTCCGCCGAGCGCGTCTCGCTGGAAGTGCTCGGCGCGGTCGGCTGATCAGCCCGCGGCGGACGTCGGCGCGGCGGCGCGCCCGCGCCACCATATCAGCAGCGGGAAACCGACGAAGCTGAGCGCCATCCAGCAGAACTCGTGCATGCCCCACTGCTCGACGCCGCGGCGCGCGAGCTGCTCGAACAGGATGTACACCACGCCGTAGGCCACGGCACCCGCGATGGCGAGCAGGCTCCAGACCGCGCCGCGGCCGCGGCCGCGCATCCCGACCAGCCACCACACGGCGAGGAACAGCACCGTGTAGAGGTTGATGAGCACCAGCCAACCCGGCGAGGGCATCTTCAGGAAGTAGTGGTTGACCCAGAAGGCGCCGGCAGCGAAGAACGCCAGCATCACATAGCGCCATTCGGGCAGCGGGGTCTTGAGCACCCGCTCCCACCACCACACGAGGAACGGGTACGAGGTCCAGAATCCGAACAGCAGTTCGTAGAACTCGACCGGTCCCCTCCAGGCATCCTCCAACGGCGGCATCCACATGGTGCAGTCCCCCCCTGTCCGTCCCGCGCGCGTGGTCGCATGTGCACGGCTCTTATGGGGGGCACCATAACTGCCGGGACCGGGGGATGGTCGCACCTTCGCCCCGCTTGGCCGCCGCGTGGAACCGCCGCCCCCGGCGGCGTATCCTCGGCCCTCGCCCGGGGCGTCGATCGCCCGGGACATGTTCCATCGATGTGAGGGGGGGATCCTGAATGCCGAATGCGGCCATCACGGGCTGGGGCAAGTGCCTGCCGCCCGGCATCCTGTCGAACGGCGACATCGCGACCTTCATGGAGACCAGCGACGAGTGGATCACCACCCGCACCGGCATCCGTGAGCGGCGCGTCGCCCACAGCCCGCTCAACGACCTGTTCCATGTCGCCGGTGCGCGCGCCCTGGCCTGCGCCGGTCTGCAGGGCAGCGATCTCGACCTCATCATCGTCGGCTCGACCACGCATGACGACCAGTGCCCGAACATGGCCTCCGGTCTTCAGGCCCGGCTCGGCGCCGAAGGCTGCGCCGCGATGGACATCAACACCGCCTGCACCAGCTTCCTGTACGCGCTCTCCACCGCGACCGCGATGATCCGCAGCGGCGTGGTGCGCACCGCGTTGGTCGCCGGCGGCGAGCTCATCTCGCCCTACATGGACTGGAACGACCGCAATGTCGCCGTGCTGTTCGGCGACGGCGCGGCGGCCGTGGTGCTGCAGGCCACCGACCGCGACGAGGGGCTGCAGCTCGAGAAGCTCGGCTGCTACGGCGGCTCGCGCGAGATCCTGCGCATCCACGGCATCGGCGGCGCCTATGTGCATCAGGGCCGTCTGCTCGGCGCCACCGAGTGGCAGTTCGAGGGGCAGGAGATCTTCAAGAAGGCGGTGCACGGCATGGGCAGCGCCTGCGAGGATGTGCTGCGCCGCGCCGGCATCGGCCCCGACGACATCGACCTCGTCATCCCGCACCAGGCCAACCTGCGCATCATCGAAGCCGTCGCCAAGCGTGCCGGCATCCCGATGGAACGCGTCTACGTCAATGTGCAGCGCTACGGCAACATGTCCGCGGCGACCGTACCGGTCGCGCTCTGCGAGGCGCTCGAGGAAGGCCGAGTGCGTCCCGGCGCGCGGCTCCTGATGCCGGGCTTCGGCGGCGGCCTCACCTTCTGCGCGCATCTCGTGCGCTGGGGCGAGCGCGTCACGCCCTTGGGCGCGAGCGATGTCGAGCTGCCGCCCGCGACGCGCAGCGCGCTCGAGACCGTGCTGCGCTACCGCGCGGCGCGCGGGGCGGCGATCGCGTGACCGAAGCGGCGACGGCCGGCTCCGGCGCAGCGGGACCGCCCGCCGCGCCCGATCCGCGGCGGCGGATGCTGCCGATCGTCGCGATGGCGCTGTTCATCGACTCGATGGGCATCGGCATCATCATCCCGGTGGCGCCGAAGCTCGTGATGGAGCTCTCCGGGCTGTCGCTCGCGGAGGCCGCGCCGATCGCCGGCTGGCTCACGCTCTCCTACGCGTTGATGCAGTTCATCTTCTCGCCGATCCTCGGCAACCTCAGCGACCGCTACGGGCGCAAGCCCATCCTCCTCGCCTCGCTGGCCGCGCTCGCCGTCGACTATGTGCTGATGGGCCTCGCGCCGACCCTCGCCTGGCTCTTCGTCGGCCGCCTCATCGCCGGCATCGCCGGCGCGACCTTCGCCACCGCCAACGCCGTGGTCGCCGACATCATCCCCGCCGCACAGCGCGCCAAGTATTTCGGTCTGAACGGCGCGGCGTGGGGTATGGGCTTCGTGATCGGCCCCGTGGTCGGTGGCCTGCTCGGCCAGTACGGCCCGCGCGTGCCGTTCTTCGCGGCGGCGGCGTTCACCGCCATCAACTTCCTGATCGCGCTCGCCGTGCTGCGCGAGACCCTGCCGCCCGCCGACCGTCGCGAGTTCTCGGCGCGTCGCGCCAACGCGCTCGGCGCGATCCGTGCGATGCGCCGCATCCCGGGCGCGATGCTGATCCTCATCGTGCTGTTCATGTACCAGATCGGCCACGACACCCTGCCCTCGACCTGGGCCTGGGTGACGATGGCGAAGTTCGGCTGGACCGAACGCGACATCGGCCTGTCGCTCGCGGTGCTCGGCCTCGGCACCGCCGTCGTGCAGGGCGGACTCGTCGGTCTCTTCACCAAGCGCATGGGCGAGCACCGCACCGCGCTGCTCGGCCTCGCCGGCGGCGCTGTCGGGTTCGTGGGCTACGCGTTCGCGACCACACCGGCGCTGCTCTTCGCGAGCGTGCCGCTCGCCTGCCTGATCGGGCTCGTCATGCCCTCGCTGCGCGCCATCCTCTCGCGCGCGACGCCCGCCAACGCCCAGGGCGAACTGCAGGGCGCGATCGCCGGCATCGTGAGCTTCACCGCCATCGTCATCCCGTTCACGATGACGCATCTCTTCAGTTGGGCGACGGCGACCCACCCACCGTTCCCGGGCGCCTCGTTCCTCGCGGC
>DAIMYL010000200.1:0-3730 GCA_036734505.1 Steroidobacteraceae bacterium | reverse complement strand
GTGATGCCCACCGCCGCGAACACCGTCGCCGGCTCGATCGGCACGGCCGCCACCGGCGTCAGCGCCGCACCGCCCTCGGTACCGAGCAGCCACAGCGCGAGCCCGATCACGATCACGAACGGCGAAACCTTGACGAGGGTCGACACCACCTGGATGCCGCCCGCGAGCGCGCGCGCGTTGCCCCAGGCGAAGAGCGCGATCATCGCGAGCGCGGCGGCCTGCGGGCCCCAGGGCTGCGCACCGACCGCCGGCAGCAGCCTCTGCAGGTAGTTGATGCCGGCGACGGTCAAGGCGGCGTTGGCGGCGAGCACGCTGATGAGGTAGCCCCACGAGGTGAAGAACGCGGCGGTGTCGCCGAACGCGCCCGCGACGATGCCATGCGTGCCGCTGCCGTCGGCGCGCTGCGCCGCGAGCTGCGCGAACACCCAGGCGAGGCACATCGCGCCCACCAGTGTGACCAGCCACGCGAGCACGGCGTTCCAACCGTACGGCGCGAGCGATGCGGGCAGCATGAAGATGCCCGCGCCGATGATGTTGCCCACCACCAGCGCGACCGCCGTGAACGGCCCGAGGCGACGACGCACAGGCGCGGTCACGGCGGAACCGCGCAGGGTTGCACGCGCCACGCACCGGCGAGCGCGCGGGCGGGCGTCAGCCCGGGCGGCAGCGGCACCGGGAGATCGACCTCGAGACGATGCTCCGCATCCGGCGGATACTGCGGCGCGATGCGCGGCGCGAACCCCGCGGCCACGGCTTGGCGTCGCCTCGCCTCGGCGCGCGCGGCTTCGCTGAAGAGGCCGAGCGACACTGCGCGCTCGGCGGGCAGACCGGCGACATCGGCGAGCCCCGCGGCCCGCAACCGGGCGAGCACCCGCGCCTGGTCCGCCGCGGTCGGCAAGCCGTCGATGCGCACCAGGAAGCGCTGCGGCTCGACGCCGAGGGCGTACACGACGCGCGGCGCATGGCCGCGCTGGCGCAGCTCCGCCTCCGCTGCGGCGCTGTCGGCGGGCGCCGTGAAAGGGCCGATCCCGTAGCAGACGGGTACGGCGGCCGCGGGCGCGGGGACCTCGCTGGTCGCCGCGGGGTCCGGCGCAGCGGGTGCGGCAGGCACCGCGGCGGGAGACGGCGACGCGCCACCGTCCACCGGCGCGGCCGCCTCGCCCGCGAGCCGCACGGTCTCGAGACCCGGCGTCGCCGGGGCAGGCTTCGCGTCCTTGGCGCCCGGCGCGCGCCACGGCACCGAGCCGCGCGCGGGCGGCGCGTACCAGGACTGCCACGCCCACCAACCGAGGTTGGCGAGCACGAGCAACGCCACCAAAGATATTGCGCGGCTGCGGGTCATCGCACGCTCACCTCGCCGGCGACCAGCGGATGCCGCAGGCCGGCGGCATCCTCGAGCAGCAAGGCCCCGCTGTCATCGATGCCGCGAGCGACGCCCTCGAGCGGCACCGCCCCGCCCTGCGCCCGCACCGGGCGGTCACGCAGCGCGTCGGCTCCGCGCCAAAGCTCACGGAACGGCGCGAAGCCCTCGCCCGCGAAGCGTTCCAGACCCTCGACGCACTGCGAGATGACGGCCGCGGCGATGGCGTTGCGCGCACCCACCGCGACACCGAGACCGTCCAGTCCGGCGGGTGGCAGCGCGGTCGAGCCGGATCCTTGCGCGGCCTCCGCCGCGACCGCCGTGGCGAGCGCTGCCGGCGCGCGCAGGTTGAGCCCGATGCCGACGACGACCTGCGCGGGGCCGCCGGCCTCGGCGCGCAGCTCGACGAGGATGCCGCCGACCTTGGCGAGCGCGCCGTCCGCCGCGACCGCCACCAGATCGTTGGGCCACTTCAGCGCGGGTCCGTGGGCGCCGTGCGCGCGCAGCGCCCGCAGCACGCAGACCCCGACCACCAGCGTCGCGGCGGACAGGTCGCGCGGCAGCGGCTCGAAGGCGGTGGCGAGCGAAAGGCAGAGGCTGTCGCCGAGCGCGGCGCGCCAGACGCGGCCGCGGCGGCCGCGCCCACCGCGCTGGTTCTCGGCGAGCAGCGCGTCCCAGCTGCCCACCGGAGGCGCTGCTGCGGCGAGCAGGTCGGCGTTGGTGGACCCCGTCTCCCAGACGACCTCGAGCCGACGCAGCCGCGCCGCTGCGGCCGGCGAAAGGGCTGCGCGCAACGCCGCGGCATCGAGGGCCTCGCAGGGTGCGGCGAGCCGGTAGCCGCGGTTGGTGGTCGCATCTATCGCGAGACCGTCGGCGCGCAGCGTCTCGATCGCTTTCCAGACGGCGCTGCGCGTGACCCCGGCGGTGGCGGCGAGCGCTTCGCCGGAGTGCACCGCGCCATCAGCGAGCGCAGCGAACACGCGCTGCGTCAGGGGCGCTGCGGGATCCGGGCTCTGCGCGGGCTCGCAGCTCACGCGCGACCGCGCAGCCTGCCGAGCAGCCACAGCCGTTTGGCACGCGGCTCGGTGCCGGCGCGCATGCGCGCGAGGTTGGCGCGGTGCGTCCAGAGCACGAGCAGCGCGCAGGCGATGCCGAAACCGAGCAGCGGCCCGAGCGCGGCGGTATCCAGCCACCCGTTGCGCACGCCGACCAGCGCCAGCGCCGGCAGCGCCGCGCTCGCCACGATGGAACCCAGCCCGACCATGCCGAACAGCATCATCATGACGAGCCACACGCCGAGCACGCCTGCGAGCAGCAGCGGCGAGACGGCGAGCAGCGTGCCGAGCAGCGTCGCCACGCCCTTGCCGCCGCGGAAACCGTGGAACACCGGGTAGACATGCCCCAGCACCGCGGCGAAGCCGCAGCCGACCGCGAGCCAGGTGGTGCCCGGGCCGCCGAGCACGCGCACGGCGATCCAGGCCTTGGCGATGTCGATGACCACCACGCCGAGCGCGAACAGCGGGCCTTGGGTGCGCAGCGCGTTGGTACCGCCGGCGTTGCCGCTGCCCTGGGTGCGGATGTCGACGCCGCGCAACCGCCCGAGCAGCAGCGCGCCGTTGAGGGAGCCGAGCAGATAGGCGCCGAGGAGGCGCAGCAGCGATGCGGCGAGGTGTTCCATGCCTCGGGCAAGCTTACCGCCGCGGAGGGCCGGAGTCTCGCCGCGGCGCGCCCGAGGGTGCAGAATGCCCGCCATGACCGACCGCATCCCGACCCTGAGCCTGCGCGACGCCGACAGCCCGGCCTTCGTCGCGGCCCTCGGCGAGGCCTACAGGCGCTACGGCTTCGTGATCATCGCCGACCACGGCATCCCGCAGGGGTTGATCGACCGCTTCCTCGGCCTCTACAAGACCTTCTTCGCCTGGCCCGAGGCCGAGAAACGCCGCTACCACATCGCGGGCGGCGGCGGCGCGCGCGGCTACACGCCGTTCGGCATCGAGACCGCCAAAGGCGCGGTCCACCACGACCTCAAGGAGTTCTGGCATGTCGGCCGCGAGCTGCCGCCGGGGCACCCCTACAAGCACTACATGGCCGACAACATCTGGATCGACGGCCTGCCCGGCTTCCGGGAGACCAGCCTCGAGATGTTCGAGACCTTCGACCGCACCGGCCGCCGTCTGCTGACGGCCATCGCACGGGTGCTCGGCCTCGCGCCGGATTTCTTCGAGGACAAGGTGCAGCTCGGCAACAGCGTGCTGCGCGTCATCCATTACCCGCCGATGCCGCCGCAGCCGACCGAGAGCGTGCGCGCCGGCGCGCACGAGGACATCAACGTCATCACGCTGCTGCTCGGCGCCGAGGAGCCCGGGCTGC
>DAIMYL010000199.1:0-3750 GCA_036734505.1 Steroidobacteraceae bacterium | reverse complement strand
TCAAAAGGCGTTGAGCCCGGTGAGCTCGCGTCCGAGCGAGAGCTGGTGGATGGTCTCGGTGCCCTCGTAGGTGATCACGCTCTCGAGGTTGAGGGCATGACGGATGGGCACATGCTCGGCGGTGATGCCGGCGCCGCCCAAGAGGTCGCGCGCCTCGCGGGCCACGTCGATCGCGGCGCGGCAGTTGTTCCACTTGGCGAGCGACACCTGCACCGGCGAGAGGATGCCGCGGTCCTTGCGCCGCCCGAGATGCAGCGCCAACACCTGGCCCATGGATATCCGACGCGACATCTCGGCGAGGCGGATCTGCACCGACTGGGTGGCGGCGAGCGGCCGCCCGAACAGCACACGGTCTTTCGTGTAGGCGAGCGCCTCGTCGAGGCAGGCACGGGCGGCGCCGAGGACGCCCCAGGCGATGCCGAAGCGCGCCTGCGTGAGGCAGGACAGCGGCGCCTTGAGGCCCACGCTGCTGCCGGGCAGCATGCTGGACGCCGGCAACAGCACATCGTCGAAGAACAGCGCGCCGGTGGCGGAGGCACGCAGCGAGAACTTGCGCTCGATCTCGCGCGACTCGAAGCCCTTCATGCCCCGCTCCACCAGGAAACCGCGCACGCCCTCCTCGGTGAGCGCCCAGACCACCGCCACATCGGCGAGCGGCGCGTTGGTGATCCACATCTTGGAGCCGTTGAGCACCCAGTCGTCGCCCCGACGGCGGGCGGTGGTGTTCATGTTCAGCGGATCGGAACCGCCGTGCGACTCGGTGAGGCCGAAGCAGCCGATGATCTCGCCGCGGGCCATGCCGGGCAGGAAGCGCTGCCGCTGCTCCTCGCTGCCGTAGCTGAAGATCGGGTACATGCAGAGCGAGGACTGCACCGACACGAAGCTGCGCAGCGCGGAGTCGCCGCGCTCGAGCTCTTGGCAGATGAGGCCGTACGAGACGGCGTTCAGGCCGGCGCAGCCGTAGCCCTCCAGCGAGGAACCGAAGAGCCCCAGGCGCGCCATCGGCGCGATGAGCTCGCGCTGGAAGCGGTGCTCCTCGAACGCCCGGCCGATGCCGGGCAGCACTTCGGCGTCGACGAACTTGGCGACCGAGTCGCGCACCATGCGCTCGTCGTCCTGCAGTTCGTCCTCGATGCCGGCGATGTCGTGCGGAAGATGTGCCAAGCGATGTGCTCCGATGATGTCTTGTGTCAGCCGGCGACCTTGCGCGCGCGCAGGTCGGCGATGTCCCCGGGAGCGAACCCGAGGCCGGTCAATATTTCATCACAATGCTCGCCGACGCGCGCGAGCGTTCCGCCCTGCGTCGGGCGGCGCCCGTCCATCTCGATGGGCAGGATGGGCAGACGGGTCGCCCGCCCATCCGGCAGGATCGTGGGACCCAGACTGCCGTTGGCGGCCAGATGGGGGTCGTCGAACATCTCCTCGGGCTTGCCGATGGGCGCGAACGGCAACCCGGTGCGCTCGAGGATGGCGACCAGGTCCGCCCGACGGTAGGACTTGAAGAGCTCACGCACCCGCGGCAGCAAGGCCTCGCGCTGTGCGACACGCTGCGCGTTGGTCTTGTAGGCCGGGTCGGCGCCCTCCGCCGCCCAGCCGAAGGCCTCGCAGAACTTCTGCCACAGCCCGTCCGAAACGATCCCGACGAACACCTGCTCGCCGTCCGCGGTCTCGAAGACATCGTAGATGGCCCAGGCGGAGATGCGCACCGGCATGGGCTTGGCGGGCTGTCCCGTGACGGCCATCTGCGCCATGTGCTGACCGACGAGGTACACGGTCGTCTCGAAGAGCGCGCTGCTCACCTTCTGGCCGCGGCCGGTGGCATGGCGCTGCTCGAGGGCGGCGAGGATGGCGATGACACCGAACATGCCGCCCGTGACATCGATGACGGAGGTGCCCGCGCGCAACGGCCGGCCCGGCGGTCCCGTCATGTACGCCAGACCGCCCATCATCTGGGTGACCTCATCGAGCGCGGTGCGGTTCTCGTAGGGCCCGCTCAGGAACCCTTTCTCCGAGCAGTAGATCAACCGCGGGTTGCCGGCCGACAGCGCCTCGTAGCCGAGACCCAGCTTGTCCATCGTGCCGGCGCGGAAGTTCTCGACCACCACATCCGCGGACCCGCAGAGCCGTTGCGCTATCGCGAGCCCCTCAGGCGACTTGAGGTCGAGACAGAGGCTCTTCTTGTTGCGGTTGTACATGGGGAAATAGCCCGCACCCGACCCCGGCAGGTTGCGCGTCGAGTCGCCGCCCAAAGGCTCTATACGGATGACCTCTGCGCCGAGCTCGGCGAGGATGGCGCCGACCGCCGGACCCATCACCATGTGCGTGAACTCGACCACGCGGATGCCCGCGAGCGGCAGCGGAGCGCCGCCGACAGCGGCGGACGGAAGGTCGACAGCGCTCATGCGCGGGCCTCCTGGGTGAAGCCGAGCGGCAGCCCCGCATCGGGTGTGAAACCGTACAGCGGCTCGCCGGGCAGCGCCTCACGCAGCACCTCGCGCACGCGCAGCAGCTTCGGCAGGTCGATGCCGGTGCGCAGCCCCATCGCCTCGAGCATGAACACGAGGTCCTCGGTGACGATGTTGCCCGACGCGCCGGGCGCGAACGGGCAACCGCCGAGCCCGCCCAAGGAACTGTCGAAGGTCGTGATGCCGACCTCGAGGCCGGCGATGACATTGGCGAGCCCGAGTCCGCGGGTGTTGTGCAGATGCAGGCCTGAGAGCGCGTGCGTGCCCACCGCCGCGTGCACCCGCCGCACGAGGTCGCGCACCTGCGCCGGGTTCGCGTAGCCGCTCGTATCGGCGAGGCCGACCTCGTCGCAGCCCGCCGCCATCAAGGCTTCGGCGAGAGCGACCACACGCTCCGGGGGCACCTGTCCTTCGATGGTGCAACCGAAGGCGGTGGACAGACCGCCCTCGAACTTCGGACGACGCTCGGCGGGAAGCCCGCGCAGCAGCGCGACGATGGCGCGGGCCTCGTCGAGCATCTGCGCATGGGTGCGGCGGACGTTCTTGAGGCTATGGGTCTCCGACACCGACAGCGGCAGCGTGATCTTGTGGGCGCCCGCCTCCACCGCTGCCTCGGCACCGCGCAGGTTGGGCACCAGCGCCGCCACGGTGAGGCCCGGGATCGTGCGCGCGTAGCGCACCACCTCGGCGGTGTCGGCGAGCTGCGGCAGCAGCTTCGCCGGCACGAAGCTGCCGACCTCGATCTCGGTCACACCCGCCGCGGCTTCGGCCGCGATCCAAGCCTTCTTGGCTTCGAGCGGCATCACCGGTGCGATGCTCTGCAGGCCATCGCGGGGTCCGACCTCGCTGATCAGGATGTTCATGGGTTCCGTTCCGGGGCGGTACGCCCGAGGTAGATCCAAGGACGCACCGCGCGATCGGCATCGAGGAAGGCGTCGATGTCGGCGCGGTGCTTGAGCGTGAGATCGATGGCATCGAGCCCTTCGAGCAGCATGTCTCGGGACTCCGCATCGAGGGGGAACGCGTACCGCAGCGCGGACAGCGATCCGCGCGCCGCGCCGTGCACATCGCCCCCGGCACGCACTTCGCAGCGCGCCACATCGACCGTGAGCGGCCGCGCCTGCGGGTCGGCCTCAACATGCTCCGCGAGCGCAGCCACCGCGTCGGCGGCCAGCCGCACCGGCGCGAGGCCGTTGCGGATGCAGTTGGCGGCGAAGATGGGCGCGAACGACGGCGCGATGACGGCGCGGATGCCGTACTCGTGCAACGCCCACACGGCATGCTC
>DAIMYL010000198.1:0-3760 GCA_036734505.1 Steroidobacteraceae bacterium | reverse complement strand
GCGCGTCAGGTGAACGACGCGCCTGAGGGCGCGTCAGGTCAACGACGCGACGAGCGTCGCGACGATCCTCTCGAGACCCGCCTGGTCGACCGCATCGAAGCGGCCGAGCTTCGGGCTGTCGAGGTCCAGCACGCCGAGCAGTTCGCCGCCCGTCGGACCGTCCGCGCCCTCGCGCGCACCGCGGATCATCGGCACCACGATCTCCGAGTTCGAGGCCGCATCGCAGGCGATGTGGCCGGGGAAGGCGTGCACATCGGGCACCAGCATCGTCCGGCGCTGGGCGGCCGCCGTGCCGCAGACGCCGCGGCCGAGCGCGATGCGCACGCAGGCGGGCTTGCCCTGGAACGGCCCGAGCACGAGCTCCTGCGCGCCGCCGCCGGTCCCGCCGGCGTGGCCGCCGCTGGCGGACGGCCGCAGCAGATAGAACCCCGCCCAGTTGAGGTCGGGCAGCGCGTTGTAGAGCAGCGCCGCGGCGTTCGCGGTGTTGGCGATCAGGTCGCGCTCGCCCGTGAGCAAGGCGCCGAGCTGGGCGTCGAGTTCGCGGTAGCCCGCGGCCTTGTCGCTGAAATCGGGGACCGGGAAATGCGTGCTCATGCCTGCTCCGTGGTGAAAGCGATCACTTCGTCGATGCTGCGTGCGCCGGTGGCGACCATCACCGTGCGGTCGAACCCCACCGCGACGCCCGAGCAGGGCGGCAGCCCCGCGGCCAGGGCCGCG
Organism: Steroidobacteraceae bacterium; assembly: GCA_036734505.1. Taxonomy (GTDB): domain Bacteria; phylum Pseudomonadota; class Gammaproteobacteria; order Steroidobacterales; family Steroidobacteraceae; genus UBA964. Next base: position 3,043 of record DAIMYL010000198.1, on the reverse strand, counting down.
AGCAGCCGCTCGTCGACCGCATGCTCCGGGAGGCCGCGCGCGCGCCGCGCTGCGTTGTCCGCCGCGAAGCGCGCAGCCTGCTCCCGGTCGTCGGCCAATTCCTCGAAACCGTTGGCGAGCTCGATGCCGTCGGCGTAGACCTCGAAGCGCAGCGCGGTGCGCGGGTCGATGGGGTCGAGCCGCGCGAGCGCAGCCTGCGAGGCGGGCCAGTGCGTGAGCGCCAGCCACGCGCCGCGGCCGAGCGTCGGGCCGAGCTCCGCACCGACCAAAAAATCCAGCAGGTCGTCGCGTGTCGGCGCCGTGCGCGCGGGCGCCGTCACGCCGCCGTGGTCTGCGGTGCCGTCCTCGAGGCCCGCATCGCGCGCCAGGGCCGCGAGCGCGGCATCGGATGCGGTGAGCGGATCGACCCCGAACAGATCGCGGAACGCATCGGCATAGCGCCGGACGACGCGCGGCCGCGGCGCGGCGCCGGCGCGGACGCAGAGCGCATCGAACAGCGCGGCGACCTCTTCGATGAGCTGTGCCATCGACCAGCCGCAGCGGTACCACTCGAGCAGCGTGAACTCCGGGTTGTGCAGGCGGCTGCGCTCGTCGCCGCGCGCCACGCGGCAGAGCTGCCAGATGTCGCCGCTGCCGGCGGCGAGCAGCCGCTTCATGGCGTACTCGGGCGAGGTGTGCAGGTACATCGTGCGCGCACCCACGCGCGCCGGTACGGACCCGAGATGGGTGTCGGTGACCGCGGCGCCGACCAGCATGGGCGTCTCGACCTCGAGCAGTCCGCGTGCGCCGAAGAAATCGCGGGTGGCGGCGAGCAGCGCGGCGCGCTCGGCGAGGCGCGCGCGCGAAGCGCGCGGGTGCCAGTCGATCGGGCCGGCGTCGGGCATCCGGGCGTCAGGCTGCGGACGGGTCGGCGGTCGCGCCGCCGCCGAGGCGACGGCCGATGACCTCGCCCATGCGCACCGTGTCGCCGGAGGCGAGCCCCGCGCGCCACTCGACGGCGCCCGGCGGGAACAGCAGGATCACGGTGGAGCCCATGTTGAAGCGTGCGATCTCCTCACCGCGTGCCGCCGTGAAGGCATCGCCGCCGGCCGCCGGCGCGACCGGCAGGCGCTCGAGGCGTCGCGGCCGGCGCGGCGCGACCTCGCCGTGCCAAACGGTCTCCATGCTGCCGACATTGAGCGCACCGATGAGCAGCAGCGCGTGGTGCAGGGCGCGCGCCGGCGCGTCCGCGCTCCGGTCCTCGAACAGCAGGTTCACGCGCTCGTTGCGCGCGAAGAGGTTCGCCACGCCCTCGGCGGTGGTGCGGTTGACGCTGAACAGCCGGCCCGGCACGAACCACGCGTCGCGCAGCGTCCCCGGCCAGACCATATGGATGCGGTGGTAGTTGTAGGGCGCGAGATAGATGGTCGCGAAGCGTCCACCGCGGAAGCGCGCCACCCAGTCCTCGCGGCCCGCGAGCAGCGCGCCGAGCGTGTAGTGCCGACCCTTGGCCTGCAGCAGGCGGTCGTCGTCGATGTCGCCGAGCTCGCTGACCGTGCCGTCGACCGGGCAGGCGAGCGCGTCGGCGTCGGTGGGCAGAGGACGAGCGCCGGGCTGCAGGGCGCGGGTGAAGAACGCGTTGAAGGACTCGTAGCCGCGCGGATCGGTGTGCACCGCGTCCGAGAGGTCCGGCGCGAAGCCGCGCATGAAGGCGTCGATCAGCAGGTCCTTGAACCACGGTGTCTGGCTGCGCGCCGCGGCGTGCACGATGCGCGAGATCGTGTGCTGCGGCAGCACATGTTGCAGCGCGACGAAAACGCGCGCGCCGAGGCCGGGCGAGGCAGAATGGGCGTCCATGGCCAAATTATCCCACAAGCCGGCCCCGACCCCGCCGACCGTCGCCGATGCGCTGTACCGCGGAGCGCGGCGGCTGGCGCGCGCCGGAGTTTTCTTCGGGCACGGCACCGACAACGCCGGCGACGAAGCGGCGGCCCTGCTCTGGAGCACGCTCGGGCTGTCCTGGCCGGTCACCGAGGCCGCCTTGCGGCGTCGGCTGCGGCCCGCGCAGCTGCTGCGCTACGACGCTCTGCTGCAGCAGCGCATCGACACGCGCCTGCCCGCGGCCTACCTGACCGGCGAGACCTTCTTCGCGGGCCTCCCGATGCGGGTCGATCCGCGCGCCCTCGTGCCGCGCTCGCCGCTCGCCGAGCTCATCGAGGCCCGGTTCCGGCCCTGGATCGACCCCGCGCGGGTGCGACATATCCTCGACCTCTGCACCGGGGGCGGCTGCATCGCGCTCGCCTGCGCGCACCACATGCCTTGGACGCGGGTCGAGGGGGCGGACATCTCCCCCGAGGCGTTGGCTTTGGCGCGCGAGAACCGCCGTCGGCTCGGGCTCTCGCGTCGCGTGCGCCTGACGGAATCCGACCATTTCTCGGCCCTCGGCGGGCGCCTGTACGATATCATCGTGTCGAATCCGCCTTACGTCGGGGCCGACGAGATGCGCTCGTTGCCCCCGGAGTACGGGCACGAACCGCGCCTGGGGTTGGCGGCGGGACGGGAGGGGCTCGATTCGGTGCGCGTCATCCTCAAGGAGGCCGCCCGGCACCTGACCCCGGGCGGCATATTGGTCGTCGAGGTGGGCAACACCGAGACGGCCGTCCGTCGCCGTTGGCCGCGTCTGCCGTTCACCTGGCTCGGGTTCGAGCGCGGCGGCGGGGGCGTTTTTTTGTTGACGCGCGAGCAGCTTCTGGCCCATGTCCGGTAACACCATCGGTCGGCTTTTCCAGGTCACGACCTTCGGCGAGAGCCACGGTCCGGCGCTCGGCTGCGTGGTCGACGGCTGTCCGCCGGGCCTCGAGCTCTCCGAGGCCGACTTCGCGCGCGACATCGACCGACGCCGCACCGGCACCTCGAAGTTCGTCAGCCAGCGCAAGGAAGCGGATGTCGTCCGCATCCTCTCCGGCGTCTTCGAGGGCCGCACCACGGGCACGGCCATCGGCCTTCTCGTCGAGAACACCGACGCGCGCTCGCGCGACTACGACAAGATCAAGGACCGCTTCCG
>DAIMYL010000197.1:0-3763 GCA_036734505.1 Steroidobacteraceae bacterium | reverse complement strand
CCGCGCACGCTCAACATGGCGCTCGGCGGGCTGCGCGAGCTGTCGCTGATCGCCACGCCGCCGGCCGAGCGTCAGCCCATCAAGACCTTCGTGACGGAATGGAGCGACTCCACCGTCCGCGAAGCGATCCTGCGCGAGCTGCGGCGCGGCGGACAGGTCTACTTCGTGCACAACGAGGTGCGCGACATCGAGAAGGTCGCCTCCGACCTCGCCAAGCTCGTCCCCGAGGCGCAGATCCGCGTCGGCCATGGCCAGATGCGCGAGCGTGAGCTCGAGGGCCTGATGGTCGACTTCTACCACCGCCGCTTCGACATCCTGGTCTGCACCACGATCATCGAGAGCGGCATCGATGTCCCGACCGCCAACACCATCGTCATCGACCGCGCCGACCGTTTCGGCCTCGCGCAGCTGCACCAGATGCGCGGCCGCGTCGGCCGCTCGCACCACCGCGCCTACGCCTACCTGCTCGTCCCCTCGCGCAAGGCGCTGGCCGGCGACGCGCTCAAGCGCCTTGAGGCGCTCGAGGCGCTCGAGGAGCTCGGCGCGGGCTTCGTGCTCGCCACCCACGACCTCGAGATCCGCGGTGCCGGCGAGCTCTTGGGCGAGGAACAGAGCGGCGAGATGGCCGAAGTGGGCCTCACGATGTACCTCGACCTGCTCGACCGAGCGGTGCGCGCGCTGCGCGAAGGCCGTGTCGCCGACCTCGACGCGCCGCTCGCCGCGCAGTCGGAGGTCGAGCTGCGCGTCCCGGCGCTGCTGCCGGAGGACTATGTCGGCGATGTCTCGCTGCGGCTCGCGCTCTACAAGCGCATCGCGGCTGCGCCGGACGGCGCTGCGCTCGATGCCATGCTGACCGAGCTCACCGACCGCTTCGGCGAGCCGCCTGCGGCGACCCTCAACCTCCTGCGCATCGCCCGACTGCGCCTCGCCGCCCGTCGGCTCGGCGTCCGCCGGCTCGACTTCGGCCCGCAGGGCGGCTATCTGCTCTTCGAGAAGGACAACCACATCGACCCTAAGGCGGTGATCGGCCTGCTGCAACGCAGCCCGCGCGAGCACCGCTTGGAGGGCCCGCTCAAGCTGCGCGTCACGCAGGAGCTCGAGGAGCCGGCCGAGCGCTTCGATTTCGTGGCCGGTCTGCTGCAGCGGCTCGGCGGCGCCCAAGCGGCGGTATGATGTCGCGCATGAGCGTTCGCCCCGACATGGCGTCCCGACGCCTCCCCACCATGGCCATGGGCCTGATCACCCTGATGCTCGGCATCACGGCCGCCCCCGCGCAGTCGCCACCGGCCCGCCCCGCCCCCGCGCCCGCTGCAGCCCCTGCCGCGGCGGCGAGCGGCACCTACTCGGTGGAGGTCATCGTGTTCCGCAGCGCCGGTGGCGGTGACGGCGGTACGGCCGCGCCCATGCGGGGCGCCGGCGACTCCTCCGGGACCACGCAGGTCGCGCGCTACATCGGCCCCCTGCCCGGCTCGCGCATGCAGCTCGGCGGCGCCCGCGAGAAGCTGGCGCGCGGCGGCTACCGGGTGCTGGTCCATACGGGCTGGGTGCAGACCGCCGGCTCCTGGGGTTCGCGCTCCGGATTGCCGCTCGAGCGCCTCGGCATCCGCGTACCGGGCCTCTCCGGCAGCTTCATGCTCGAGCGCGGCTCGCTGCTGCACCTCGGCATGGACCTGCGCTATGCGGGCGACGGCGGCCCCGCGGCGCGCATCAACGAGATCCGGCGCGTCCGCTTCAACGAGCGCAACTATTACGACCACCCGAGCCTCGGCATCATCGCCGTGGTGACGCCGGGCGGCTGACGCGACGCCCGATCCCGGGCGGGTCTAGGCGAGCCTGAGATCGGGCGGCGCCGCGCAGCGGGCCAGGGCCTCCCGCGCGGACTGCCAGCGCTCCGACGCGCGCAGCTCCATGGGCCCCGGATGGGCCTTGCCGCGCAGGCGGACCCGACGCAGCGCGGCGACCGGATCCGGTGCCGCCTGCCACCCGTCCAACAAGGCCACCACGCTCGGTCGATGGTTGCAGACCGGCAGCACATCGCAGCCCGCCGCCAGCGCACGCGTCGCGCGCTCGACGATGCCGCCCACGGCTGCGGCGCCCGCCATCGAGAGGTCGTCCGCGAACACCACTCCCTGGAACCCGAGGTCGCCGCGCAGCACACCGCGGATCCAGCGCTGCGAGGCGCTCGCAGGCACATCGTCGACCTCCGGATAGAGCACATGCGCGACCATCACGCCGGCGAGCCCGTTGGCGATCAGCAGGCGGTACGGTGCGATGTCCGGTTCGAGGTCGACGAGCGCGCGCCGGTCGACCGGCAGCGCATGGTGCGAGTCGGCGACCACGGCACCGTGGCCCGGGAAATGTTTGGCGGTGGCCGCCATGCCGGCCGCCCGCATGCCGGACTGGTAGGCGACCGCGAGCTCCGCGACCACCGCCGGCCGCGCGTGGAACGCGCGCTCGCCGATCACCTCGCTCACGCCGTAGTCGAGATCGACGCAGGGCGCGAACGACAGGTCGACGCCGTGGGCCCGCAGCTCCGCCGCCATCAGCCAGCCCATCTCGCGGGCGAGCGCGAGCCCTGCCCGCGCATCGGCGTCGTGCTCATGTCCGATGCGCCGCGCCGGCGGCAGACGCGAGAAGCCCTCGCGGAACCGCTGCACCCGGCCGCCCTCGTGGTCGACGCCCACCACCAGCGCCGGCGACCGCGCGGCGTGGATGTCGGCGACCAGACGCGAGAGCTGCTCCGGGTCTGAATAGTTGCGCGTGAAAAGGATCACGCTGCCGACCAACGGATGCTGCAGGATCTCGCGCTCTTCGGGCTGCAGCACCGTGCCTTCGAGGTCGACCATCAGGGGGCCGAGCGTCATGACGCGCGCTCCAGCACGGCCATGGATTCCACATGCGTCGTGTGCGGGAACATGTCGATCACGCCTGCGGCCTCCAGCCGATAGCCGTGCACATGGCACAGCGCCTCGAGGTCGCGCGCCAGCGTGCCCGGGTGGCAGGAGACATAGACGATGCGCTCGGCGCCGAGCGCCGCGACCCGCGGCAGCACCTCGATGGCGCCCGCGCGCGGCGGATCGAGCAGCACCCGGTCGAAGCGGCCTGCGAGCGCGGCCCCGCCGCCATCCGGCGCGGCGAGGTCGGCGACATGGAACGCGGCGTTGTCGATGCCATTGAGGCCTACATTGTAGCGGGCGCGCGCGACCAGACCCGCATCGCCCTCGATGCCCACGACCTCCCGTACGCGGCGTGCGAGCGGCAAGGTGAAGTTGCCGAGCCCGCAGAACAGGTCGAGCACCCGGTGCGCCGGCCCCAGCTGCAGCTCGTCGAGCGCCTGAGAGACCAGTCGACGGTTGACGGCCGCGTTGACCTGCACGAAGTCGGTGGGCCGGAACGCGAGCCGGACCTCGTGCTCCGGGAGCGTGTAGTGCAACCAGGGCTCGTCTTCGGCACGCGCCGTCGCCCACGAACCATCCGGCGCGCGCAGCCACCGCACGCTGTCCATGCCCGCGGGCTGCAGGTGGATGCGTACACCGTGGGCGACACCGAAGGCATGCAGCGCGGCGAGGTCCGCCGCGCCCGGCGTCTCGAGCACCCGGAACACGAGCGCCGTGGCGTCCTCGCCGACCGCGACCTCGATCTGCGGGATGGCTTGTCGCGCGGCGAGCCCCGTCAGGAACTCCGACAACGGCGTGATGAGGTCTCCGAGCGGCGGCGCCAGCACGGCACAGGCATCGAGCGCCGCGACATAGGGCTTGGCGCG
>DAIMYL010000196.1:0-3785 GCA_036734505.1 Steroidobacteraceae bacterium | reverse complement strand
CCCGAGGGGGTGCGGTTCTACAGCCGCCTCAAGACCGTCACCACCCGCTGGCCGGAAGGACGCGAGGGCGCGAGCTTCGTGATGCCGACGGTCAAGTGACCGTCTGGTAACATCCGGGGACGCATTGGTCCTATGGCGTCCCGCATCGGTCCCTCCGCGACGACCAGCCGTCAATCCCGCCAGGCCCGGAAGGGAGCAACGGTCGCGGTGAGGTCGGGCGCCGGAGTCAGGCTGGTGCGGGCCGCCTCCCACCTTGAGGCCCGTCCTCGGACCCTATGAGCTACACCGCACTCGCCCGCAAATGGCGCCCCAAGCGCTTCGAGGAGCTCACCGGGCAGGAGCATGTGCTGCAGGCGCTCTCCAACGCGCTCGCCACCAACCGGGTCCACCACGCGTTCCTGTTCACGGGCACGCGCGGCGTCGGCAAGACCACCATCGCGCGCATCCTCGCCAAGTGCCTCAACTGCGAGGTGTCGGCCGGGCCGTCGCCCTGCGGCCAGTGCGCCACCTGCCGCGAGATCGACGAGGGGCGCTTCGTCGACCTCATCGAGGTCGACGCCGCCTCGCGCACCAAGGTCGACGACACCCGCGAGCTGCTCGAGAATGTGCAGTACGCGCCGACCCGCGGCCGCTACAAGGTGTACCTCATCGACGAGGTGCACATGCTCTCGACGCACTCCTTCAACGCGCTGCTGAAGACGCTCGAGGAGCCGCCGCCGCATGTGAAGTTCCTGCTCGCCACCACCGACCCGCAGAAGCTGCCGGTGACGGTGCTGTCGCGCTGCCTGCAGTTCAACCTCAAGCGGCTGTCGGTCTCGCTGATCGCCTCGCGCATCAAGACCATCCTCGAGGCCGAGGGCATCGCCTTCGAGCCCGCGGCGGTGCAGCTCGTCGCCGAGGCCGCCGACGGCAGCATGCGCGATGGGCTCTCGCTGCTCGATCAACTGCTCGCCTTCGGCGGCGGCAAGGTCGCCGAGACCGAGGCGCGCGCCATGCTCGCCACGGTCGACCGTCGGCAGGTGGCGCGGCTCGCGTCCTTGCTCGCCGAGGGCGACCCGGCGGCGCTGCTCGACTATGCGCGCAGCCTCGAGGAGTGGGCGCCCGACCACGGTGATGTGCTCGATGCGCTCGCGACGCTGCTCGTGCGCGTCGCGCTGCGCCAGGCGCTGCCGACCTACGAGGGCGACGACCTGCATCCCTCGGACTTGCTCGCCGACCTCGCGGCGCGCATCGCGCCGGAGGATGTCCAGCTCTACTACCAGACCGCGATCACGGGTCGGCGCGACCTCGCCTGGGCGCCGGACCCGCGCACCGGCTTCGAGATGACGCTGCTGCGCATGATCGCGTTCCGTCCGGCGGGCGCGGGCGAGGCGCCGGCCTCACCCACGGGTCGCGCGCCGGGCGCGGCGGCGGGCGCGGGTGCTGCGTCGGGCGGCGCGTCGGGCGGTACGCGCGCGTCCGCGGGTGCCGCGGGCGCTGCTGCCGGCGGCGCGGCGGGCAGCGGTTCCAGGGGCCCCGCGGCGGACCTCTCCGACTGGGCCGGTACGGTCGCGCAGCTCGAACTCGGCGGTGCGGCGCGTCAGCTTGCGGCGCACTGCGTGGTCGCCGAGCACACGGCGACGCTCGTGCGGCTCGAGCTGGATCCCGCGCAGCAGCTGCTGCGCACCCCGGCGCTGGTCGACAAGCTCGGCCAGGCGCTGAGCAAGCACCTCGGCGCCACCGTGCGTGTCGAGGTCGAACTCGCCAAGGCCGCGGTCGCGACCCCGGCACGCGCCGAGCAGGCGGCGGTCGACTCGCAGCTCGACGCCGCGCGCCGCTCGCTCGACGAGGACCCGACCGTGCGCGCCTTCCGCGAGAAGTTCGGCGCCACGCTCAAGCCCGATTCCGTCCGACCCAACTGACTTCGCATCCGTAATCGAAGAGGAACCCGAAGATGTCCGGTGGCTTTGGCAACATGATGAAGCAGGCGGAAGCCCTGCAGCGCAACATGCAGAAGGCGCAGGAAGAGATCGCGCGCCTCGAGGTCGTCGGCGAGTCCGGCGGCGGCATGGTGAAGGTCACGATGACCGGCAAGCATGAGGTCAAGCGCGTGCAGATCGAGCCGTCCGTCATCGGCGATGACCGCGAGATGCTCGAGGATCTGGTCGCGGCGGCCATCAACGACGCGGTGCGCCGCGTCGAGACCGAGAGCCAGCAGCGCATGTCCTCGCTGATGTCGGGGATGCGGTTGCCGCCCGGCTTCAAGATGCCGCTCTGATGAAGCATTCGCCCGCGGTGGCGCGGCTGATCGACGCGCTGCGCACGCTGCCGGGCGTCGGCCCGAAGACGGCGCAGCGCATGGCCTTCCATCTGCTGCAGGACGGGCGCGAGGGCGCACGCCGGCTCGCCGAGGGGCTCGAGAACGCGCTCGCCAATGTCACGCGCTGCCGCCAGTGCCGGATGTTCACCGAGTCCGAGCTCTGCGCGATCTGCGCGGCGCCGCAGCGCGACGCGTCGCTGCTCTGCGTGGTGGAATCACCCGCCGATGTGGTCGCGGTGGAGCAGTCGGGCGGCTATCGCGGGCGCTACTTCGTGCTGATGGGGCACCTGTCGCCGCTCGACGGCATCGGTCCCGAGCAGCTCGGGGTGGGCCTGCTCGAGACGCTGCTCGAGGGCGGTGTGGTGCAGGAGGTCATCCTCGCCACCAACCCGACGGTCGAGGGTGAAGCGACGGCGCATTTCCTCTCCGAGCTCGCGCGGTCGCGCGGCGTGCGCGCCACGCGCATCGCGCATGGCGTGCCGATCGGCGGTGAGCTCGAGTACATCGACGGCGGTACGCTCGCCCACGCGCTCGCCGGGCGCCACACGCTCGGGCAGTAGCCGCGCGCCCGGCGCGCGTCGTCTCAGCGCTTCTCGCGCTTGCCCGGCCCCGCCGCGGCCTGCAGGTCCTCGTACAGCCGTCGCAGCCGGCGGTAGCTCTCGTAGCGACGCGCGTCGAAGCCACCGGTCTCGGCGGCCGTGCGCACCGCGCAGACCGGCTCCCGCAGATGCCGGCAGTCGATGAAGCGGCAGCCGGGCGCGAGCTGCTCGACCTCCGGGAAGCCGAGGCTGCGCGTCTCCAGCGTCGCGATCGCCGGCGCGAAGTCGCGCACCCCGGGCGAGTCGAGCAGGTGCCCGCCGCCCGGCAGGTCGTAGAGCTTGGAGGCGGTGGTGGTGTGCCGGCCCTCGGCGTCGCGGTCGAGCCTGCCGACCGCGATCGCGGCCTGCGGCACGAGCCGCGCGATGAGCGAGGACTTGCCGACGCCCGACTGCCCGACGAACACGGCGTCGTGGCCGCGCAGCGCGGCGGCGAGCGCGTCGAGGCCATCGCCGGTCGCGCTGCTGCAGGCGAGGGCGCCGTAACCCGCCTCGCGCCACACGGCGAGCTGCGAGGAGAGTTCGGCGGCCTCCGGTAGCTCACATTTGTTGACGACCACCAGCGCGGCGATGCCCGCGGAGCTCGCGGCGCAGAGGTAGCGGTCGATGATGAAGGGGTCGGGGCGCGGCTCCGGCGCGAGCACGGTGACGAAGAGGTCGATGTTGGCGACCACCGGTTCGGCGCCGCCGCGCATGTTGGCGCGCTCGAGGACGCTCCTGCGCGGCAGCACCTCGGTGGCGTGGACCTCGCCGTGCGCGGCATCGGCTTCGCAGCGCACGAGATCGCCGCAGACGGCCTGCACGCGCCGGCCGAAGGGCCGGGCCTCGTGCTCGCTGCCGGCGGCGTCGCGCACCAGCAGATGGCGCCCGTGCGCCGCGATGACTCGCGC
>DAIMYL010000195.1:0-3786 GCA_036734505.1 Steroidobacteraceae bacterium | reverse complement strand
GCGACCAGCACCTCCGCGACGCGTGGCGACTGCGCGCACTTCCAGGCGAGCGCGTGCTCGCGTCCGCCACCGCCGACGATGAGGATCTTCAGGTCCTGTGCTGTCGTGCCTGCGGCCATGTGGTCCTGCTCAGTGCCGGAAATGGCGCATGCCGGTGAACACCATCGCGATGCCGTGTCCGTCGGCCGCGGCGATGACCTCGGCGTCGCGCAGGCTGCCGCCCGGCTGGATGACGGCGGTGATCCCGTACTCCGCGGCGACATCGAGCCCGTCGCGGAACGGGAAGAAGGCGTCCGAGGCCATCACCGCGCCCTTGACCTCGAGCTTCTCGTCGGCGGCCTTGATGGCGGCGATGCGGCTCGAGTAGACCCGGCTCGTCTGCCCGGCGCCGATGCCGACGGTGCTGCCGCCGCGGGCGTAGACGATGGCGTTCGACTTCACGGACTTGCAGACCTGCCACGCGAACAGCAGGTCGTCGAGCTCGGCCGCGGTCGGCGCACGGCGCGTCACGACCTTGAGGTCCTCGCGCGTCACGACGCCGCGGTCGCGCGACTGCGCGAGCAGCCCGCCGGTGACGCTTCGGTACTCGTTCTCGCTGCCTGCATCGCGCGGCAGATCGCCGAGCTCGAGCACGCGGATGTTCGGTTTGGCCGCGAGCGCCGCGCGCGCCTCCGGCTGCACCTGCGGTGCGGCCAGCACCTCGACGAACTGCCGCGCGACGATGCGCGCCGCCGTGGCGCCGTCGAGCGGACGGTTGAAGGCGATGATGCCGCCGAAGGCGGAGGTCGGGTCGGTGCGATGGGCGGCGTCGTAGGCGGCGCCGATGTCGCCCGCGACCGCGACGCCGCAGGGGTTGGCGTGCTTGACCACGACGCAGGCGGGCACCGAGAACTGACGCACGCATTCGATGGCGGTGTCCGCGTCGGCGATGTTGTTGAAGGACATCTCCTTGCCCTGCAGCAGCCTCGCGTTGGCGACCGAGGACGCGCGCTGCGTCGGGTCGCGGTAGAAGGCCGCCTGCTGATGGGGGTTCTCGCCGTAGCGCAGGTCCTGCACCTTCTCGAACACGAGCGGCAGCACCGCCGGGAAGGTCTCGCCGGGCGAGGGGTGACGCGTCTGCAGGTAGCCCGCGACCATGGAGTCGTAGCGTGCGGTGTGCGCGAAGGCCTTGGCGGCGAGCCGCGCACGCAGCGGTGGCGTGGTCGCCCCCTCGTTCGCGTCGAGCTCGGCCAGCACGGCGGTGTAGTCGGCGGGATCGACCACCACGGTCACGGCGTCGTGGTTCTTGGCGGCGGCGCGCACCATCGCAGGGCCGCCGATGTCGATGTTCTCGATGGCCTCGGAGTAGCTGCAGGCCGGCCGCGCGACGGTCTCGGCGAAGGGGTAGAGGTTCACGACCAGCAGGTCGATGCGCTCGATGCCGTGCAGCGCCATCACGCTCTCGTCGACGCCGCGGCGGCCGAGCAGGCCGCCGTGGATGCGCGGATGCAGCGTCTTGACCCGGCCGTCCATGATCTCCGGGAAGCCGGTGTGCTGCGACACCTCGGTGACGGCGATGCCCTCGGCGGTGAGCAGACGGGCGGTGCCTCCCGTGGAGAGGATCGCGACGCCGCGGCGTTGCAGCTCGCGCGCGAGGTCGATGAGGCCGGTCTTGTCGGAGACCGAGAGCAGGGCGCGGCGCAGGGTGACGGGCATGGTGGCGCTCGTGGTGCGGGTCAGTCGGCCGCGAGGCCGTGGTCGCGCAGTTTGCGCCGCAGCGTGGCCCGGTTGATGCCGAGGATGTCGGCGGCACGGGTCTGGTTGCCCGCCGCATGCTTGAGGACGACGCGAAGCAGCGGCTCTTCGACCTCCTTCATGACGAGCTGGTAGAGGTCGCCGGCGTGATGGCCGTCGAGGTGCGCGAGGTAGTCCTCGAACGCGCGCTCGGCGTGGCCGCGCAACGGCAGGGCGCCGGTGTCCCGTTCATCTTTGGCCATCTGCGTCGCCTCCCGATCCGTGGGTCACGCCGCCCGCGACGCGCCGCTCCACGCCTCGAACTCATCCGCCGCGCACGCGAACTGCGATGCCGTGTCCGGGGCCGCCATGAACCGCGCCCGCGATGCGGGCGCGTCGTCGAGGAGCCTGCCGTACCAGCCGAGGTGTTTGCGTGCGATCCGCAGCCCGGAGTCTTCGCCGTGGAAGGCGTAGATGGCCTGCAGATGCGCCAAGACTATATCACGCCGCTCGGCGCGGGAGAGCGGTACGGGCAGCTGTCCGCGCGTCAAAAGACCGTTGATGTCGCGGAAGATCCACGGCGCGCCATGCGCAGCGCGCCCCACCATCACCCCGGCTGCGCCTGTCCGATCAAGCACATCGCGTGCTTTCTGGGCCGAGTCCACATCGCCGTTGGCGACCACCGTGATGGACACCGCGGCGCGGATCGCGGCGATGGTGTCGTACTCCGCCTCGCCTTCGTAGAAGTCCGCCCGGGTGCGGCCATGGATGGCGAGCGCCGCGATCCCCGAAGCTTCCGCGATGCGCGCGACCGCGACCCCGTTGCGGTGTTCGCGGTCCCAGCCGGTGCGGGTCTTGAGCGTGACCGGTACGCCCGTGCCCTGCACGGCCGCCACCACCGCCTCGAGGATGCGTCCGACCAGCGGCTCATCCTGCAGCAGCGCCGAGCCGCAGAGCCGGTTGCAGACTTTTTTGGCCGGGCAACCCATGTTGATGTCGATGATCTGCGCGCCGAGATCGACGTTGCGCCGCGCCGCTTCGGCGAGCGCCTCCGGCTCGGCGCCTGCGAGCTGCACGACGCGCGGTTCCGGTTCGCCCGTGTGGTCCATGCGCATGCGCGACTTGCGGGAGTTCCAGAGCCGCGTGTCGGAGGTGATCATCTCCGAAGCGGCGAGCGCCGCACCGAGTCCGCGCGCGACGATGCGGAACGGCCGGTCGGTCACGCCCGCCATCGGTGCGAGCACGGCGGGCGCCGGGATCTCCCAGCGGCCGATACGGAACGCGGGTGCGCCGCCGCTCATGGCGTCCGCCATCGGGCCGCTCATGGGATGGCCCCGTGGGCGCAGACCGGCGCACGGTCCGCGCGCGGCAGACAGGCGTCGAGCTCGAAGCCCACGACCCGTGCGCCGGGGTCCTGCGCCGAGAACTCTGCGCTCAGCCGCGCGCCGGGCGCGAGCAGCGTCGCGGCTCGCGCAGTGGCCGCCGCGGTCGTCGCCGCGGTGGTCGCCGCCGGCGCGTACTCCGCCGGCAGCAGGTCGCGGCGTGCCACGGTCCGGCCCTGGGCATCGATCAGGACGAGCCGCAGCAACGGCGCGGGCTGGGGCACGGCGGCGGTGTTGCGCAGCGTGGCGCGCACCGTGAGGAACCCGGGCGCGTCGCCCTCGCTCGCGCCCTGCTGCACCACCTCGTAGGCGCGAGGGTCCCAGTCGGGCTGCAGAGGGCGGCCGAGCGCCGATGAGATATCTTTGACGACCGGTCCGACCCCCGGCAGCCCGGCGAGCTGCGCGCGCTGGTGCCACGCCGACTGGCCGGCGAGCAGCAGCGCCAGCACGGCGAGCAGCGCACCTGCGCCGCGCGGCGCGGCGGCCGGCGGCGGCGGTGAGAGGTCCACCGGGGTCGGCGCGCGGGTGGTCCCGACGAGACAGGTCCAGCCCTCGAGCGACCGCCAGCGCACGAGCGCGGGATCCGTGCCGTAGGCTTCGATCAATTCTTCGGCCTGCTCGTCGAGCAGACCCGCCAGCACCAGCGTGCCGCCCGGCTTCAGCAGCGCACGGAGCTGCGGTGCGAGCTCGC
>DAIMYL010000194.1:0-3789 GCA_036734505.1 Steroidobacteraceae bacterium | reverse complement strand
CACTTCCCGCGCAGCAGCCCGCTGCACGGGCGTATCCGCCACCTGATGTCCTGACATCGGACGCCGGCGCGCCGTGTGACAGTCGGCGCTCCCGGGCTTCCGGTTCCGCTACCATCGCCCCATCATGAGCAAGATCATCGATGCACTGACCGGCGGCGAGGAGAAGTGCGAGATCCCCGGGCATGGGGCCGACGCCGCTTCGCCCGCCGCCCGCGGACTGCCGTTCACGCCGCAGGTCGAGGCCGCCACCGCGCACCTCTACGACCGGGTGCGCGAGGTGGTGCCGTCCTGGGAGTGGCCGCTGCTCGCGCCCTTCATCCACGCCATCGAGCGCCTGAAGGTCGAGCGCGATGCGGTGGTGCTCGCCCACAACTACATGACCCCCGACATCTTCGCCTGCGTGGGGGACATCCGCGGCGACTCCCTGCAGCTCGCACGCGAGGCGGCGCGCACCGAGGCCCGGGTGATCGTGCAGGCGGGCGTGCACTTCATGGCCGAGACCTCGAAGATCCTCTGCCCGGACAAGACGGTGCTGATCCCCGACCAGCGTGCGGGTTGTTCGCTCGCCGCCTCCATCACCGGTCGTGATGTGCGCTTGATGCGGGCCGCCCATCCCGGGGTCCCGGTGGTCACCTATGTGAACTCGTCGGCCGAGGTCAAGGCGGAGAGCGATGTGTGCTGCACCTCCTCGAACGCGGTGCAGGTCGCCGAGTGGGCCGCCGCCGAGTGGGGCAGCGACACGGTCATCGTGATCCCGGACGAGTACCTCGCGCGCAACATCGCCGGGCAGACCCGTCTGCGCATCGTGACATGGCAGGGGCGCTGCGAAGTCCACGAGCGCTTCACCGCCGCCGACATCGCGGAGCTGCGCCGATCGTTCCCGGGCGCGGTGGTGCTCGCCCATCCGGAGTGCCCGCCGGAGGTCCTCGCCGCGGCGGATTTCGCCGGGTCGACCTCCGCATTGGCGGATTGGGTCGGCACGCACGCCCCGGCCAAGGTCGTGCTGCTGACCGAGTGCTCGATGTCCGACAACGTGGCGCTGGCGAGCCCCGCCACCGACTTCGTGCGGCCCTGCAATCTTTGTCCGCACATGAAGCGCATCACCTTGGAGAACATCTACGACTCGCTGCGCGAGATGCGCCACGAGGTGCATGTCCCCGCGGATGTCGCGGTCCGGGCGCGCACCGCCATCGAGCGCATGCTCGCGCTGCCGCGCGCGGACCGGCCGCCGGGGTTCGCGACCGGCATGGCCCCGGTCGAAGTGGCCGTGATGTCGCGGGCGTGAGCGCCGCGGAAGATGCCGATGTCCTGATCGTCGGCGCCGGTCTTGCGGGGCTCTTCCTCGCGCTCCGGTTGGCGCCCCGCCGCTGCGTCGTGCTCTCGCCGGCGCCGCTCGGTCAGGCCGCGGCGAGCGCATGGGCCCAGGGCGGCATCGCGGCGGCGCTGCGCGCCGACGACAGCCCGGCGTTGCACGCGGCGGACACGGTGGCGGTGGGCGCCGGGTTGGTCGACCCTGCGGTCGCGCGGCTCATCGCCGACTCCGCTGCCGCGCGCATCGACGATCTCTGCGCCCTCGGCGTCCCGTTCGACCGCGATGCGGATGGTCGTCTGGCGGTCTCGTTGGAGGCGGCGCATTCGCGGCCGCGGGTGGCACATGTCGCCGGCGATCTCTCCGGTCGGGCCATCATGCGTGCCCTCGCCGTCGCGGTGCGCGATGCCCCCTCGGTGACGGTGCTGGAGGGCGTCCGCGCGGTGGCGCTCGCCGAGGCCTCGGGTGTCGTGACCGGTGCGCTGACGCGCGGTCCGGCGGGCGATGGCGTCATCGCGGCGCGCCATACGGTGCTGGCGGCAGGCGGCATCGGCGGCCTGTACCGCGTCACCACCAATCCGCGCGAGGCGCGCGGCGCTGCTTTGGCGATGGCGTTCTCCGCAGGCGCGGCGATCGCCGATCCGGAGTTCGTGCAGTTCCATCCCACGGCCATCGACATCGGCGCCGATCCGGCCCCGCTCGCCACCGAGGCCCTGCGCGGCGCCGGCGCGCGGCTCATCGATGCCGACGGCGAGCCGTTGATGGTCCGTCACCACGCCGATGCCGATCTCGCGCCGCGCGATGTCGTGGCGCGCGCCGTCCACGCGGAGAACGCCGCGGGGCGCCGCGTGCGGCTCGATTGTCGCGCCGCGGTGGGTGCCGACTTCCCGCAGCGATTCCCGACGGTGTTCAGCGCCTGCATGTCGATGGGCATCGACCCGCGCGTGCAGCCGATCCCGGTCGCGCCGGCCGCCCATTACCACATGGGCGGCATCGCCACCGACCGTGACGGTGCGACTTCGCTGCCCGGTCTGTCGGCGGTGGGCGAGTGCGCCTCGACCGGTGCCCACGGCGCGAACCGTCTCGCCTCGAACTCCCTGCTCGAGTCCGTGGTGTTCGCCGCGCGCATCGCCGACCGTCTGCGCGACGGCCCATCGCCACCGCGCCGTCACGGCAGCGCGCCGCTGCCGCCGCGGTTGGAGGTGGCCACGCTGGATGCGCTGCGCACCCGCATGAGCGCGGACTGCGGCGTGGTACGCGATGGTGCGGGGTTGCAGCGGACCTTGGACTGGATCGAGCAGACCGGCCGGGCGGCGGGTTGGCCCACGGCGCTGGTCGCCGCGCGCCTGGTCGTCGCCGCTGCGTCGGCGCGGCGCGAGAGCCGCGGCAGCCACCAGCGCAGCGACCATCCCGGCAGCGATCCGGTCGCGCGCCGGAGTCTGTTCGTGCGGGACTCAGGCGATGGCCTGCGGCAGATCGAGCGGTCGGCGGCCTGACCGGCGATCGGCCGCGTACGCTGAAGAGCACACCGAAGGAGCACTCCATGGAAGGATATCCGCCGCTGCCCGAAGTCATCCTCGACCCCATCGTGCGCCTGGCGCTGCTCGAGGACCTCTCGCCCTCAGGCGACATCACGAGCGACACCGCATTGCCGCCGCAGCTGACGCTGCGTGCCGCGCTGCGGGCCCGCGAGGCCGGTGTCGTGGCCGGGTTCGACGCCGCCGCGCTCGCGCTGCGCTTGGTCGACCCTGCGGTCACGCTGCAGGTGCTGCGCGGCGACGGTTCCGCCGTGGCGGCCGGTGAGACGCTGGCCGAACTGTCCGGCGCGGCGCGTTCCGTGCTGATGGCCGAGCGCACGATGCTCAATTTCCTCGGGCATCTCTCCGGGATCGCGACGGCCACCCGCCGCTTCGTCGATGCGGTGGCCGGGACAGGTGCACGCGTGACCTGCACCCGCAAGACGACGCCGGGCCTGCGGGCGTTGGAGAAGCGTGCGGTGCGCCTCGGCGGAGGGTCGAACCATCGCCACTCGCTCGCCGATGCCGTGCTCATCAAGGACAACCACATCGCCGCCGCGGGCGGTGCGTCGGCCGCTCTCGCCCGGGCGCAAGCCGCTGCTGGGCACATGCGGGTGATCGAGATCGAGGTGGACACCCTCGAGCAGCTCCGTGAGGTGCTGCCGCTGCGCCCCGGTTGCGTGCTGCTCGACAACATGTCGCTCGAGGACCTGAGGACCGCGGTCGCGATGGCCGGCGGTGCGGTCGTCCTCGAGGCCTCGGGCAACGTCCGGCTCGACAGCGTGCGCGCGATCGCCGAGACGGGCGTCGGCTACATATCGGTCGGCGCGATCACCCACTCCTCGCGTCGGCTCGATCTCGGGTTGGACGCGGTCGGCTGATCACCGGCCAGCCTGGGCCGCCGGACCGTTTTGCGCCGAGCGGATGGCGCACCCTGCCGCGCCCGTCGTCAAATGTCCGGCT
>DAIMYL010000193.1:0-3794 GCA_036734505.1 Steroidobacteraceae bacterium | reverse complement strand
GGCGACAACGGCGAGCCCGTGATCCTCACCTTCGCCGGAGGGCGGGTCAGCGGCCACGCCGGCTGCAACCGCATGATGGCAGGCTACGAGCTCGGTCCGGAGGCGGGCAGCATCGCCATCAAGGGCCCTGCGACCACCCGGATGGCCTGCGAGGAGGGCCGCATGCAGTTCGAGGCGGCCTTCACCAAGGCCTTCGGCGCCGCGAACGCGGTGCGCTTCGAGGGCAGCCACATGTTCCTCGATTCGCCGGGCGTGCCGAGCCTCAAGTTCCACCTGCGGGAACTGCAGGGCGGCTGAACGCCGCGCTACTGACGGCCGCTTGGCCGCCGTCAGCGACGCGCCCCGCTCGACGGCCGTTCAGGGCTTGGGGCGCTTGCCGGGGCGGAACGGGCTGTCGAGCGCCGCGAGCTCGCGCGCGTCTCGCGAGTAGGGGTCGGGCTTGAACACCACCCCGCCGTCCTCGTCGCGGTCGGCGGTCCAGTAGATGATCAGCACCGGCACCTTCTTCGCGAGCCGCACCGTGCGCGTCTCGCCGGTCGCGACCGCCGCATCGAGCCCCGCGCGGTTCCAGCGCGTGGCATCGTTCAGCAGCAGCTCCGCGAGCTCCAACGGTCGCTCCGTTCGGATGCAGCCCGAGCTGAAGGTGCGCATGTTCTCCTCGAACAGGGCCTTGCTCGGCGTGTCGTGCAGATAGACGAGATGCGGGTTGGGGAAGTTGATCTTGACGACGCCGAGCGCGTTCCCGGGACCGGCATCCTGCCGCAGCATGTAGGGGAAGTTGGACGCCGAGTAGCGGCTGAAATCGATGGCGGCGGGGTTGACCTTGTTGCCGTTGCGGTCGATCACCGACAGCTTCTTGCGCGCGAGCACGCTGCGGTCGTTGCGCTTGAGCGAGGGCATGATGTCCTTGGCGAGGATCCCGGGCGGCACGGTCCAGGTCGGGTTGATGACGATGTTGTCGATCATCGCCTTGAACACCGGCGTCTCGCGGAACGGCTGGCCGACCACCGCGCGCGTGCGCCACACGCGCTTGCGGTCGACGAGGTAGCGCACCTCGAAGCCCGCGATGTCGACCACCACCAGCGGCCCGTCCTTGACCTCGTGCAGCACCTGCCGGCCGCGTTCGAGGTTCACGCGCAGCTGGCCGATGCGCTGCTCGACCGGGACATTGAGCGCGCGCAGGGTGGTGGGGCCGAGCACGCCGTCCGGCTCGAGCCGGTAGCGGCGTTGGGCGCGCTTCAGGGCGGCTTCCAGCGTCGCGTCGTAGAGGTCTTCGGCGGCGCCGGCTGCGGGCTTGGATGCGCCGCCCGCGGCGGTGAGGTCGCCCGTGATCGCGAGCCGCTTGCGCAGCAGCGGCACGCGCGGGTCGGTGGTGCCGACCTTGATGGCGGCGCCCTCCGGGATGCGCGGCCAGCCGCCCAGCGCGGCGATGTGGCGGTAGCTGGCCAAAGATTCACGGCCGGCCTGGTACATCCAGTGCGAGGGCCGCGCCGCCTCGACGCTGCTGCGGATGCGGTTGCGGGCGATGGCGTCGCGCACGAAGGCGGGCGCGTCGAGGTCCTTGATCTCGCGGGTGTCGAAGTTCCAGTTCGGATCGAGCGACACCGGGTCGACCTTGCCGAAATAGAGGTGGTAGAGGATGAGCGAGTAGGCGTCGGTGGCGAGCAGGTCGAGGTTGGCCGCCTCCAGCGGCCGCAGCGTCGGCCGCTGCATGAGCCTCTGCAGCGGTGCGAAGTGGTAGTCCTGCGGGCGCAGGCCGTCGTCCTCGATGTCCTTGAGCACCTCGATCAGCGACTGCAGGCGCGCGCGGTCCCAGAGCGGCTGGTAGCCGTTGCCCGCGTATATCGGCGACATCGAGCGCGTGGCGTAGAGCGCCTCGCCCTCGATGGTGACCGTGCCGCCGGCGTTGAGCGCCTCGATGCGCTCGCGCAGCGCCTCGGTCACCGGGTTGGCGGCTGACGGTCTCGCGGCCGACGGCTGCACGGCCGGCGGCGGAGCGGTCTGGGCCTGAGCGGCCGCCGGTGCGGCGACCGCGAGCGCGGCTGCGGCCGACAAGGCGCCGATGCAGAGATGACGGAGGCCGCGGCCGAGGCCGCGGCGGGCAGATGTGTCGTTCATGGAGGTCCCTCGTGGCCCGCCATCATACAATCGCCGCCATGAAACCCGCCGATGCGCCTCTCCTCGGGCCTGCGCTCGTCGACTGGCATTCACGCAGCGGTCGCCACGACCTGCCGTGGCAGCGCGACCGCACGCCGTATCGCGTGTGGGTGTCGGAGATCATGCTGCAGCAGACGCAGGTCGGGACGGTGATCCCGTATTTCGAGCGCTTCGTCTCGCGCTTTCCGGACATCGTGGCGCTGGCCGATGCGCCGGTCGATGAGGTGCTGCACCTCTGGACCGGCCTCGGCTACTACGCGCGCGCGCGCAACCTGCACCGCGCCGCGCAGCGCGTGCGCGATGCGCACGGCGGCGTGTTCCCGACGCGCTTCGAGGAGGTCGCGGCGCTGCCGGGCGTCGGCCGCTCCACCGCGGGCGCGATCCTCGCGCTCGCCTGCGACCAGCGGCACCCCATCCTCGACGGCAACGTGAAGCGCGTGCTCGCGCGCTGCTTCGGCATCGACGGCAGCCCCGCCGAGCGAGCCGTCGAGCAGCGCATGTGGGCGCTCGCCGAGGCCGCGACGCCGCAGCAGGGCGTCGCCGTCTACACGCAGGCCGTCATGGACCTCGGCGCGACCGTGTGCACGCGCCGCAAACCGGCCTGCGCGTTGTGTCCGTTGACGGAGTCCTGCAGCGCCCGCCGTAGCGGTCGGCAGCACGAGCTCCCCGCGCCGAAACCGCGCGCGCGGGGCGCGGCGCGGCCGTCGCGCCGCTGCTGGTTGCTGTTCGTGCGCGACGCCGAGGGCGGTATCTTCCTCGAACGCCGACCTGAGCGCGGCATCTGGGGCGGCCTGTGGTGTCCGCCCGAGTTCGCTTCCGTCACCGCCGCCGCCGCTTGGGCGCAGGGCGCGTTCCCGAAGTGGCGCGGCGTCCCGCAGGCGCTGACGCCCGTCGCCCACGCCTTCACGCACTTCGACCTCGAGATCGTGCCGCTGCTGCTCGAGGGCGCGCCGCCGCCCCCGTCGGCCGCCGCGCGGGCCGCCGCGGAGGCCGCGCGCGCCGCCGGCGTCCCGGCCGTCGCCGACGGCGACCCTGCGCCGCCCGGGCTCTGGTATAACCCGCGGGCCGCCGGTGGTCCCGTGGCCGTCGGCCTGCCGGCGCCGGGGCGCGCGCTGCTGGACGAGCTCACCGCCGGGATCCTTTGAGGACAGCTTGAGGACATCGACATGACCGACGCTCCGGTTCGCATGGTGCAATGCGTGGTGCTGAAGCGCGAGGCGCCGGGCCTCGCCCGGCCGGTCTACCCCGGCGATCTGGGCGTGCGCATCTGGCGGCAGGTCTCGAAGGAGGGCTGGCAGCGCTGGGTCGCGCATCAGACCATGCTCATCAACGAATACCGCCTCGTGCCCATCGAGCCCAAGGCCCGCAAGTTCCTCGAGGGCGAGATGGAGAAGTTCCTGTTCGGCGCGGGCGCCGAGCGCCCCGAGGGCTTCGTCGCGCCGCCGGGGGGCTGATCCCGCCGGTCGGGGCTGGCCGTCGCCGGCCGCCTCGGCGTGGAACTTCCTTGCCTGTGCGCCGTCGAACCCTGTTCCATCCCGCCCTCCGGAGCCCGAGAGCACCACGATGAACGCCGCTGAGCAGAGAGCCATCCTCAACATCCTCGTCCAGGCCGCCCTCGCCGACGGCGGCAAGTCCGA
>DAIMYL010000192.1:0-3844 GCA_036734505.1 Steroidobacteraceae bacterium | reverse complement strand
CGCAGGCCAAGCCCGCGGACCTCTCGCAGTGGCAGGCCGTGGTCGACGCCAAGGCGAACCCCGCTGCCGAGGTCGACATCGCGATGGTGGGCAAGTATGTGCAGATCCGCGATTCCTACATCTCGCTCAACGAGGCGCTGACCCACGCCGGTGTGCAGACCCGCACGCGGGTGCGCATCCACTTCGTCGAGTCCACCGAGATCGAGGAGCGCGGCACGGCGCTGCTCGAGGGCATGGATGCCATCCTGGTGCCGGGCGGCTTCGGTGAGCGCGGCATCGAGGGCAAGATCGCCGCCATCAGGCACGCCCGCGAGCGCGGCATCCCGTATCTCGGCATCTGCCTCGGCATGCAGCTGGCGGTGATCGAGTACGGGCGCAATGTGCTCGGCCTCGACGGCGCCAACAGCACCGAGTTCAACCGCAGCGCACCGCATCCCGTGATCGCCCTCATCACCGAGTGGCAGGACGCCGCGCGCGGCGCCCAGGCCCGCGACGAGTCCTCGGCCAAGGGCGGCACGATGCGTCTCGGCGCGCAGGATGTCGACCTCGCAGCCGGCTCGCGCGCCCGCACGCTCTACGGCCGCGACCGGATCCGCGAGCGCCATCGCCACCGCTACGAGTTCAACAACACCTACATGGACCGCTACCGTGCCGGCGGGCTCGCCTTCACCGGCCTCTCGGGCGATGGGCTCGTGGAGATCGTCGAACTGGCGGGACATCCGTGGTTCCTCGCCACCCAGTTCCACCCCGAGTTCACCTCCAACCCGCGCGACGGGCATCCGCTCTTCTCCGGCTTCGTGTCGGCCGCGCTCGCGAAGCGCGGCACGGCGGGCAGGGCCTGAGATGCGCCTCGCTTCGTTCGAGGTCGGCGCCCGCGAACCGCTGTTCCTGATCTCCGGACCCTGCGTCATCGAGAGCGCGGCGCTCTGCGAGGAGGTCGCGGGCCGCATGCTCGAGATCACGCGGCCGCTCGGCATCCCGTACATCTTCAAGGCCTCGTTCGACAAGGCGAACCGCAGCTCCCGGTCGAGCTTCCGCGGGCCGGGGCTCGAGGGCGGACTCAAGGTCCTGGCGGACATCCGCAGCCGGTTCGGCGTGCCGGTGTTGACCGATGTGCACGAGGACACGCCGCTCGCCGAGGTGGCCTCCGTGGTCGATGTGCTGCAGACGCCGGCGTTCCTCTGCCGCCAGACGAACTTCATCGTCGGCGTCGCCTCGCAGGGCAAGCCGGTCAACATCAAGAAAGGCCAGTTCCTCTCGCCGTGGGAGATGCAGAACGTGGTCGACAAGGCGCGCTCCACCGGCAACGGGCAGGTGATGGTCTGCGAGCGCGGCTTCTCCTTCGGCTACAACAACCTCGTCTCCGACATGCGTGCGCTCGCGGTGATGCGCCGCACGGGATGTCCGGTGGTGTTCGACGCCACGCACTCGGTGCAGCTGCCCGGCGGGCAGGGCGGCTCCTCGGGCGGTCAGCGCGAGTTCGTGCCGGTGCTGGCGCGGGCGGCGGTGGCGGCGGGCGTCGCCGGCGTTTTCATGGAGACCCACCCCGATCCCGCGCGCGCTCTCTCCGACGGCCCGAACGCGTGGCCGCTGGCGCGCATGCCTGCGCTGCTCGAGACGCTGGTGGCGCTCGATCGCAGCGTCAAATCACGACCTTTCGAGGAAGACGAAGCATGAGCCGCATCAAGGACATCAAGGCGCGCGAGGTGATGGATTCGCGCGGCAACCCGACGGTCGAGGCGGAGGTCGTGCTGTCGAGCGGTGCGATGGGCCGTGCGGCGGTGCCGTCGGGCGCTGCGACCGGGACACGCGAGGCGGTCGAGCTGCGCGACGGCGATCCGAAGCGCTACCTCGGCAAGGGCGTGCTGAAGGCCGTCGCCAACATCGACGGACCCATCCGCAAGGCGCTGCGCGGCCGTGACGCGCGCGACCAGGGCGAGATCGACGCGCGGCTGATCGCCCTCGACGGCACGGAGAACAAGTCACGGCTCGGCGCCAACGCGCTGCTCGCGGTATCGATGGCCAACGCGCATGCCGCCGCCGCGGACGCCGGGCAGCCGCTTTGGCGCCATCTCGGGGGCGGCCGCGGGCGCAAGCCGCTGATGCCGGTGCCGATGATGAACGTCATCAACGGCGGCGCGCACGCCGACAACAGCCTCGATGTGCAGGAGTTCATGATCCTGCCGGTGGGCGCGAAGAGCTTCTCGGAGGCGCTGCGTCAGGGCGCCGAGGTGTTCCATACCCTGAAGGGCATCCTCAAGGGCCGCAAGCTCACCACCGCGGTCGGCGACGAGGGCGGCTTCGCGCCGGACCTCGCCTCCAGCGAGGCCGCGCTCAAGCTGTTGCTGCAGGCCATCGAGAAGGCGGGCTACAAGCCGGGACGCGACATCTGCCTCGGCCTCGATGTCGCGAGCTCGGAGTTCTTCCGCGACGGCGTCTACACGCTGCACGGCGAGCACCGCAGCTTCACGGCCGCGCAGTTCGCGCGCTACCTCGCGAAGCTCTGCGACAAGTACCCGATCGTCACCATCGAGGACGGCATGGCGGAGGGCGACTGGTCGGGCTGGGCCGGCCTCACCGACGCGCTCGGCGAGCGCGTGCAGCTGGTCGGCGACGACCTCTTCGTCACCAATCCGAAGATCCTCGCCGAGGGCATCGCCAAGGGCATCGCCAACTCCATCCTCATCAAGGTCAACCAGATCGGCACGCTGACCGAGACCCTCGAGGCGATCGCGCTCGCGCAGGGCGCCGGCTATTCGGCCGTGGTGTCGCACCGCTCGGGCGAGACCGAGGACACGACCATCGCCGACATCGCGGTCGCGACCGGCGCCGGGCAGATCAAGACCGGATCGCTCTCGCGCTCGGACCGCATCGCCAAATACAACCAGCTGCTGCGCATCGAGGAGGCGCTCGGCGCGCGCGCGCGCTACGCCGGACGCGACGCCTTCCCGGTGCGTGTCTGAACGGCATGCTTTATTTCGGACCTTCACGGGGTTAATCTTCGCGCCATGGCCAAGTGGTTCGCCGGCGTTTTGGTCGTCGTTCTGGTGCTCCTGCAGTACCGGATGTGGCTCTCCGACGACGGCGTCAGCGAGACGCTGCGGCTCGCCCAGGCGGTCGAGTCGCAGAAGACGACCAACGACGGTCTCCGCGAACGCAACGCCCAGCTGGCCGCCGAGGTCGCCGACCTCAAGGACGGTTTCTCCGCTCTCGAGGAGCGGGCGCGCAGCGAGCTCGGCATGATCGCGCCCGACGAGACCTTCTACCAGGTGGTGCCGCGCGCAGCGCAGACGGTCGCGCCTGCGCCGTCGGCGACCGCCGCACCCGCCCGCTCGGCGCAGCGCTGAGGCCGGCGGTTTGTCGCTCCCGCCGTACTGGCTCGTCATGCCGGCGGCGGGCCGCGGCGAAAGGCTCGGCGCCGGCATCCCCAAACAATACCTGCCGCTGCTCGGTCGCCCCATGCTCGAGTGGTCGCTCGCGCCGTTCCTCGCCGATGCCGCTTGTCGCGGCGTGGTGGTGGTCGCGGCCGCGGGCGACATCCATTGGTCCGCGCTCCGCGCGCGGCTCTCGCGCCCGGTGCGCGAGGCGTCGGGCGGCGCGACGCGCGCCGATTCGGTCGCCTCGGGCCTCGCCGCGCTGCGTGCGGCGCGGGCCGGCGATGATGACTGGGTGCTGGTGCACGACGCCGCGAGGCCCTGCGTGACCTCGGTCGAGATCGACGCGCTGCGCGCCGCGGTCGGGGCGGATCCGCAAGCGGCGGGCGGTCTGCTCGCGACGCCCCTCGCCGACACGCTCAAGCGCGGCGATGCCGCGCACGGCGCGCTGCGCAGCGCCGGTACGCTGT
>DAIMYL010000191.1:1856-3854 GCA_036734505.1 Steroidobacteraceae bacterium | reverse complement strand
CGATGGCGCCGATCAGCTCGCCGCGCGCCATGCGCGGCAGCCAGCGCTGCTTCTGCGCCTCGGTGCCGTAGTTGTAGATGTAGTGCGCGCACATCGTGTGAACACCCTGCCCGAAGCCCGAGAGACCACGGCGGGCCGCCTCCTCGTACAGGACGACCTCGTGGCGGAAATCGCCCCCGCCGCAACCGTATTCGGCAGGCAGATCGGTGAGCAGGAGACCCATCTCGCCCACCTTGCGCCAGATCTCCTTGCCGACGCCGTGCTGGGCGCGCCACTTCGCATCGTTCGGCACCATCTCGGCCTCGAGGAACCGCACCGCGGTCTCGCGGAACGTGCGCAGGTCGTCGTCCATCCATGGGGATTCGTAGGCATGCATCGTCCTTCACCTCTTCACAAAGATATATCCGGAAGCGCCCGACCCTCCCGACCGGCAGGATGAGCGACCAAAAAAAAACATCAATGTCCGTCGATCCGATGTCTATGATTGGCCCATGGACACCACCTCAGAAACCGCTTCGCAGGGCCGCGACCTCGGCAGTACGCGCTATCGCTGGTATGTGCTGCTGACGCTCACGGCGGTCTACACGCTGAACTTCATCGACCGTGCGCTGCTCGGCGTGCTCGCGCAGCCGGTGATCACCACCTTCGGCCTCACCGACACGCAGTTCGGGTTCCTGGCGGGTCCGCCCTTCGCCCTCTTCTACGCGCTGATGGGCATCCCCATCGCGCTGGCCGCCGATCGCTACAACCGTGTCGCGATCATCGCGTTCTGCATCGCGCTGTGGTCGCTGATGACCGCGCTCTGCGGGCTCGCCACCGGCTTCCTGTTCCTGTTGGTGGCGCGCATCGGCGTGGCGATCGGTGAAGCGGGCAGCAACCCGCCGTCCAACTCGGTGATCGCCGACTACTTCCGCCCCTCGGCGCGCCCGAAGGCGCTGTCGGTCTACTCCACCGGGGTGATGCTGGGTTCGATGCTCGCCTTCCTGATCGGCGGTCCGCTGGGGCAACTGCCGGACGAGAAGGTCGTCGCGGTGCTCGGCGTCTTCGGCCTCGGCTGGATGCCGGAGTCGCTCGGCTGGGGCACCGACTTCGGCTGGCGCTTCGCGTTCCTCGCACTCGGCGTTCCCGGCGTGCTTTACGCGGTGGTGGTGCTGTTCACCGTCAAGGAGCCGCCGCGCGGATGGTCGGACCCCCCAGGCATGCCCGCGCCGGAGCGCACCGGCATCGGCGCGACCTTCCGGCTGCTGCTCGGCAAGCCGAGCTTCTGGTTCATGGCGGCCGCCGCCGCATTGGTCGCCATGGTCGGCTACGGCTACTCGGCCTTCCAGGCACCGATGATGCAGCGCATGCATGGCCTGTCGCCGGCGCAGTTCGCCCTGCAGTTCGGCGTCCCGCTCAGCATCGCGGGCGCGATCGGCACGATCACGGCGGGGTACATCACCGAACGCCTGGTGCGCCGCTCGGTCAGCTGGGTCGCGATGCTGCCCGCGATCATGCTCGTGCTCGCCACCCCGCTCTATCTGCTCGGCTTCATGCAGAGGACCGAGAACCTCGGCCTCGCGTTCGGCCTCTGGGCCGGCGCCTCCTTCCTGCACTACGGCTATCTCGGCGCGCAGTACACCATCGGACAGGGCGTGGTACCGCAGTCCTCGCGGGCATCGGCGATCGCGATCCTGCTGTTCATCATCGCGCTCGTCGGCAACGGCATCGGTCCGCAGCTGATCGGATTCCTGAGCGACACCTTCATCACGCTCGGCCTCGGGTCGCGCGGCATGGGCGATGTGCTCGACGCCGCAGCCTGCAACCCCAAGGTGGCGGGCGCCCTGCCCGCGGACCAGCAAGCGGTCTGCAGCGCCGTGTACGCCGAGGGCCTGCGCAACTCCATGATGGCGACCGCGCTGCTCCTGCTGGTCGCCGCCGCCTGCTTCTGGCGCTGCTCGCGCTCGCTCGACAGGGACCTGCTGGCGCGCTGACCGCCCCGGGCGGCGCATCGCGCCG
>DAIMYL010000191.1:0-1756 GCA_036734505.1 Steroidobacteraceae bacterium | reverse complement strand
GCGCGCCGGCTCGCGCGTCGCGATCATGCGCGCCACGCGGTTGCCGAAGGCGTGGCCGACGACGACCACGCGTCTCGGGGGGCGGATGTCCGTCAGCGCCGCCATCGCGTCCTCCGCGAGTTCGACGAGCGTCGGCTCACCTTGCAAGGCCGCCGAGCGCCCGATGCCGCGGGGCTGCGGCCGGATCACGCGGTAGCCCGCGCGGGCGAGGCGGCCCGCGAGGTCGTCGAAATCCTCGGCACCGCGGCCGAGCGACGGGATGAGCAGCACGGGCTCGCCATCGCGAGGGCCGCTCTCCAACACCTCGATGGGTCCTCGGGCGGCGGACACCGTGCGCGAGGACACGGCATCAGCGGCGCGGGGGGCACCCGCGCAACCGGCCAGCAGCGACGCCGCCGTGCAGGCGAGCAGCGCGGCCCGACGCATCACCGGGACCCGCCGATCAATTGAAGAGTTCGGCGCGAGCACCGTTCACCTGCACCGTGATGCTGCGACGGCTGGTCCAACCCGGCGCGACATTGCCCTTGTCCCAGACGGTCCACTCCCGGCGCAAACGCTCGACGACCTCCGGATGACGCGCCGACAGATCGACCTTCTCGCCGGGATCCGCGACCATGTCGTAGAGGAAGGTCCACTGACCGAGCGGCGACACCTGAGCGGGCAGACCGTCGGGCCGCAGCGAACGACCGAGGTCGTCGCCCTTCGCCGCATCCGGCGACGGCGGGGCCGCCTTGTTGACGACGATGAGCTTCCAACGACCATCGCGCACGATGTGGTTCGGACCCATCTTCCAGAACAGCATGCGATCGCTCGCACGCTCCGGCTTGCTCAGCAGCGGGACGAGATCCATGCCCTCGGCGTTGGGGTGCTTGGTGCCGGCAGCCGCGGCAGCGGTCGCCGCGATGTCCAGACTGCTCACAAGATCCCCGCGTACGGCGGGCTTGATGCGCGCCGGCCAGCTCACGAGGTACGGCACGCGGATCCCGCCGTCCCACGGATAGCCCTTCCAGGCGTTCAACGGACCGTTGGAGCAGGCGCCGCCGATATAGCCGGCGCAGCCGTTGTCGCTGACGAAGAAGATGAGGGTGTCCTGGTAGCGTCCGGTCCTCTTCAGGTGCTCGACGATGCGCCCGATGCCGTCGTCGACGGCGATCATCATCGCGGCGTAGACGCGGTGGAAATCGGATCCTCCGCCGGCCCGCGCCACGTACCGCGCCGACGCCTGCAACGGCGCATGCGGCGCCGTGTAGGAGAGATAGAGGAAGAACGGATCGGCGCTGCGCGGACCGATGAAATCGATCGCGCGGTCGGTGAACACATCCGTGAGATAGCCGTCCGGATCCACGGGGGTTCGACCGTCGTAGACCGGCAGCCGCTGCCGGTTGATCTTGGAGTCCTCGGCAGTCTCGACATGCAGGTCCCCGGGACCGATGCTGCGCAGGAATGTGGTGGCCCCAGCGAGCACACCGTAGTAGCTGTCGAAACCCCGGTCTAGCGGTTGGTAACCCGGCGCCTGCCCGACATGCCACTTGCCCACCATGCCCGTGCGGTAACCCGCCGACTTCATGGTCTGCGCGATCAGCGTCTCACGCCGGTCGAGACCGAGCGCCTCGTCACGCCCGACCGGGTTGAACTCGAAACCGAAGCGGGTCTGCTGCCGCCCCGCGAGCAAAGCCGATCGCGACGGCGCACAGACGGCGGCGGTGACATACCCCGAGGTCATGCGGGCGCCGGCGGCGGCCAACGCATCGAGGTT
>DAIMYL010000190.1:1643-3862 GCA_036734505.1 Steroidobacteraceae bacterium | reverse complement strand
TCGGACGCTCGACGGCGGGCCGCTGCTGCTGCATGGGGCGCTGCTCCGGCCGCGGCATGGGGCGCTGCTCCGACCTGTCGATCGCCGGCCGCTGCTGCGGCATGGGGCGTTCCATCGCCGGCCGCTGCTGCGGCATCGGACGCTCCATGGCCGGACGCTGCTGTGCGCCAGGGCGCTCCGCTGCCGCCGGACGCTGCTGCGGCGTGGGCCGCTGTGCCGCACCGGCAGGGCGTTGCTGTCCACCCGGACGGTCGGCGACGGCGGGCCGTTGCTGCGGCATCGGGCGCTGCTCCGGACGCGCGGCGGGTCGCTGCTGCGCACCCGGACGATCCGCCACCGCCGGCCGCTGCTGCGGCGTGGGACGCTGCTGGCCCGCGGCCGGCAACTTGTCGCGCACATCACGGTCGCTGATCTTCGGGACGTTCTGCGGCACCTTGGCGCCCGCCGCCGCACCACCGGCTCCTGCAACACCCGGACGCGCGCCCTGATATCCGGACTGGCCCTTCCACTCGGCGCGGTCGCCACGATCATCACGCCGCTCGCCGGGCTGCATGCCGCCCGGACGACCCTGCGAATTGATCGCGCCCGTGGGCATCGGGCGTGACGGCGGCCGATAGCTGCGGTCGACCTCGTTGCGCACCTTCGGCGACACGAGGCTCGGACGCTGCGCATCGGCGACGCGCTGGTTCTTCTTGCCGTCGAAGCGGTTGTAGTAGTTGTTCTGGTTGTTGACGTTGATGAAGACGTTGTTGTTGTTGACGCCGGGGCGCGTCCACACCGGAGGCCTCGTCCAGCTGTTCGGACGGTTCCAGGCGTTCGGGTAGTTCACCGGCGGACGATAGCCGTAGCCCGGACGGTAACCGCCGCCCCAACCACCGTAGCCATAGTTCGGGCGATAGACATAGCCGCCGCCGTACCACGCGGATCCGCCGTAATACATGCCGCCGTAACCCCAGCGCGGGTAGGGATACGGATAGCGGTCATCATCGTCGTCGAAGATGTTGGCGACGATGAGGCCGGCCGCGAAGCCGAAGATGCCGGCCGCCGCGACATCGCCGGTGGTGGGTCCCGACTGCGTCGTCGTGCTGGTGGTCGTCGTGACGACCGCGGGTGCCGCCGTCGCGGCCGGCTGGTAGACGGCCTGCGGATCGTACTGCGGCACGTAGACGACGGTCGGCTCGACGGGCTCGACCACGACCACCTTCTGCTTCTCGACGGTCTTCGTCGTCACCTTCTGCTGCGGCGTCGACTTGAGAGAGCCGGCGTCGACCGCCTGCGCGCGCAGACGCTGCACGGCCGCGAGCACCGCCGTCTGATCGGTGTTCATCGCCGAACCGAGCTGCTGCGTCCAGTCGAAGTTCTGGCACATCATGTCCAGCACGGTCGGGAACTGCAGCAACGCGCGCGTGCTCGGACCGAAGCCCGCCTTCTCCGCGTCGGCGTCGAGCTCCTTGCCCGTGAGCTTGGTCTGCAGCAGGTAGTTGCCGCCGTCCATGACCTCCTGCGGGTGGGTCGCAGCGGTGAGCAACGGGCCGAGCAGCGCATCGGGATAGAGCGCGATCGGCGCGAGCAACTCTTCGAGCGCGGCCGGGGTCATCGCCTCGGGCGGCGCGGGAGGCGCAGCGACGCTCGCATCGGCGGGTGCGGCGGTCTCGACCGCAGCCGGTGCAGCGGCCGCTGCCGTCGCGTCCGTCGCCGCGGTCGCAGCCTCGGCGGCCGGCGCGGCCGCAGGGGCCGCAGCGGCCTCGTCCTTCTTGCCGCTGCAGGCGGTGAGCAGCGCGATGAACGCGACCCCGGCGACGCGTGCCGTCATCTGCGACGAGCGGTTCGATGGCGTGTCTTTCATGGTGAGGTCTCCGTGAGCGTGTTCAGTAGATCCACTGGATGCGGCCGAGCCAGGTATCGGTGGTGCCGGTGATCCCGCCCTTGTCGAGGTCGATGTTCCCGTAGCCGATGCTGGCCTTCCAACGGCGCGTGGCCCACCAGTTCATGCCGAGCCACCAGCCGTCCATCTCGCCGCCGTCGACACGGCCATCGGCGAGATCGACGCGGCCGACGCGGGCGACGGCCTCGAGCGCGCCCCAGCGACCCTTGGGCTGCACGCGACGCGCATAGCCGGCCTTGCGGTCGTACGGACGATGCTCGCCGGAGAGCACCCATCCCGCCGTGAGATACCAACCGTCGAAGCGCGGCGAACCGAGCGACTCGCTGCGCACCGA
>DAIMYL010000190.1:0-1543 GCA_036734505.1 Steroidobacteraceae bacterium | reverse complement strand
CGCATGGTGTTCGAGAGCGCGATGCCGTTGTTGCGCGAGATGAAGAACGGGCTCAGCAGACGCTCGCTGTGCGGCAGGTTCGCGGCGTCGCCCACCATCTCGTAGGAGTGGTATTCCTTGATCTTGCCGACGCTGAGCTTGCCGACGCCGTCGATCTCGGTGGAGAGCAACACATCGGTGGTCGTCCACTTGGCTTCGCTCGTCTTGTCGAAGCCCTTGTATTCGTAGCTCACCATGTAGTTCCACTTGCGGCCGAGCTCGAAGAATCCGCGCGCCATGAAGCGCAGCGAACGGACCTCGTACTTGTCCTCCTGCTCGCCGACCTGCGCGATGCTGTCGGCGTCCTGATCGAAGACGGTGTAGTCAGCGGGCAGGAACGCGAAGCCGAGCTTCACCGCGAACCGGTCCTTCGCGTCGACCACCTTGGCCTCGGCCAGCGTCTTGTCGGCGAGGTCCGGCAACGCGTAATGATCGGCTTCCTTCGCTGCAGCCTCCTCCTCCGGCGGCAGATCGGACTCGACGGACTGGCTGTACGCCGGTGCGGCGAGCAGCAGCGCGAGCAGGGGAAGGATGCGGGTGTTCATGGTCATGGGTTCCGTCGAGGGATCGGTCAGAAGGAGTAGCCGAGCGAGGTGGACATGCCCCAGTCGTTCGAGGGCGCGCCGGCCACGGCGCGGTTGTCGTAGCTGTCGTAGAGCGAGAGGTCGAGGAACAGGTCCTTCACCATCTCGCGGCGCAGGCGGATGGACGCCTCACCGCGTACACGGCCCGATTCGCTCAGGCTCGGCAGCACCATCAGGCTTGCGGCGAGGTTCACCTGCGGCGAGTCGAACCGATAG
Organism: Steroidobacteraceae bacterium; assembly: GCA_036734505.1. GTDB lineage: Bacteria > Pseudomonadota > Gammaproteobacteria > Steroidobacterales > Steroidobacteraceae > UBA964. The sequence continues at coordinate 704 of DAIMYL010000190.1, read as the reverse complement.
ATGTTGAAGGTGGTCCCGAGCTGGAGCTCGACGCTCTCGCGGCTGCTGCCGTCGATGAGCTGCTCGGAGGTCGCGGCGATGCCCGCGCCGGCGCGCCATTCCGTGTCCGCCAGCTGCACGAGATAGCGGCCGACACCCACGCCGACCAGGCTTCGCAGGTCGAGGCCGAGTTCCTGGTTGCGCGTGAACGAGACCGTACCTTCGCGGTACCAGCGGTCCGCGAGGAAGCGCTCCCGCGTGCCGACGAGCGCCGCGCGCTGGCTGGTGGGGCCGTCGGAGCGGCTCGCGAGCTGCGAGTCGAGCGACACGCGCCATTGCTGGCGCTGGTCGCGCGAGCCGATCGAGGCGCCGAGGTTGAACACCTGGATGTTCTGCGCCTGGGTGAAGCTGTAGCCCACCGACAGCGAACCGTCGAGGCGTTGCGGCCAGGCACCGTCCTCGAGGGGGGCCACACGGACGATGCTGGCGAGCGGCATCTCGACCGCGGCCGCATCGCCGGACCGCAGCCTGACCGTGCCCGGCGTCGCACCGCGCGCGGCATCACGACCCACGACCCGACGGCCGTCGGCGAGCTCGAGCTGCAGCGTGCGCGTCGTGGTGAGCGTCGCGACCTTGCTCCACTCTATATATACGGTACCCATGTCGTCGGTGGAGAACTTGAGCTGGCCATAGGCCACCTCCTTGACCTCACCGGTGATGCGGTC
>DAIMYL010000189.1:2453-3872 GCA_036734505.1 Steroidobacteraceae bacterium | reverse complement strand
CCGACCACCTGCAGGGAAGACATGGACACGACGGCCAAGATCCGGATTTCTTTGCTCGCCGCCCTCGCCTGTTCGGCGCAGCTCATCGCCGCGCCGGCGCCGCGGGGATCCGCCGCCCCTCCGGAGCAGCCCGCCCAGGGGACGACCCTGCGCTCCATCGACGACTGGGCCGTGCTGCCGCCGCGCGCGCGCGTGGAGCCGGAGAACCGCATGCTGCGCGAGCGTCTCGAGCGGCTGCTGCCGCAGCTGATGGCCGAGGCCGACCTCGACATGTGGCTGGTGCTCAACCGCGAGTACGCGGAGGACCCGGTCTACTTCACGCTGGTGCCGCAGCCGACCTTCGCCGCGCGCCGCACCACCATGCTGGTGTTCGTGCGCAAGCCCGACGGCGGCATCGAGCGCCTCGCCGTCAACCGCTATCCGCTCGGCCCGCCCTACGAGTCGGCCTGGGCGGGCGGCGACCTCGACGCGCAGTGGCGCGCGCTCGGCGAGCTCATCGCCAAGAAGGACCCGCGGCGCATCGGCATCAACGTGTCGCGCGAGTGGCCGGTGGCCGACGGCCTCACCCACGCGCTGCACTCGCGGCTGCTCGAGGTGCTGCCGCCCGGTTACGCGTCGCGCCTCGTGCCCGCGGAATCCCTGGTCGTGCGCTGGCTCGAGACCCGCAGCGCCGCCGAACTCGAGGTCTATCCGCAGATCGTCTCGATGGCGCGGGCGGTCATCGCCGAGGCCTTCAGCAACCGGGTCATCACGCCCGGCGTGACCACCACGCAGGACGTCGCCTGGTACATCCGCGAGCGCTTCGAGTCGCACGGCCTGCCCATCTGGTTCTTCCCGGACGTCAACCTGCAGCGCGCCGGCGCGGCCTGCGGGCGCGACGCGCCGTTCTGCGGCGAGTCGGGCGTCATCCAGCGCGGCGATGTGCTGCACACCGATGTCGGCATCTGCTACCTCAAGCTCTGCACCGACACGCAGGAGATGGGCTATGTGCTGCGCAGCGGCGAGCGCGAGGTGCCCGAGGGCCTCAAGGCGGCGCTGCGCACCGGCAACCGCTGGCAGGACCTGCTGACCGCGGAGTTCAAGACCGGCCGCAGCGGCAACGAGGTGCGCGAGCGGGTCATCGCGGCGTCGGCCAAGGCGGGCATCGTGAGCAGCGTGTACACACATCCGCTCGGCTTCTTCGGCCACGCTCCCGGCCCCACCATCGGCATGTGGGACAACCAGGGACCCACACCCGGCCAGGGCGATTGGCCGCTGCATCCGTCCACCGTCTACGCCATCGAGGGCAACATCAAACAGCAGCTGCCGGAATGGTCGGGTCAGTGGGTGCAGATCAAGCTCGAGCAGGACGCGCTGTTCGACGGTGAGCGCGTGACCTACCTCGCCGGTCGCCAGACCGAGTGGCATGTCATCCGCTGA
>DAIMYL010000189.1:0-2353 GCA_036734505.1 Steroidobacteraceae bacterium | reverse complement strand
GGCGACGCTCGCCACCGCGCTGCCGTCGTACCTGCTCGCGGGCGCGGCGCTGCTCGGCGTGCTGATCGCGGCGCAGGCGCTGCTCGGGCTCGGTCAAGGGCCGGTGTTCCCGGTGTTCGCCACCGTGGTCGAGCGCTGGTTCCCGTCGCGCCAGTTCGGGCTCGCCAACGGCGTCATCTCCTCCGGGATGCTGCTCGGCGGCGCCCTGACGCCGCCGCTCTTGGTCGCGCTCATCGCCGAACTCGGCTGGCAGCAGGCCATCCTCGCCACCGCCCTGCCCGCGCTGCTGTTGACGCTCGGCTGGTGGCATTTCGGTCGTGACCGGCCGGAGCAGCACCGCCGCGTGACGGCCGACGAACTCGCCGAGCTCGACACCACGCCGCCCACGCCGCCGCTCACCTTCGCCCGCATGCTCGAGGTGCTCCGCGACCGCGACATCCTGCTGCTCGCGCTCTCCTACCTCTGCTTGAACTTCGTGTTCTACATGATCATGTCCTGGTCTTTCCTGTATCTCGTCGAGCAGCGCGGCCTCAAAGGTCTGGAGAGCGGCCTGATGGCGATGATCCCGTGGATCGGCGCGGCGGTGGGAGCGGCGGCGGGCGGCGTGCTCGCCGACCGGCTCGCCCAGCGTCACGGCGCCACGCGCGGCTACCGTCTCCTCCCGCTGCTGAGCCTGCCGCTCGGCGCCGTGATGTTGGTGGCGATCCCCGCCGCGGCCAGCGCGGCGCTCGCGGTCGCGGCGCTGACGCTGGCGTTCTTCGCCATCGAGGTCAACGAAGGGCCCTACTGGGCGGCCACCATGAACATCGCGCGCGCCGACACCGGCGCCGCGACCGGCGTGCTCAACACCGGCGGCAACACCGGGGGCATCGTCTGCCAACCGCTGGTCGCGTGGCTGGTGGCGAGCGGCGACTGGAACGCGGCGTGGATCACGGGCGCCGCGTTCGCGCTCGTCGCGGCGGCGCTGTGGCTGGCCGTGCGCTGCGAGCGCCCATGACGGACGACGCCGCGGACCCCGCCGACGCCGCCCGAGGTCCGCGCCGCGGCCGTGAGCAGCGCCGCGCCGCGCGCAGCCGACAGACCGCGACGAAGCTCGGCTACATCCGGCGCAGCATCCCGGCGGTCGGACTGCTGCACGACGAAGCCGTCGAGATCATCGAGCACAACGCCGACACCGTCCTGCAGGAGGTCGGCATCGAGTTCCGGCGCGACCCCGAGTCGCTGCGCCTGTGGCGCGCCGCCGGCGCCGATGTGCAGGGCGAGCGCGTGCGCTTCCCGCGCGGCCTCTGCCGCGCGCTGCTCGCCACCGCGCCCCGGACCTTCGAGGTGCATGCGCGCAACCCTGCGCGCACCGTGCGCTTCGGCGGCGATGCCACGGTGTTCTCGCCGGTGGGCGGCCCGCCCTTCGTCACCGACCTCGAGCGCGGCCGGCGCTACGCGACGCTCGCCGACCTCGTCGACTTCATCAAGCTCGCGCACATGGCGCCGGCCATCCACTTCGCGGGCGGCAGCGCCTGCGAACCGATGGACATCCCGCCCGGCAAGCGCCACCTCGACGTGCAGTACGCCTACTTCCGTCACAGCGACATGGCCTGCGAGGGCACGCCCGAGACGCCCGGCCACGCCGCCGACGCCGTGCGCATGGCGGAGGTGCTGTTCGGCGCCGACTTCGTCGACTCGCACGCCGTGCTGCTCGGCAACATCAACTCCAACTCGCCGCTGACCTTCGACGGCCGCATGCTCGGCGCGCTGCGCGAGTTCGCCGCGCACAACCAGGGCAGCATCGTCGTCCCGGCGGTGCTGGCGGGCGCGATGGGACCGGTGACGCCCGCGGGCTGCATGACCGAGATCCTCGCCGAGACGCTGGCCGGCATGGCCCTCACGCAGCTGGTGCGGCCCGGCGCACCCGTGATCATGGGGTCCTTCGTCGGCGCCGTGTCGATGCGCACCGGCTCGCCCACCTTCGGCACGGCGGAGGCGACGCAGATGATCTTCGCCACCGCGCAGCTCGCGCGGCGGCTGGGCGTGCCCTGCCGCAGCGGCGGTTCGCTCTGCGCCTCCAAGGTCGCCGACGCGCAGGCGGGCTACGAAAGCGCGCACACCCTGCTGCCGACCCTGCTCGCCGGCGTGCACCTCGTCACGCATGCAGCCGGTTGGCTCGAGTCCGGCCTCGTCGCGAGCTACGAGAAGTTCGTGATGGACGCCGACCAGCTGGCGATGATGCAGGCGCTCGCGGCCGGCATGGATGTCAGCGAGCGCGGACAGGCGATGGACGCGATCCGCGAGGTCGGTCCCGGCAGCCATTTCCTCGGCAGCGCGCACACGCTCGCGAACTTCGAGGACGCGTTCCACC